>NZ_JAXOJP010000008.1:0-185875 GCF_036663795.1 Parasphingomonas halimpatiens
CCGCCTATGTTGCCGGCGGGCGGTATCAGTCCAGGCCATCTGCTTCTCCTATCGTCTCGACAACGACGGTGAATCACAACCTACTGATATCGCTCAACCACTTTCCGCTCGGGCTCTGAGATCGGGTGAAATCTTATCTCGATCTTTGTATAAAGTAGAAACGGTCTGAGCACCATTTACTACTACATAATTAGTGACGATGAGCGTCTCACCGTCAGATGAAATGTCCACCAAATCACAAAGTAATGTAATGCCATTGTGGAATAGCGGGAATAAAGGATGTGTTTCTTTGTGGCCCAAGCTTTCCCTAATGCCACGATTGACACTAGTGTTTCCTAAAGGAAGTCTGACATTTTGAGCAAAAAGAGAGAAGTCGCTGATGCCTGACAGCGAAACTAAATCAGAGGCCGGAGTAATGAACTGGTACATTGTGGCTTGGCTGCCAGCCTCATAAATAAGCATTAGCGATTCGAATACAGATAGACTTGTCTTGCCCTGCACGCCTTCGGGGGCATTAATATCTATATATTCTTCCGCAATACGTTGCCGATCATACAGTGTTATCGACAAATGGTTGCCGAGAAAGGCGACGGCGTTTTCATCACGAAGCGCGTTCGTAATAAAAACTCCCCTAATTTTGTAGCCCGTCCCAATCTTTTCCGGAATTTTACTTCGTTCTACAAGTTTCTTTAATTCAGAATTTTTTGTGTTAGCCGCTAGGGCGGCAACCTTCTCGGCGCTGTCGAATTGACCGAGAGAGCCAGAAAACTCTTTCAATGCGACATCACCGAGTGTCTTTGCAAAATTCTGGGAAAGCTTTGATTGGAAAAATACGACCTCTTGATCAAGGTCGTTAACATATATCGCGTCTATGCCTTGGTCGTAATTTCCGTCACAAATACTGTCATCGGCTTCAATGTCGTCCAGGTTGTAAACTTCTTCGAGAAACCAGTTGAGGAATGCGGCAGATTCTGAGCGTCCTTTGGCAATATGCTTCGAGGCGAGCGATAGAATGCTCTTATAGTCAAGGTCTTCCGGTTTCATCACTCGCCCCCAAAGTTATTCCGCCGCAATCCCGGCCTTGGAGAACATATCCCCCTCGCCAGCCGCTCCCACGCCCGCATCCTCATTCGCCGCCGGGCCGGCCTTGGCTTTCTGCCGCTTGTCGAAGCCTTCCCACACCTCGTTCCAGTTGCCGCGCGTCGCGGCCTTGGAATATTCGGTGGCGCGCTGTTCGAAGAAGTTGGCGTGCTCGACGCCGTTGAGCATCGGCGCGAGCCATGGCAGCGGGTGCTCGTCGATCATGTAGATCGGCTTCATGCCGAGCTGCCCCAGCCGCCAGTCGGCGATGTAGCGGATATATTTCTTGATCTCCTTGGGCGTCATGCCGTTGACCGGACCCATCTCGAAGGCGAGATCGATGAAATTGTCCTCGAGCCGCACCGTCGTCTGGCACATGTCCATGATGTCGGAGCGCACCGACTTGGTCAGGCAATCGCGTTCCTTGCAGAAGGCGTGGAACAGCTTGATGATGCCCTCGCAGTGCAGGCTCTCGTCGCGGATCGACCAGGTGACGATCTGGCCCATGCCCTTCATCTTGTTGAAGCGCGGGAAGTTCATCAGCATCGCGAAGCTGGCGAAGAGCTGCAAGCCTTCGGTGAAGCCGCCGAACATCGCCAGCGTCTTGGCGATATCCTCGTCGGTGTCGACGCCGAAGGTCTGCAGATAGTCGTGCTTGTCCTTCATCTCGCTATATTCGAGGAAGGCGCCATATTCGCTCTCGGGCATGCCGATCGTGTCGAGCAGGTGGCTGTACGCCGCGATGTGCACCGTCTCCATGTTGGAGAAGGCGGCGAGCATCATCTTGATCTCGGTCGGCTTGAAGATGCGGCCATATTTCTCGTGGTAGCAATCCTGCACCTCGACATCGGCCTGGGTGAAGAAGCGGAAGATCTGCGTCAGCAGGTTGCGCTCGTGATCCGACAGCTTCTGCGCCCAGTCGCGGCAATCCTCGCCGAGCGGCACTTCCTCGGGCATCCAGTGGATCTGCTGCTGGCGCTTCCAGAACTCGAACGCCCAGGGGTATTCGAACGGCTTGTACTGCTTGCGGGCTTCGGTGAGGGACATGGGCTTACTCCGGGTCTGATATGTAGGATGTGGTTTCAAGATTGTCTGGGCGGCGGCGCAGCTTCGTCCAGGCGAAGAGGGCAAGCGGGATCGCAAAGATCGACCAGATGTCGATGAATAGCAGGTCAGGAAGGAACCCGCCCTGCCGCACCAAGGCCAAACTATGACCCATCTCGTCAATCATGCAGCCGCGACCGTGGCACTGAAAGCCGTAATGCTCAGGCCAGCCGACTTTTTCGCGGAGTATTGCGCCGCCGCCCAACCAGAGCACGATGGCCGTTAACAGCAGCCAGGAAGCGGAGCCACCAATGGTGCGGTTGCCGATGGTAATCTGCGGAAAGCCCATCACCGCGCGCCCCACGACCAGAGCGACGCCGCGAAGCCGCCGAGAATGATCGCGAAGGCGGCGAACATCGTGCCGGCAATGCGGCGGCCATAGCTGCCGGCCTCGCTGCGCACCGGGCGCAGCAGCACGACGATCGCAGCGATGGCGCTGGTGGCGGCGACGGCGGCCATGATGAGCGGGGCGGGGAGAATCATGCCGGCGACCTTAGCAGGAGATAGAAGGCGGCGCCCGCGACCATGATCAGGCCGGCCAGCCGCCACGGCCAGCGGAGGCGCTTTTTATGGCCGGCGTCGATCGCCGCGACCTTTTTGAAATAGCCCGTCGCGCCGCTGCCCGGCCCGGGCGCGCGGCGCGCCATGAACTTGTCGGCGCCGTCGCTGCCGCCGGTGGCGATCAGCCACAGGCCGGCCAGCGCGGCGATCAACGCCTCGACGCCATAGCCCTGTGAGAGTGACGCGATCATGCCTATATTTCCGTTGCGACCAAAGCGCGCTTCGTGCGTTGGGGGTCCGCAACCGTAACGAAGGAGCTGATACCATGGCCGATGCAAGCGCGATCAGGGGACATATGGAAGTCATCGGTGCCGACGGCGTCCATGTCGGGACCGTCGACAAGGTCGAGGGTGAGCGCATCAAGCTGACCAAGCAGGACAGCGGCGCCGGGCGCCATATGGGCCACCATCACTATATCTCGCTCGGCTTGGTGGCCGATGTCGAGGGCAACCAGGTGCGGCTCAGCGCCAATGGCGACGTCGCCGTGACCTTCGAGGAAGAGGCCTGAACTCACTTTCCCTCTCCCCTTGTGGGAGAGGGAGGGAAACCCGTAGGGTCGGAAGGGTGAGGGGGACTGACGCGGACGTTGCGTTCCGGACTCCCCCTCATCCGGCGCTTCGCGCCACCTTCTCCCACAAGGGGAGAAGGAATTTGCGGCGCGATCGTCGAGATCACACCATTCAGATTACCCAACACATCGTTGTTCCAGAAGCGAAGAACGCGGTAGCCTTCGCCTTGCAAGAAGCGTGTCCGGTTCTCGTCGTAGGACTCGGCCTCGCCATGCTGGCCACCATCGACTTCGACGATCAGTCTGGCCGCGTGCGAGAAGAAATCGGCAAAGAAACGGCCCATCGGCACCTGGAAGCGGAATTTCGCGTGCGGGAACGCCTCGCGAAAGGCGCGCCACAGTTTCTTCTCGGCGTCCGTGGCGTTGTGGCGCAGTTCGCGTGAACGCGCGACGGTGTTGGTTGGCAGGAGCTGGCGCCTGGTCAGACCTTGCGCATTCCCCCTCACCTTCCCACGCTTCGCGTGGGCCCCTTCCTCTCCCACAAGGGGAGAGGAGATTGGGTACGATTCCTGGTTTCCCTCTCCCCTTGTGGGAGAGGGAGGGAGACCCGCCGGGTCGGAAGGGTGAGGGGGACTTGCTAGCGCCACCTCACTGGCACGCCAGACACTCGTCGTAATCGCGCGATTCGACCTCGAATTTGGGCGCGTCGATGGTGTTGTCGCTCTCTACCCCGCCGGCGAAACCGGCGCGCTGCACCGATTTGGAGCGGAGATAATAAAGCGACTTGATGCCCAGTTCCCAGGCGCGGAAATGGAGCATCAGCAGGTCCCATTTCTCGACATCGGCCGGGATGAACAGGTTCAAGGACTGCGCCTGGTCGATATAGGGCGCGCGGTCGCCGGCGAGCTCGAGGATCCAGCGCTGGTCGATCTCGAAGCTGGTCTTGAAGCAGTCCTTCTCCTCGGTGGAGAGGAAATCGAGATGCTGGACCGAGCCGCCCAGTTCGAGGATCGAGTTCCACACCGCGTCGCTGTTCTTCGATTTCTCGTTGAGCAGCTTTTCGAGATAGGGGTTCTTGATCGACCACGAGCCGCTGAGCGTCTTGTGGGTGTAGATGTTGGCCGGGATCGGCTCGATGCAGGCGCTGGTGCCGCCGGTGATGATGCTGATCGAGGCGGTCGGCGCGATCGCCATCTTGCAGCTGAAACGCTCCATCACGCCCATGTCGGCGGCGTCGGGGCAGGGGCCGCGCTCGACCGCGAGCTGCATCGAGGCCTCGTCGACCTGCGCCTTGATGTGCTTGAACATGCGCATGTTCCAGCTCTTGGCCATGGCGCCCTCGAAGGGCAGGCCGCGTGCCTGCAAGAAGCTGTGGAAGCCCATCACGCCGAGCCCGACCGAACGCTCGCGCATCGCCGAATAGGCGGCATGCTCCATGCCCGGCTCGGCGCGGTCGATGAAGTCCTGCAAGACATTGTCGAGGAACCGCATGATGTCCTCGATGAAGCCCTTGGCGTCCTTCCACTGGTCCCAGGTCTCGAAGTTCAGCGACGACAGGCAGCACACCGCGGTGCGATCGTTGCCGAGATGGTCCTTGCCGGTCGGCAGCGTGATTTCCGAGCACAGGTTGGAGGTCGAGACCTTGAGGCCGAGATCGCGGTGATGCTTGGGCATCGCCTTGTTCACATGGTCGGCGAAGACGATGTACGGCTCGCCAGTAGCGAGACGGGTCTCGACCAGCTTCTGGAAAAGCGAGCGGGCATCGACCGTCGCGCGGGCGCTGCCGTCCTTGGGGCTGGTGAGGGTCCATTCGGCGCCCTCGCGCACCGCTTCCATGAAGGCGTCGGTGACGAGCACGCCGTGGTGCAAGTTGAGCGCCTTGCGGTTGAAGTCGCCCGAGGGTTTGCGGATCTCGAGGAATTCCTCGATCTCGGGGTGCGAGATGTCGAGATAGACCGCGGCCGACCCGCGGCGGAGACTGCCCTGGCTGATCGCGAGGGTCAGCGAATCCATCACGCGGACGAACGGGATGATGCCGCTGGTCTTGCCGTTGAGGCCGACCGGCTCGCCGATGCCGCGGACATTGCCCCAATAGGTGCCGATGCCGCCGCCGCGCGAGGCGAGCCAGACATTCTCGTTCCAGGTGTCGACGATGCCGCCCAGGCTGTCGGGCACCGAGTTGAGGAAGCAGGAGATGGGCAGGCCGCGCCCGGTGCCGCCGTTCGACAGCACGGGGGTGGCGGGCATGAACCACAGCCGCGAAATATAGTCGTAGAGGCGCTGCGCGTGCGCGGCATCGTCGGCATAGGCCGAGGCGACGCGGACGAACAGGTCCTGGAACTTCTCGCCCGGCAGCAGATAGCGGTCGGACAACGTCTCCTTGCCGAAATCGGTCAGCAGCGCGTCGCGCGAATGATCGACCTCGACGGGGTAGAGCTGCGCGCGCACTTCCTTCGAATCGCCGCGCGTCTCGAGCTTGCGCGCCGCGCCGTTGCGCTCGTTCGCCGCGCCGTCGCTCGTCGCGGGCGCGCGCATGTCCTTCGCCGCCTCAGCGGGGGCCGTGCTCGCCGGGACGGCGTCGATCGTGTCGCTGGCCATGTTCACATTCGCTTCCTGACTGTCCCTGAAATCCATCTGTCTGCCGCCCTTTTCAACCCGGGCCCCGCGACCCGTGTTCCCTGTCCGTTCGAATCGGGGGCGAACCCCCATGATACCATCGCGGGCGCCCCGACGGAGAGCGAAATCTGTCCTCCCCCGCGCGAAAGATGCGCAGGTGGTTCAGTGCCGCAATATGGTGTTGCGGTGATCGCTCTACCAGTTCTTGGGTTCGCCCCCGAACTCAACCCCAACAGATTGTGCCCGATCGCCGCGCGACGCAAGACGGTAAATGACTCTTTCATGACTCGGTTCGTCGCTATTTTGAGTCGGCTCATGGCATCCGTCGGCATGCTGCAATGCCGCGACGCGCGGACTTCCGCCGGGTTCGCGAAAGGCAAGGGGACGAACAGGGAACGCAAGATTTTTTGTGAATGTTATGTCATCGATAATGCCACAATCGCGAGGGGGTCACGTGGTGTCAGACCGGCGGCGCGCCGAGCCGGTCGGCGAGGTCGGTGAGGCTGGTCGCCTCATGGTCCCACGCCTGTGCCGCAGCGCGATCGGGCGCCGGACGGCCGCCATATTCCAGCGGCCGCGCGACATAGGCGGTGGCGAGGCCGCAGGCGCGCGCGGCGGCGAGGTCGCTGTGATGCGCGGCGACGAGGCACAGCTCGGCCGGCGCGATGCCGAGAATGTCGGCGGTGCCGCGATAGGCCTGGGGCAGCGGCTTGTAATGGCCGGTCGATTCGGCGCCGAGGATCGTATCCCAGGGCAGGCCGGCGCGGCGCGCCATCGCGAGCGACAGCGCGGTGTTGGCGTTGGACAGCGTGACGATCGGGAAGCGCGCCTTGAGTCGTGTCAGCCCGGCGACCGAGTCGGGCCACGGATCGAGTCGGCGCCAGGCATGCGCCGCTTCGACCAGCGCCTCCTCGGCGATCGACGCCGGGGCGATGTCGTGGCGGGCGAGCAAAGTCTCGAGCGTCTCGCGGTTGAGGATATCGAGCCTGGTATAGGGCCGGCGGCCGCTGCGGCATTCCTCCATCGCCGGCTGGTAGAGGCCGCGCCACTGATCGGCGAAGGCTGCGGGGTCGATGTCGGGCCGGCCATGCGCGGCGAGGAACGGCGCCATCTCGCGCGCGATGCTGGTGCGCCAGTCGACCACCGTGCCGAACACGTCGAAGGCGAGGGCGCGGATCGGCATGCCGGACTCCTTCATTTCTGCTTCCCCGGCGAAGGCCGGGGCCCAGTTGGATAACGCTGATTACGACGCGCAGCGCTGCTTTACGATGACCTTTCCACCTGGGCCCCGGCCTTCGCCGGGGAAGGGTCGTTGGCTCAGGCTCCGGCCGCCACCGGCAAGGTCACCACCGCTGCCAGCCCACCGCCCGGTGCCTCGCCCAGCGCCAGCGCGCCGCCGTGCAGTTCCGCCAGCTCGCGCGCGATCGACAGGCCGAAGCCATGGCCTTCGCCCGCCTCGTCGAGCCGGCGGCCAGGTTCGAGCGCGGCAGAGCGCGCGGCGGGGGGGATACCGGGGCCGTCATCGGCGATCGTGATCGTGGCGATGGCGCCAGCCACGGTCGCGGTCAGGCTGAGCTCATGGGTCGCCCAGCGCCAGCCATTGTCGAGCAGGTTGCCGAGCAGCTCGTCGAGATCCTGCGCGTCGATCGCCAGCTGCAAATCGGGCGGGACATCGGCGGCAAAGGCGATGGCGCGATCGGCGTGGATCCGCGCCAGCGCGGCGGCGAGCGCGGTCACTGCCGGGGCGAGCGCGCTGCGCCGGCGGGTCGCGCCACCCGGCACCTCGGCGCGCGCTCGGCCGAGATGGTGGCGGATCGCGCCGTCGATCCGCGCCACCTCGGCGGCGAGGCTGCCATCGGGGTCGCGGCCGGGCTCGCGCAGCGCCACCGCCAGCGTGGCGAGCGGGGTCTTGAGGCCGTGCGCGAGATTGGCGACATGGCCGCGCGCGCTGGCGAGCTGCGCGGCATTCTGGTCGAGCAGCGCGTTGAGCTCGGCAGCGAGCGGGGCAAGTTCGGTCGGTTGGTCGCTGGGCAGGCGCTGCGCGGTGCCGCCACGAATCGCCGCGATCGACGCGCGTAGTCGACCGAGCGGGCGCAGGCCGAGGCGCAGCTGCACCAAAGTCGCCAACGCCAGCGCCACGCCGAGCAGCGCGAGCGAGCCGAGCAGCGGCGGCATCGCGGCACGGATCGGCCGCGCGACGATGCTGCGCGGCGCGGCGGCGATGATCGTCGCCGGGCCGGCAGCGGTCGCCACCGTCAGCCGCCGGGCATGGCGGACGCGGCCATTGGCGCCGCGCAGATCGAACGGGTGCGGGTCGCGACCCCAATGACGCTCGCGCGCCTCATCGCGATCGTCGTCGTGCGGGCGGGGCGGCGGCGGGGCAGGGAGCAGGCCCGCACCCTCGGCCTCGGGCGGCGTCGGCGAGGCAAGCGTGCCGCGTGGCGCGACGATCCGCCAGCCCCAGCCCGACTCGGCATCGTCATAGGGCGCGGCGACGGGCGCGCGCGCCGCATCGATGCTGCCATCGGGGCGGACGGCGGTGGCGAGCAGCGCGATCTGCGCGTCGAGCCGGTCGTCGAGCCCCGCGGTGACGAAGCGTTCGAGGATCGTGCCGATCGCCAGCGCGGCAAAGGCCAGCGCGGCGATTGTCGCGACCACAGAGAGCAGCACCAGCCGGCCATAGAGCGAACGCGGCAACAGCCTCATGCCATGACGCCGTCGGTGAGGCGGTAACCGCGCCCGCGCACCGTCTCGATCATCGTCGCGCCGATCTTGCGGCGCAGCCGGCCGATGATCACCTCGAGCGAGTTGGAATCGGGGTCGGTATCGGTCTCATAGACACGCTCGAGCAGGTCGAGCCGGTCGATCACCACGCTTTTGCGCAGCATCAGCGCCGACAGCACGCGCCATTCGAACGCGGTGAGGCGCAGCGGCAGGCCGTCGAGCTCGAACTGGCCGGTCTGCGCGTCGAACGCCAGCGGACCGCAGGTGATGACCGCGGCGGCATGCCCGGCGGCGCGGCGGACCAGCGCGCGCAGCCGCATGACCAGTTCCTCGACGCGGAACGGCTTGGTGAGATAATCGTCGGCGCCGGCGCGGAACCCCTCGACCTTGTCCGACCAGCCGTCGCGCGCGGTGAGGATCAGCACCGGCAGGTCGCGCCCCGCCGCGCGCCATTCGCGCAGCACGGTGATGCCCGGCTTCACCGGCAGGCCGAGATCGAGCACCGCGGCGTCATAACGCCCGGTATCGCCGAGATGCGCGCCGTCCTCGCCATTGGCGGCGAGGTCGACCGCGAAATGCTCGCGGCGCAGCGCCCTGGCGATGCCCTCGGCCAGCGCCGTGTCGTCCTCGACCAGCAGGATCCGCATCGTCTCGCCTCTCATTCCTCGCCGGTCGGTTAGGGCGTGGCGCTAAACCGAAACTGAACGGCCGGGTTCAGCGCGCGTCGGCAGGACGAGGGTAGAGGGAGGACACACGACACGCAAAGGAGAAGCAAGATGGTCGATATGAGCAAGTTGATGTCACGCCGGGCGACGCTCGGCCTGGGCGGCGCGGCGCTGCTGGTGCTGGGCGCGGCGGGCGGCGGGGCGGTCGCGCATATGACGCGGCCGGCGGTCGAGATGGCGCCGGCCAATGCGGTGGCGATTTCTTCGCTGGCGCAGCGGCAGGGGATCGTCACGGTCAAGGGCAAGGTTGCCGAGGTCTATGGCGATCGCTTCGTGATCGCCGATGGTAGCGGCCGGACGATGGTCGATGCCGGGCGCGCCGCCCGCGACCTGCAGGCCGGCGCGCCGCTGACGGTGCAGGGGCGCTATGACGATGGCCAGCTGCATGCCTCGTTCCTGGTCGACCAGAACGGCACGGTCGCGCCGGTAGGCCCGCGGCATGGCCGGCACTTCGGCCATCGCGGTCCGGAGGGACGTGGCGGTCCAGAGGGGCGCGACGGCCCCGAAGGCCGCGATGGCCCCGATCGCGACGGCCCGCCACACGCGCCGGGCTGCGTGCCCGCCGCGCCCGCCATCGCAGCGCCGGCACCGGCCACCACCGGCAAGTGACGCGCGATACCACCGTCCGGCAGCGTTGCCGGGCGGTGGTGTCAGCCGGCCTTGCGTGCGGGATTGGCGACCGTCGCCGGGTTGAGCCGCTCGAGGTTGAAGGTCTGGGCGAATTCGAGGCCGGCCTTGCCGTCTGCCGCCCAGCGCAGCTTGGCGGGAAACATCTGGTCCTCGAGCAGCTCGATCATGATGTCGACGTCCTTCGCATCGCCGCTGATTTCGATCCCGTCGATCATCGCGCCGGTCGACGAGATGTTGCGGATCCGGACCTCGCCTTCCGCACCGCCCGCAGCGATCCGCGCGCTGCGCAGCATGGTGGTGCGTGGCGCACGGCTGACGCGATAGCCGGTCGCGGTCGCCTGGCCGCCATTGACGACCAGTTGCTGCGCGACGTCGTCGGCGCGGGCGGGTTTGCCATAGACATAGCCCTGGATGTGGCTGCAGCCGAGTGCGCGGATCAGCTCGATCTGGTCGAAGGTTTCGACCCCTTCGGCGGTGGTTTCCATGCCCAGCGTGTCGGCGAGCGTGACGATCGCCTTGATGATCGCGGCATTGCGGTTGCCGGCGATCGCCGCGCCTTTCACGAAACTCTGGTCGATCTTGATCTTGTCGAACGGCGCTTTCTTGAGATAGCCGAGCGAGGAATATCCGGTGCCGAAATCGTCGAGCGCGAGACGGACGCCGATGCCCTTCAACAGCTTGAACATGCTTTCGGACGAGGCATTGTCGTCGAGGAACACGCCCTCGGTGATTTCCAGCTCGAGCCGGCCCGGCGAAAGCCCGGCGCGCGCCAACGCGTTGGTGACGATCGTCGGCAGATTGGGGTTGGCGAACTGGATCGGCGAGACATTGACCGCGACGCGCACGTCGCGCGGCCAGTTGACCGCTTCGAGACAGGCGGTGCGCAAAACCCATTCGCCGATCGATTCGATCAACCCGCATTCCTCGGCCACCGGGATGAAATCGCTCGGCGAGACGGCGCCGCGCGTTGGGTGGTTCCAGCGCACCAGCGCCTCGTAACCGACGATCCGCTCGCTGATCGTGCTGACCACCGGCTGATAGGCAACGTGGAACTGGTTGTGCGCCAGTGCCTGGCGGAGATCGTCTTCGAGCTCCTTGCGGCTCTGCGCGCCGACCAGCAATTCCTCGCGGAAAAAGCGATGGATGCCGCGCCCGTCGGCCTTGGCGGCATAAAGCGCGAGATCGGCATTGCGGACGAGCTTTTCGGCGTCCTCGCCATGCTCCGGCGCGATCGCGATGCCGATCGAACAGCCGATCGTGATCGACGAGCCGTCGATGAAATAGGGCTGGGAGAGCGCGGCGATGACCTCGGTCGCCAGCGCAGCAAGACGGTCGCGTTGCGCGAGGCCGGGCAGGATGACCTCGAACTCGTCGCCGCCGAGCCGGCCGACCAGTCCGGCCTCGCCGATGCTGCGCTGCAGCCGTTGCGCGACCTGCTTCAACAGGCTGTCGCCGGTCTGATGGCCGAGCGTGTCGTTGACCGCCTTGAAGCGATCGAGATCGAGCAGGAACAGCGCGGAAGCACGATGCGCGCCGCCTGGCTGGTGCAGCGTCTGGTCGAGCGAGACGCGCATGCGTTGGCGGTTGGCGAGGCCGGTCAGGCCGTCGAACAGCGCGAGGCGGGTGATCTCGGCATCGGCGCGGCGGCGCTCGGTCAGGTCGCTGCCCGAGCCGATGAAACCCTGGAAGCGGCCCAGATCATCGGCGATCGGCCGGCCCGAGATCGACCACCAGCGTTCGAGCTTGCTCGCGCTCGCCGGACGCACCGAATAGTTTGAAAAGGCGGTGCGCGAGGACAGGTGGAAGGCGAGCGTGCGCTCGGTTTCGGGCAGCACGCTGTCGACGCGGAACAGCGCGGTCAGCATCTCGCCGATCGCCGGCATGTCGGGCAGGTCGAGTTCGGCGGCGACCTTTTCCGACAAATAGGTCACGCGGCCCTCGCTGTCGGTCTGCCAGAACCAGCCGGTCGAGTGCGATTCGAACTCGGCGATCAGGCGGGTCGCCATGCGGCCCTGCATCTGCGACCGGTCGCGCTGACGCGCATTGGCTTCGTCGAATCGCGCAAGGCGATAGGTCGCCAGCGCAAGGCACAGCAATGCCGCGACGCCGACCCCGCAGACGAGGCCCGGCCCGGCCTGCACGCCGATCGTCGCGACCATCGCCGTCGCGAAGCCGAGCGTGGCGGCGCGCACCGGATGCAGCGCGACGACGGTGATGATGATCGTGCCGAACACCGCCACGAAGCTGGCGAGGCGGTAATTGCCGATCGGAAAGCCGGCGGTGATCGACAGCAGCGAAAGCAGGCTGACGGCGATGCCTGCGGCAGAAACCGTCGCGAGCCGGACCTTGGCATGGGGCGACCAGCGATGGGTAAAGGGCAGCTTCAGCGCGATGAGAACGACCAGCCCGAGCGCACCGATCAGGCCGTTATGCAGCATGACCCGCGCGACGATGTCGGGGCGGCCGAGCATTCGTGCGACATGGTCGACGAGTCCGCCGGTCGATGCGAGCGCCAGCAGCACCAGCGGCCAGGCGGCGGACAATTGCCGGACCTGATCGCGCAGCGACTCGTCATGTGCTTCGGCCACCACCGCGCCCGGCACGAGATCATCGCGCAGGCCGCCGGCGGCACCGGCAATGGCACGAAAGGGGTGAAGCGGGGTGATCAC
The DNA here is from genome assembly GCF_036663795.1 of Parasphingomonas halimpatiens. Classification (NCBI taxonomy): domain Bacteria; kingdom Pseudomonadati; phylum Pseudomonadota; class Alphaproteobacteria; order Sphingomonadales; family Sphingomonadaceae; genus Parasphingomonas; species Parasphingomonas halimpatiens. The sequence continues at coordinate 12,618 of NZ_JAXOJP010000008.1, forward strand.
ATGACGTGTCTAGCAAAGCATCCTTGCTGAAAAGTTTGCTTGAGATCAATTAGGGTTGCGACCTACCCATTTTGAGCGTCGTAGGGGCGATAGCCCTCCCATGGCCATGGCAGCCCGACCGGGCCGAGCAGGCGATCGACCAGCGGTACGAAGATCGACTCGGCCTTGTTGTCATTGGCCAGCAACAGGATGCAGTCGCGGCGGCGCTCGATGCACAGCGCGTAGTTGGAGGTGCCGTCGTCATGACCCTCCTTGAAGAAGGCGTGACCATAGGGCGTGTCGAACAGACCCCAGCCGACGCCATAGCCGAGTCGGATCGCTTTCCATCGGTCGGTGCGCTGGTCGTTCAGCGTGGGGAATTGCGACGGGCTGTCGATGGCGATCGACGATCGCACCATCTCGGCGCGGGCCTGGCGACTCAGCCGGTCACCGCGCGCGACCATGGCGAGGAAGCGCGACCAGTCGGCGAGCGAGGTCGCCATCGATCCTGCCATATCGGCGCGCGTGCGATGCTTGAAGACCTTCGCCGGCGCGTCGTCGGGATAGACCAGTGCGACATTGTCGCCGAAGCCGGCCTGCCAGGTCATGCCCGTATGGGCCATATCGAGCGGGGTGAAGATGCGGCGCTGCATCTCGGCGCCGACATCGAGGCCAAGCCCCTGTTCGACCACGAACTGCGCCAGTTCGATCCCTTCGCCCGAATAGCCGTAGCGCGTTCCGGGATCGCGGTGAAAGCGGAGTTTCTGGTCGGGCTCGAAACGCCGCAGATTGGCGAAGCCGCTGCTGTGGTTAAGCAACATGCGCAAGGTCAGCTGGCGCCAGCGTGAGTCGCCGGCGAGAACGGCATAGTCGGGATATTCGGGAAGCGGTTTGGGCAGATAGGCAGCGATCGGTCGGTCGAGGTCAATTCGCCGTTCGTCGACCAGTTGCATGATGAACCAGGCAAAGGTCGCCTTGGTCAGCGACGCGCCGTACATCACCGTATCGGGCGTCAGCGGCAGGCCCGCCGCGACGTCGCGCATGCCATAGCTGCGCAGGAAGACGACACGCCCGTTGCGGATCAACGCCACGCCGAGACCGGTCGTCCGCGTTGCCGCCATCAGCTCGCGCACCGCAGCGTCGATCTCGCTGGACGAGAGACGCCGCCCATCGAGCATGCGGACCGGCGCGCCCGCGGGTGGCGCCGCCGCAAGGCCGAGCAAGACGAGGATGAGGGCAACGATCCTGCGCATGGCAACCTCCCGTTTTGCCCGGATCAGACGCGCGTGACGGGCTACGGTCAAGCAGTAGCGAAAGGTCTGCGGGCTGGTTATGGGGCTGCCCATGAGCACCATCATTCGCACCGCCGATCTGATCGAGAGCGTCGCCGACGCGCTGCAGTTCATCTCCTACTATCACCCGATGGATTATATCCGCGCGCTGGGTGTCGCCTATGACGCCGAACAGGGGCCGGCGGCGAAGGATGCGATCGCGCAGATCCTGACCAACAGCCGGATGTGCGCCGAGGGGCACCGGCCGATCTGCCAGGACACCGGCATCGTCAACGTGTTCGTCCAATGGGGCATGGATTGCCGGCTCGACGACACGTCGCGCTCGCTGCAGGATGTGGTCGATGAAGGTGTGCGGCTCGCCTATCTCAACCCGGAGAACAAGCTGCGTGCCTCGGTGCTGACCGATCCGGCCTTCACGCGCCGCAACACCAAGGACAACACGCCGTGCGTGCTGCACGTCGATATGGTGCCGGGCGACCGGGTGCAGATCGACGTCGCGGCCAAGGGCGGCGGCAGCGAGAACAAGTCGAAGTTCAAGATGATGAACCCGAGCGACTCGATCGTCGACTGGGTGCTCGAGATGCTGCCGCAGATGGGCGCCGGCTGGTGCCCGCCGGGCATGCTCGGCATCGGCATCGGCGGCACCGCCGAGCATTGCGTGCTGCTCGCCAAGAAGGCGCTGATGGAACAGATAGACATGGCCGCGCTCAAGGCGCGCGGGGCCCAGACCGACATCGAGGCGCTGCGCATCGAGATCTACGACAAGGTCAATGCGCTCGGCATCGGCGCGCAGGGGCTGGGCGGGCTGTCGACCATCCTCGACGTCAAGATCCTCGACGCGCCGTGCCATGCGGCGGGCAAGCCGGTGGCGATGATCCCCAATTGTGCGGCGACGCGCCATGCGCATTTCACGCTCGACGGCTCGGGTCCGGCCTATCTCGACGCTCCGAAGCCCGACGAATGGCCCGATGTGAACTGGACGCCCGACAAGGCCGCGATCCGCGTCGATCTCGACACGCTGACGCCCGAGGTCGTGCAGGGCTGGAAGCAGGGCGACCGGCTGCTCTTGAACGGCAAGATGCTCACGGGCCGCGACGCCGCGCACAAGCGGATCAAGGACATGCTCGATCGTGGCGAGCCGCTGCCGGTCGATTTCGCGGGCCGCGTGATCTATTATGTCGGCCCGGTCGATCCGGTCGGCGAAGAGGTCGTCGGCCCGGCCGGTCCGACCACCGCGACGCGGATGGACAGCTTCACGCGCATGATGCTCGGGCAAGGGTTGCTGGCGATGGTCGGCAAGGCCGAGCGCGGGCCCGATGCGACGAAGGCGATCGCGGAGGGCAAGAGCGCCTATCTGATGGCGGTCGGCGGTGCGGCTTATCTCGTCGCGCGCGCGATCAAGGGCTCGAAGGTCGTCGGGTTCGAGGACCTCGGGATGGAGGCGATCTACGAGTTCGAGGTCAGCGATTTCCCGGTGACGGTCGCGGTGGATAGCGACGGGGCGAATGTCCACCAGCTCGCGCCGCTGGTGTGGAAAGAGAAGATCGCGCGGGAGAAGCTGCTGGCGTGAGGTAAGGGCGCGGCTTTCCCCTCCACCGCCTTCGGCGGTCCCCCTCCCCATGCTTCGCATGGGGAGGAAAGGGGGGTGTCGCTCGCGGTTGCACCTCTGATTTGACGCGATAAGCTGGCCTGATCGTTCCTCCCCATCGCAGATGGGACTAACATACTTGACTCAGTAGTTAGTCCCTTCCTAGATGGGAAGGACGGGCAGTGGCCCATATTATTGATTTAAGCGATCTGCAGTTTCGCCGGGTGCCGGTCGATTTCCGGTCTTCCGCTGGCGTCCCTCAGACAAGGTGGGTGCCGGTAGGAATGCCCTATATTCCGCAGAATGTCATAAACGCCGTTTTCTACCTTTACGAAACGATGGACGACGCGCTCGCGGGAAATAGCCCTCAAGGCTCGGGCTTCGTCGTGCGCTATGAGGGATATGGGCATAACTCGCCCCACGAATTACCCACCAGGGTTCCAGGAAACCATTTCTATGGGCTCACTAACTGGCATGTGGCCGTCAGGGGCGGTGCGCCGATTGTCCGCCTGAACACGCTGGATGGCCAAACGGATATTATCGAGTTTGGGCCTGAGGACTGGCATTGCCTGTTCGGCAAATATGACGTGGCGGTAGTACCACTAAACATCGACCCGAAAATTCATGCCGTTTCGACGATATCCACTAGGTCGTTTCACTTCGCTCCGGACCCTTACGGACCCAAGGTCGGGATCGGCGATGACGTATTTATGCTGGGGCTTTTCGTCGACCATGCCGGCCAAGCTACCAACGTTCCAAGCGCCAGATTTGGCAACGTAAGCATGCTGCCGAACCCAGCGGCGAAAATACCGCAGCCGACTGGATACCGTGGCGAAAGCTACATCGTTGACATGCACTCTCGCTCGGGATTTTCGGGCTCCCCGGTCTTTGTATACCGAACCTTTGGGAGCGACTTCACCAATGATTTTCGCGGTGAGAAGGTTGAGCTAGTTAATTTCGAGCTTTCGGCAACCAATAGCAATCGCGCGAAAGGTAGGGTCCGCGTAGAAACGTTCTTTCAGTTTCTTGGTATTCACTGGGGTCAATTTCCCGAACTCTGGGAGATGAAAGGCGGGAAGCCTCTAGCCGAGGCCCGGAAGGATCTCATCGTTGATGGCGCTTACGTGGTAGGTTTGAGCGGCATGACATGCGTCATACCAGCTCACCATATCGCCGAGGTGCTGGAGATGCCCGCGCTTAGAACACTGCGCCAGCCAGAGATTAACGCGGCCATGGCGGCCGAGGCGACAACCGTTAGGCCGGAAGAGGCTAACTAACCCGCAACTTCCTACGCTTCCACGTCCAGCGTCCGCGATACAGCGTCACGGACCACGTTTGGCGCGTCGCTCTGCCTCGTCCTTTAGTCGAGCCTCCCGAAACTCCTCCGGATTCACCCGGAACAGCGCCGTTGCCAGCTTCTTGAAACGTGACAAAGACTCGGGTTGCGGGTGGCTTTCCTCGCCCTTGGCGGGGCTTTCAGGCGGCGCTTGCGATGGCTGCATTGCCAGTCAACTCCCGATAGGTGAGCTTGCGCCCGATGATGCCCGACAGCGCGAGGGCGAAGCGGTCGCCGTCCTTGCCCTTGCGGGCATTGAAGCGGAACACCTGCTCGTCAACGTACCGGCCGAGGTGGAACGGCTCAACGCTGATATAGGTACCCTTGATCGACCGCTTGAGCAAAGCCCAGAAGCCTTCGATGCTGTTCGTGTGGTGATCGCCCTTCACATATTCGCCAGCGCCGTGGCTGACGAAGCCATGCGTGAAGGTGCGGCCAAGGTGACGATAGCCGGAATGCTCGTCGGTCGAAACCTTGGCACCGGGAGCGACCACGGCATGGACGAAGCCGTCGAGGGTTGCGGTGTCAGTGTTCTCGATGACCTCTGCAACGGCGTTGCCGCCACGCTGTAGGGCACCGATGACGGCAGTCTTGCCAGCGGTGCCGCGCTTGTTCTTTGGGTCGCCTTTGTGGCGATTGGCGACCTTGCCGCCGATGTAGCTTTCGTCGCTCTCGATATGGCCATCCATCTTCTCGATGGTGCCGAGCTTCATCGCCAGCCGGATACGGTGGTTCATGTGCCAAGCCGACTTTTGCGTGATGCCGAGCGCGCGCGCCATCTCGTAAGAGCTGATACCGTTCTTGCAGTTGGCAACCTGCCAGATGGCGACGAACCACTTGTCGAGCGGAAGGGCGCTATCTTCGAAGATCGTCCCGACCTTGGCCGAAAACTGGCGCTTGGCGTGCTTCTCCTTGCACTCCCAAATGCGGCGCGTCGCGATGTAGCGAACGTCCGTGCGCCCACAGTGCGGGCAATACACGCCGTCCGGCCAGCGAAGCTCGACCATGTGCTTGAGCGCGACTTCCGGGTCTGCGAAGTACCGGATTGCTTCGATGAGGGTGCGTGGTTCGTGTGCCATGCACCTCACCTAGACCTTCAAATCTACTGAGTCAAGTATATTAGTGCCATCGCAGATGGGGAGGGGGACCACGAAGTGGTGGAGGGGAAATGCCACCAACGCGACGCATGGTGGAGCGCGCACGGGCACTGCGGCGCACGATGACGCCGCCGGAAGTGCGGCTGTGGCAATGGCTGCGGACGCGTCCGGGCGGGTTCAAGTTTCGGCATCAGCACCCGACAGGGCCGTATGTGTTCGATTTCTACTGCGCGGCGGTAAAGCTGGTGATCGAGGTCGATGGTGAAGTTCATGCGCGTGGCGATCGGCCGGAGCGCGATATCGTCCGCGACGCGTGGTGTGCGGGGCAGGGAATGCGGGTGATGAGGATCGCCGCGCTTGATGTGATGCAGGATCTGGATGCGGTGTCGCGCGCCATCATGAGCGCCTGCGGAGTGGAGCGCGCGGATTTCCCCTCCACCAGCTTCGCTGGTCCCCCTCCCCATGCAAAGCATGGGGAGGAATAGGTTGGCTACTTCGCCGCCACCACGGGGAGCAACACCGCGCTGGCGCCCGCGGCGCCATAGGTGACCGACACCGTCGCCTTCTTATAGTCGCCCGGCTTGGCGAGGAAGATGTTCGGGACATAGGTCTGCGGGTTGCGGTCGTAGAGCGGGAACTGGCTCGACTGAACTTGCACCATGATGCGGTGCCCCGGCAGGAAGACATGATTCATCGCCGGTAGGCGGAATTTATATTCCTGCACCTTGCCCGCCGGGATCGCGCTGGGATGCTCGAAGCTCTGGCGGTAGCGGCCGCGAAAGATGTCCATGCTGATCGCCAGCTGATAGCCGCCCATCTTCGGGTCGGTGGCGTTCTCGGCCGGATAGACGTCGATCACCTTGACGATGAAATCGCCGTCGGTGCCGGTCGTCTTCGCAAAGATGTCGGCCATCGGCACGCCCGAGACGCGCACCGCATCGCTCAGCACCGGCGTCTGCCACGTCAGCACGTCGGGCCGGCCATCGACCCCGCGCTGGTCGCTGACCAGCCAGTCGCCCCAGCGCCCGTCGTTGAAGTTCACCGGGCGCGGCAGATGCGGCACCGGCTTGGCCGGGTCGGACACATAGCTGTCCTCACCGCTCGCCGCCGCCGAGAAGCCGAGTCCGCCGGCGGCCTGGAGATAGAGCGGCGTGAGCGGCGCCGGGCAATCCTTCGCGCAGGCGAGCGGCCAGTCGGCGAAGCGGTCCCAGTGATTTTCGCCGGTGTTGTAGATCGTCGCGGCGGGCAGCGTCACCGCCGGACCGTCCTTCAGATACTGATTGAAATAGGGCACCACCATCTGCTCACGGAACTGCTGCGCGGTGTCGCCGTCCCATTGGAACGGTCCGAGGCTGCGGCCCTCGCGATTGACCTGGCTGTGGCGCCACGGCCCCATGACGAGGTGGTTGTTGCCGAGCTTGCCGGCGCCCTTCAGCGCCTGCCAGCTATGGATCGCGCCATACATGTCCTCCTGGTCCCACAGCCCCTGTTCCCAGATCGTCGGGACGTCGGACGGGTTGGTCAGGATCAGCTTGTCGAGCGCCTGGCCCTGCCAGAAGCCGTCATAGGCAGGGTGCGCCACCATCTTCTGCCAATAGGGCAGCTGGTCATAGCCCGCCTTCTTCGCCCAGGCGCCGGCCGAACCGATGTCGCGGAAATTGTCGTAATCGTCATAACCACCGGTCGGCGGCGCCTTCCCCGCGCCCTTGAAGCCGGTCTGCCCGCCGAGCCAGGCGATGTTGGCGAGGCGGAAGGCGCCATGATGGAACCAATCGTCGCCCATCCAGCCGTCGATCATCGGGCTTTCCGGCGCCGCGACCTTGAGCGCGGGATGCGGCTTGAGCAGCGCCATCACGACGGTGAAACCCTCGTAGGACGAACCGATCATCCCGACGCGACCGTTCGACTGCGGCAAATTGGCCTTGTTCACCAGCCAGTCGATCGTGTCATAGGCGTCGGTGACATGGTCGACGCTGGTCGCGTTGAGCGGACCGATGACGGGACGGGTCACGACATAGGCGCCCTCGGAGCCATATTTGCCGCGGATGTCCTGATAGACGCGGATATAGCCCGCCTTGACGAAAGGCTCATCGGCCAGCGGCAGCGTCGCGAGCATGCTCGGGCTGTCGCTGCGGCTGGCGCGCCCGGCGGCGTTGTACGGCGTGCGCGTCAGCACGATCGGCGCGTTCACGGCGTTCTTCGGGATGACGATGACGGTGTAGAGCTTCACGCCGTCGCGCATCGGGATCATCTCGACGCGCTTGATATAGTCGTTGCTGTCGGCCGGCGGGGTGAACTTCGCCGGAATATCGCCACCCGGCACGGCGAGCGCCGGCGCGCTCGGGGCGGGCGCGGTCTGGGCGAACGCGACACCGGACAGGAGCGTGGTGGCGAGGAGCGCGTATCCGAGCCGCATGGGCGATTTCCTTTGTTGTCGTGGCACCTGATCGGCGAGCCGGGGGCGCAGCGCGCCGGGCGGCGGCGCGATGTGTTAGCCTAGGATGACAGTGGCGAAAAGCCAACGGTCCTGGCCGGCTTTGGGCGAAGTAGAGACCGTCGAAGCCCATGGCGCTACGCCGCCGAGGAAGCGACGGCGACCGCCGCGCTCATTCTTCATCGATCGGACGGCTCGCCCAGCTGGCGTACAGCGTCGGAAGTTTTGCGACCAGGATGATGGCGTAGAGCCACAATGCCATCAGGCCGTCGAGCAGCGCGTCGCGGGACCAAAGCGCGAAAAAGCCCAGCGCGATCACCAGGCCTATTCCGATGTTCAAGACGAGGCTTACGACAGCGAAGCCGAACAGATAGGCGCTGCGGCGCACCTGGATGTCGCGCTCGTCGACTCCCTCGATCGCGCCCAGCGGCTTGACGGGGCCGAACAGCGACAGGAATCCCGCGCAGCCCTGAACCATGACGAGCAGCGCAAATCCGATCGCAGGATGGGCAGACACAAAGCTAACGCACAGCCCGATCGTCGCGATCGTCAGCGCCACGATCGGCCACCAGCGCAGGTGGCGGCGGCGCTGTTGCTGCTTGGCCAGCCGCTTCGAAAGCTGCGGGATGCCCGTCAGATAGGCAATGTCGTCGAGGCGGTTGATGAGTGAACGGGTCATGCAGGTCACCCCTGAGCGTCAACCCGTCGCAGCGTCACCGCGACCGATTCGAACGGTTGAAACGAAAACAGATGGTCGACCGCGACGTCGAAATAGCCGGCGATGCGCATCGCCAGTTCGAGGCTGGGATTATAGTCGCCGCGCTCGAGATAGCCGATCGTCTGGGGGTTCACCCCGACCGCATCGGCCAGTTCACGACGCGACGTACCCCGTTCGGCACGAAACACAGCGATGCGGTTGTATATTTCCACGCTCACTCACTGTTTACCAATCTATTTGTTGTGTTTACGCAATAGATCGTGGCCCGGTCAAGCGGGAACTGCTCTGGCAGGTGTCGAATGGACCTTGGGATGCAAAACATCGCCCGGCACGCCTGCAGGAGAGGTGCGTGTCGTTCACGGAGCGCTCCCCGGGCTCTTTCGCACGACGACGCGACCCGCACCGAAACGGGACAAAGCCTGTTGCCCCTTTGGCAGTGGCGCGGGGCGTGATAAAATGAGTTTATCTCGGGGGAGGGAATCGGCTTGGCTGAGGCCATCATGGATCGCCATTACGAAACGTCGCTGGACCGTGCCGGGCTGTCGCTCGCCGCGGGCGGCGTGATGGGGGGTGTCCTCACCGTGCTGCTGGTCGCGGCGGGGCGGCCATCCTCATGGTTCGCCTTTCCGGTCGGCTTCGTCATCGGCACGGTCATTACCGTGATGGCGGTGGTCGCGATCGGCGGGCCGTTGTGGATCGTCGCACATGCCAGCGGCCGGCGCGGGCCGCGCACTGCGCTGGCGATCGGCGCGCTGGCCGGCTTCGCGCTGTTCCTGTGCGGGCAGACCTATGGCTTCGGGCTGTTCGTCATGCCGCCGATGGACACGCGCACGATCCTTTTCCACTGGATCAGCGGCGCGGCGACGAGCCTGATCCTGTCGCTGTTCTGCGCCGGCATCGCCTGGACGATGTGGCGCGTCGCCTATCGCCGGGTCTAGGCCGGCGCGTCAGGGCCGGGGCGTGATGTCGCCCGGCTTGCAGTCGCCATTGCGCCGGCTGCGCAGCCGCATCTCCATAACGCCTTCCGGCGCACCCTTGGCATCGAGCTGTTCGGTGGTCATCAGCAGGTCCTGTGCGGCACCGCCCGAGGTACCCTTGATCGACAGGCGGAGCTTGCCGGCGCCGACACTGCAGGTGCCCGTCAGCGCGACATGCTCGCCGGCATAAGTCGGCTTGTCGAAGGCGCAGTTCTGGCCGGCGACATTGCCGCCCTGGACGTTCTTGAGAATATCTTCCTTGGCCGCCGCGTCGGGCGTCAGGCACAGCGTCGCGACCGCGGTCGCGTCGAGCATGCCCTGCATCTCGGCGCGTGCCTGCGGGGTGGCTCCCTTTCCTGCGAAACGAACGATCTCGATCGTGCGCGACCAGTTGCCCGGCTCACGCCGCACCGGGCCATCGCTCTTTGCGCCGCAGCCCGCTAGCAACGACAAGGTCGCGGTGCCCGCGATCAGCCAAATTCCCCGCATGTTTTCACTCCCCGGTCAACGCCATCGCGTCATTCCCGCAACGCGCGGCGAAGGCAAGGTGGATTGCCGATGGCGGCGATCAATGTTCGTCCGGGGTTCCGCGACACGCGCCGACACGCTTGCTGTCGACCGTCATCGACATGCCGCCGATCATGGCGTTGCCCTCGCTATTGCTCGTCATCTCCATATGGTAGGCGTCGGGCGAATAGGTTCCGGTCATCACCATCGCCATCGTACCTGTGGGCATGGTGCACTTCATTGCCGAATCGATCTTGCCCCCGGCCATGGTGAAATGGTCGTAACGGCACGATTTGTTGGCATTGTCCTGGCCGGTAAAGAAGCCCTTACGGGCCTTGATCTGCTCCTCGGTGACGCAGCTGACGAACGGCTTGCCCGCTGCCATGCGACGCTCCATTTGCGCGCGCGCCGCCGGGGGTAACTTGTCCATATTGGGCATTTTGAGGTCGTGCATCGTCAACGTGCCCTCCCACCGGCCCGGCGAAATCATGTCGCCACCGGCATTGGCAGCGGCTACCTTGGTCGCGACCTCGGCCATCGAGGCATTGGTGGCGGTGACGGTCGGCCCGCCCGATCCGCACGCGGCAAGCGGCAGGGCTAGGGTGGCGAAAAGCGGTATACGGGCCATGACAGAACCTCCCGAAAAAAGAGCTGATGCGACCGTTCCCGCTTTGTTGCGGGTTGGCGCGCAACTTCCCATATTGCGCGCATATGGCAATCCAGATTCGCACCTCGCTCGACGAACCCGAAACCGGCAAGGAGTTCGTGCCGCACCGGCCTGCGCGGCCGCCCAAGGCGGAAGGCGGCAAGGCGTTCAAGCTTGTCAGCGAATATCAGCCGGCGGGCGACCAGCCGAGCGCGATCAAGGAGCTGACCGAAGCGGCGCTGGCCGGCGAGCGCGACCAGGTCCTGCTCGGCGTGACGGGCTCGGGCAAGACCTTCACCATGGCCAAGGTGATCGAGACGCTGCAGCGCCCGGCGCTGATCCTCGCGCCCAACAAGATCCTCGCGGCGCAGCTCTATGGCGAGTTCAAGAGCTTCTTCCCGGAGAACGCGGTCGAATATTTCGTCAGCTATTACGATTATTACCAGCCCGAAGCCTATGTGCCGCGCTCCGACACCTACATCGAGAAAGAAAGCTCGGTGAACGAGGCGATCGACCGCATGCGCCATTCGGCGACGCGCGCGTTGCTCGAACGCGACGACGTGATCATCGTCGCCTCGGTCTCGTGCCTCTACGGCATCGGCTCGGTCGAGACCTATTCGGCGATGATCTTCGACCTGAAAAAGGGCCAGACGGTCGACCAGCGCGAGATCGTGCGCAAGCTCGTCGCGCTGCAGTACAAGCGCAACGACGCGGCGTTCCAGCGCGGCAATTTCCGGGTGAAGGGCGACACGCTGGAGATCTTCCCGTCGCACTATGAGGACACGGCATGGCGCGTGTCGTTCTTCGGCGACGATATCGAGGAGATCGTCGAGTTCGACCCGCTGACCGGCAAGAAGGTCGCCAGCCTCGATTCCGTCCGGGTCTATGCCAACAGCCATTATGTCACGCCGGGGCCGACGCTCAAGCAGGCGATGGAGGCGATCAAGTTCGAGTTGCAGGAGCGGCTCAAGGAACTGGTGCCGGAAGGCAAGCTGCTCGAGGCGCAGCGGCTCGAGCAGCGCACCAATTTCGATCTCGAGATGATCGCGGCGACGGGCAGTTGCGCGGGGATCGAGAATTATTCGCGCTTCCTCACCGGGCGGATGCCGGGCGAGCCGCCGCCGACCTTGTTCGAATATCTGCCCGACAATGCCCTGCTGTTCGTCGATGAGAGCCATGTCACGATCGGCCAGATCAACGGCATGTCGCGCGGCGACCACCGCCGCAAGCTGACGCTTGCCGAATATGGCTTCCGCCTGCCGTCGGCGATCGACAACCGGCCGCTGCGCTTCAACGAGTGGGAGGCGATGCGCCCGCAGACCACCTATGTCTCGGCGACGCCGGGCGGGTGGGAGATGGAGCAGACCGGCGGCGTGTTCGCCGAGCAGGTCATCCGCCCGACCGGGCTGATCGATCCGCCGGTCGAGATCCGCCCGGTCGAGGACCAGGTGCAGGATTGCATCGAGCAATGCCGCAAGACCGCGGCCGCCGGCTATCGCACGCTCGTCACGACGCTGACCAAGCGCATGGCCGAGGACCTCACCGAGTTCATGCACGAGGCGGGGCTCAGGGTCCGCTACATGCACTCCGACGTCGAGACGCTGGAGCGCATCGAGCTGATCCGCGACCTCCGGCTTGGCGTGTACGACGTGCTGGTCGGCATCAACCTGCTGCGCGAGGGGCTCGACATCCCCGAATGCGGGCTGGTGACGATCCTCGATGCCGACAAGGAAGGCTTCCTGCGTTCCGAGACCTCGCTGATCCAGACGATCGGCCGCGCCGCGCGCAACGTCGACGGGCGCGTCATCCTCTATGCCGATCGCATGACCGGCTCGATGGAGCGCGCGATCAACGAGACCAATCGCCGCCGCGAGAAGCAGGTCGCCTACAACACCGAACACGGCATCACCCCGACGACGATCCGGCGGAACATCGGCGACATCATCAACGACGTGTCGCAGCGCGACCAGGTGACGATCCCGATCGACGAAGACCGGCCGCACATGGTCGGCCACAATCTGCGCGCCTATATCGAGGAACTCGAGAAGAAGATGCGCGCCGCCGCCGCCGATCTCGAATTCGAGGAGGCCGGGCGATTGCGCGACGAGATCCGCTCGCTCGAGCAGGAGGAGCTCGGCCTGCCGGTCGACCAGCAGCGCGCGCCGGTGATGGGCCGATCGAACGAGGGCAAGCCCGGCACGCGCAAAACGCGCTACGGCAAGAGCCAGAAGATGCGGATGGGCGGCGCGCGGAAGGGGCGATAGGGCAGGGCGTTGACAAATAGGTCTCTACGCTCTATTAGCTCGAAAGAGCGGAGCGGACTATGCAGATCGATATCGACTTTGAGGTCTACAAGGCGCTGACCGCTCGACGGCAGCACGAGAACCATAGCTATAATGAGGTGTTGCGCGACCTCCTTGGAATCGAATTCGGCGTTTCGGGAGCAACCGTTGATACCGATTCGGATGATGGCCAGGTTAAGGTGCCAGCCTTATTTGCTTTGCGCGGTGGCGGTTTGCCAGACGGCACCGAACTGAAGGCGCTCTACAAAGGCACCGAATATCGCGCCTCAATCAGGAACGGTCGTTGGGTCGACTCCAGCGGGATCGAGCATTCCAGCCCGTCGGCCGCAGCAAGCGCAATCAGCGGTACCAATGTTAATGGGCTGCGCTTCTGGCATGCCAAGCGGCCTGCTGACACGGTCTTTCGACGCCTGGACATTCTACTGGCAATGCAGCCGTGATCAGGAGCTTCGCCGACCCCGAAGCGGAACTCATCTGGAACCGCGAGGAAAGTCGCGTGCTGCCGCCGGATATTCAGCAACGGGCGATGCGGCGCTTGACGATGCTCGATGCTGTCATGAGCCTCGCCGAGTTGGCGAGCATCCGCGGGAACCGCCTCCACGCGCTCGCCGGAGATCGCGCTGGACAACATTCCATTTCCATTAATATGCAATGGCGCATATGTTTCGTCTGGAAGGACGGTGACGCATATGACGTCGAAATCACCGACTATCACTGATCCGCGCTGGCTCGAGAACGAGCATGCCGGGCAGTTGCTGGTCGCAGAATTCCTCGAACCGGAAGACCTGAGTGTCGAGCAGCTTGCCGGCGATGTTGGCGTTGCGCCGGAACGTATCGCTGCGGTGATCGATGGCGCGCGCCCGATCGACGCCGAACTCGATCTGCGCCTTGCGCGCTATTTCCGCCTTTCCGAAGGCTTTTTCCTGCGGCTGCAGGATCGCTATGAAATCGTCGAGGCCAAGCGGGCGCTCAACGGCGAACTGGACCGGATCGTCCCGCGCGCGGCGTGATGCCGGTTGAGCGCGGCCCCCGCATCGGGCATGGATGCCCGATGCGTCGTTTCCTCGCCTCGACCGGACTGCTGCTGATCGTCGGTAGCTGCGCGACTCCGCCGCGGACCGCGCCCGCGCCGCCGCGCCCCGTGCCGACCTATGTTCCCGCCCCGGCGCCGCGCCCAAGCCCGACCCCGCTCGCGCAGGACTGGCGCGACTGGCCGGTGACCCCGGGCGACTGGGTCTATCGCGAGGATGCGCGCGGCTCGATCGCTTTTTACGGCGTTCCGGGCAGCGATGCGGCGGTGACGCTGCGCTGCGACCGCGCCGCCGCCCAGATATTCCTGTCGAAGCGCGATGCCGTGGGTGCGGCGACGACGATTACCGTGCGCACCAGCACCACGCTGCGCGCACTGGCGGCGCAGCCGACCGGCGGGACACAGCCCTATATCGCGGTGGCGCTGGCGCCGCGCGACGCGTTGCTCGACGCGATGGCGTTCAGCCGCGGACGCTTCATCGTCGAGCAGGCCGGGCAGCCGCCGCTGGTCGTGCCGAGCTGGGCCGAAGTCGGCCGCGTCGTCGAGGATTGCCGGGGATAGCCGTCGCGCTTCGTGCGTTATCGACGCAGGAGGTGCCCATGATCCGCAAGCTCACATCGGGCGAATATCGGCTCTATTCGCGAAAGCTCGATCCCGACACGCACAAGCACCGCAATCTCGGCACGTTCGACACCCGCGCGGCGGCCGAAAAGCACGAGCGCGAGGTGCAATATTTCAAGCGACAGTGAGGGAAAGCGGGGGAGACGCCCGGGCCGGCGACGCGGCGCAGGCGGAAGAGAATCGTCCAAAACAATTCAGAATACAAGACTTGTATCGCAGATTCAGATGACTCACATTGCGGGTGCATCCGATGCCGGGTGTAACGTTTCAACTAGCGAAAGGAGGTGATCCGATGTCTCATGGTTCAGCAGTGGGGTCGGTTCAGTTCGTTCGGGAGACGCGCCGCTAAATCCGCCGGGTGCGCGCGGGGGGTATTCTCCCCCAGTCAACGCGACGTCACTCACAGGATGAGCGGTTCGCATGGTCTCCCGGGCTGGAGCTCTCCGGCCGCTGACCATGTTGGGAGCTTGCCGGGACTGCGGTCCCGGCAAGCTCTTTTCATGTCCGGGGTTCAGTCATCGTCCAGTCCCCACATGTGGCAGCGATAATAAGCCGCCACGATCGTCACGCTGCAACCCCGCACCGTGGCAACACCGATGCGATGCTCGGGATTTTCCGGATCTTGGCCGATCCGGTCGCTTGTCGCCACACCGCCCGAAGGATCATAGACAATGCTGTTCGGACGAAAGCCGGCCGCCGCGACAGGAAAGACGACCCGCAGATGCGGACGGCCTTCGGCCAGAAAGCGGGTGGCGCCGCGCGATTGCCAAACGGCTGAAGGTCTCAACGCGCCGCTTTGAAGATCGGAAACGATCTGTCGATAGCTCGCAACGTCGCGGATCATCGCCGCGCTGTCGGCGATGCTGGCCGTCGTGGCGGCGAGTGCGAGCGTCAGTGGGACGCCGGCAATGGCGAGCGCGACGGTACCGGCTGTTGCGGCAATGAAGCTGCGCGGATCGTCGCGGTTGCGGCGGAAGGCCAGCACGATCTCGGCGAGCGCGGCAGCGGACCCCGCCATCACCAGGATCGGCGCCGCAATCAACACAAGGATCGCGTCGGGAAGGTCTGCGCATACCACCAGAGTTGCACCGACGGCCGTGACGGCGACGGCACCGAGCCACCACAGCATCGCGGGATGATCATCGGCAAAGGCGCGAAACCAGGAACCATGCATCGCCGCTAGTAATCAGCGCTGGTTGCAGCCCGTATGGCCGCCATGAGGATTTACCGTGCACCGCGCCCGATCGGGCACTTGTCGGTGCAGCAGCGGGGTCTAAGCTCGTGTCGCGACACCTCAAATCGACTCGATCCGAAACAGGGAATCACAATGCGCGCTTTGCTTGCCTCCTGCTCCGCCCTCGCTCTTGCCCTGTTCGCTGCCCCGCTGCCCGCCGCCGCACAAGCCGGGCCGAAGATCGAGGAGCTGTCGATCGACCAGCTGCGCGCGATGGTCGCTGCCGGACGCGCAACGAGCGAGAGCGTCACCCGCGCCTATCTCGCGCGCATCGCGGCAATGGATCGGCGCGGGCCGACGCTGCGCGCAGTGATCGCGGTCAACCCCGATGCGCTGGCGCAAGCGCGTGCCGCCGATGCACGGCGCAAGGCCGGCAAGGCGCTCGGTCCGCTCGACGGCGTGCCGGTACTGATCAAGGACAATATCGAAACGCTTGATCCGGTCGCGACCACCGCCGGCAGCCGGGCGCTCAAGGACAATGTCACGCGGCGCGACGCGCCGCTGGTCGCCGAACTGCGCAAGCGCGGTGCCGTTATCCTCGGCAAGACCAATCTCAGCGAATGGGCCAATATCCGCTCGAACAGTTCGATGAGCGGCTGGAGCGCGGTCGGCGGGCTGGTGCGCAATCCCTATGCGCTCGATCGGTCCGCCTGCGGTTCGTCGAGCGGCACCGGCGCGGCGATCGCGGCGAGCTTCGCCGCGGTCGGCATCGGCACCGAGACCGACGGCTCGGTCGTCTGCCCGTCATCGATGAACGGGCTGGTCGGGCTGAAGCCGACGCTCGGCATGGTAAGCCGCACGCATGTCGTGCCGATCAGCCACAGCCAGGATACGCCGGGGCCGATGGGCCGCAGCGTGCGCGATGTCGCCCTGCTGTTCTCCGGCATGGTGGCGAGCGACCCGGCCGATCCGGCCACCGCGCCGGCTGCCGCGCACGCCCGCGATTTTACCGCCACCCTGTCGACGGACGCACTGAAGGGCGTGCGTATCGCGGTGCTCCACCCCGATATGGCCGAGGCGATGAAGCCGGTCTATGCCGCCGCGCTCGACACGCTCAAGCGCGCCGGCGCAGTGCTGGTTGATGTCGAGGCGCCCAAGCTCGAAGGGCTGGGCGCTGCGGAGTCGATGGTCCTGCACACCGAGCTCAAGGCCGACCTCAACGCCTATCTCGCCACGACGCCCCCGGCGGTGACGGCGCGGACACTCGACGCGTTGATTGCCTTCAACACGGCCAACAGCGGCACCGAGATGCCCTTCTTCGGCCAGGAAACCTTCATCGAAGCGGCAACCAAAGCGGATCTCACCGATGCGGAATATCTTGGCGCGCGCGCCAAGTCGCTGCGCCTCGCCGGGCGCGAGGGCATCGACGCGATGCTCAAGAAAGCCAATGCGACGATCCTGGTCGAGCCGACCTATGGCCAGGCATGGCTCAGCGACACCGTATCGGGCGACCATTTCGACGGCCCGAGCGCGAGCGAACTGCCGGCGGTGTCTGGCTATCCGCACCTCACCGTGCCGATGGGGCTGGCCAAGGGTTTGCCGGTCGGTCTGTCGTTCATTGCCACTGCCTGGGGCGACCAGGCGGTGCTCGACGCGGGCTATGCTTATGAGCAGGCCAGCCATGCGCGGGTGGTGCCGCGCTACCTGCCCTCGGCCGATGTCGGCGCGAGCGTCGAGGCGGTGCGCTAGGGACGCCGCTTGTCGGGGCGATCATGCTCGAGCAGTTCGGCGCGGATGTGCACCGCGCGCAGCGAGACGCGCACCTCGATCATGAACGAGACCAGCGACGAGATCAGCAGCACCATCGCGAGGATGAAACTCAGCGCGACGATCGTGCCGATGTGAAGCTTGGCCAGTTCGGCGACGAACAGCAGCGCGACGACGAGGCAGGTCATGATCGCGCTCGTCACCGCGAGGAACAGCGCGGCGTTGATGATCGAGATGCGCCGGTCGAGCAGCCGCAGCTCCCACACATGCCGGTCATGTTCGGGCCCGGTCGAGCGCGGGTGAAGCTGTTCGAGCGCGCGGGCGCGGTCGACGACGCGCGCCATCCGCCCGGCCAGCACGTTGAGCAGCGCGCCGATGCCGGCGAGCATGAACACCGGGCTCAATGACAGCTGGATCGTCTGGGCGATGGTCGAGACGGCGGGCGAGAATTGCATGCGTCACGGTTTGCGGGCCGGCGACGCCTGCGGTCAAGTACGAACCGGTTGGTAACCGCTGCGCCGCTATGGCCGCGCGCGATGACCAAGCCGATGCTCCTGGCAGAATTCACGCGCCTGCCGCCGGCAAGCCGCGCATGCCCGCTCGACGGGCTGTCGGCGGCGATCGATCTCGTCGCCGGCGCGGCGCCGCCGTCGCATCGCTTCCTGCGCTATCAATATTATGCCGCTGCGCTCGCCCTGCACGGCGGCGCCGCACGGACCCTGCTGGTCGAGCATGACGGCGATCCCGTCATCGCGCTGCCGTTCGTGCGCATCGGCCCGGCGGCGGTGCGGCTTGCGACGGTGCCCGGCGTCGATGCGCCGTTCCGAGGTTTCCCTTCTGCTGTCGACCTGCCCGACGCGGCCTATGACGCTCTGATCCACGCCCTGGCGAGTGAACTCTACGTGCTGCGACTGGGGCCGGTGGCGGAAGGCGATGTCGTCTTCGCGTCTTTCCGCGCGGCTGCCTTGCGCTGCGGCTGGAGTGTGGTCGAATGTCCTTCGACTCCACCTATGCCCTTCGATGCCGGCCAAAGCGTCGCCGGCGACCGCGCGGTGTTCGACGGCGCGGCGCTGGTGTCGGGCGGTTTTGACCGCTTGGCGGCGATCGACAGCGGCGGTGCGGTGGCGTTCTGGCGCGCCGCGGCGACGGATTCGGTACTCGCGGCACTGTTGTCCGCCGAGATCGTCTCGCGCGACGGCATCGCGCTGGCCTTCACGCTTTATCTCAACGACGAGGATGGGCGTCGTCTCCTCGCCAGCACGGGCGATGTCGCGCCGCCGGCGGAGTCGTGCGGTGCCCCGATGCGCAACTGGCTGCTGATCCGACCTGGCTTGCCGGCGTTGCTCGCCCGCATGCTCGGCGGACCATGGTTGGGGACCGGTTGACGGTATCGCCGCCACTTCGCTATGATTCACGCTTCCTCGGAGTGACTATGTCTGGAATTGTAGCCCGCTGATCACCTGACCGGTCCCGGCCGGTACAGGTGTCGTTGCGTCTGAGCCCCACGGGCTCGGGCGCGGGCTGCTACCCTCATCGAGGGCCGGATCTTCCGATGAATATCTCCAGATACGAACAACGCGTGTTGCACGCGTTGGCACAGGGCGGGCGCATCGTGCACCGCTGGGACGACAATGAAGGCCACATTGTCGCGGTCGATTGCTTCACGCGTGACGGGCATGTGCTGAGCGATTGCTCGCTCAGGCTGTTCCATCGGCTCAGGCGCCGCAAGCTGATCGCCAGCTTCGGCGGTGGGCCGTACCGCGCGACACGCCTGGGGCTTTGCGCAGTCAGGTCGCAGCTCGACAATCGTTGAATGCGGGGCGGCGGGCCGCAGTTGGCGACCCGCCGCTTGCCGCTCTCGCAAGGTCGCTGTCGGGATGGTCGGGCATGCGCCCGTCAATTGCCCGGGAGGACGCTGCCGTCGGCGGGGTGGCAACGGTGCACCGCGCGGTTATTCCCCGAACCGCAGCCCGATCCACAAGGTCCGCGGCGTGCCGAGGTCGATCGACCCGCCGGCATTGCGCGTGATCACACTTGCGTCGAACAGGTTCTCGCCACGCGCGACCAGCGACAGCCGGCGGGTAATCGGCAGTCGCACCACCGCATCGACCGTCGTCGCCGCGGGCAGGACGTCGGTCTGCAGATCGTCTTCATATTGCCGGCCGACATGGCGCAACGTCGCCGACAGCGATGGCCCGGCACGCGGCGCCCAGGCGAGCGTTGCGCTGGCGGCGTGACGCGGGCTCTGCGCCGGCGCGAGCCCGTCAAGCCGCGCCGCGACGCCGGAGGCTTCGACATGGCTGTCGCTGAAGGCATAGGATGCCGTCAGCGACATCGCGCCGTGGCGCGCTTCGAGCGTCGCCTCGATGCCCCGGGCGACGATCGCGTCAACATTCTGGCGCTGGCGTTGGTTGATACCGATCGTGACATTGGCGATCGCGCTGCCGAGCCGGTTGTAGAAGGCGGTCAGGCCGATTTTCACCCCGCGCAGCGGCATCGCGTCGATACCGATCTCGGCCCCGCGCAGCTTTTCCAGCCCGAGTGCGGCATTGGCCTGGGTGGTGATCGGGAACACCACGAACGGCCGATACAGCTCGTTGAGCGTCGGCAGGCGAAAGCCGGTATAGCCCGCCGCGCGCAGCGCGAGCGCCGGGCTCGCGTGATAGAGCAAGCCGGCGCGCGCCGTCGCCTGCTGGCCGTCACGGTCGGCAAAGCGGTTGTCGGTCGTCGTCGCCCCGGCGGCATTGCGTTCATCGAGGAACCCGCCGGTCAGCGTCCAGCGGTCGATCCGCGCCCCGCCGGTCAGCACCAGCCTGCCGGTCGTCCAGTCATCCTCGATGAACGCGCCGAGCGTGCTGCTGTCGCCGCCGGCGGTGCGCCGCGTCGTAACCGCCCCGGCGGCATAGCCATCCTCGTACAACCGGCCATGCGCCAGTCGCGTATCGATCCCGATGCGCAGGACATGGTCGGGCCCGACCGGCGGGCGGAGCTCGATCTTGCCGCCCACGCCCGTCGCCGGGGTGTTGCGCTGGTCGAGCGTCAGCCTGAAGCTGGTCGCGCTGATCACCTTGTTGGTGAAGTTGCGCGCCTGGACATAGGCCAGCGCATCGATCTGCCAGCCACCGCGGTGGACCAGCCGGACACTGGCATCCTGCCCTTGCGAAGAGCTGTCGGCGCCGACGAAACGCAGCGTGCGGTGGTCGTCGTACAGCGTGCCGTTGAATTGCAGCTCGGTCTGCGCGTCGATCGGGGCGACGATGCGCAAGCCGCCTGACCCGTCACGATAGCGCGCGCGCGCCGTCGCCGCGACGCGCTGGTCGCGCGGCGTGGTGTAGAAACCGTCGCCGCGCTCGAACCGGCCCGATAGCGTGGCGAAGCCGGTGCCGAGTGTCGGCGACACGGTGCCGGTGAGCGCCACCGCCCGGTCGCTGCCGTAGAAGGCGCTGGCGCCGACGGGCGGCAGATCGGCGCGGCCGGCGCTGACCAGCTCGATCGTCCCCGCCACCGCGCCCGCGCCGAACGGGCCGCTACCACCGCCGCGCGTGATACGCACCGCTGCCAGCCGCTCGGGCGAGAGCGCGTTGAACGGGATGTAACCGAAGAACGGATCGGCGAGCGGCACGCCATCGAGCAGCACCAGCGCGCGGCTTGATGCATTGCCGCCCAGCGCGCGCAGCGTCACGCCCTGTGCCGAGGGGTTGGCCGAGCGGCTGTCCGAACGGCGGAACTGCTGGAAGCCTGCGACGTCGGCCAGCACATCCTCGACCCGCCCCGAGGCGTCGCCGGTCAGCCGGTCGCGGTCGATCGTCACCGCGCCATAGGCCGGCGTCCCGGGCGGCAAAGCGAGCCCGTGACCCAGCACCACCACATCGCCGCTCTCGTCGGTCGGGCCCCGGTCCTGTGCCTGCGCGGCCAGGGGTGCGAGCGCCAGCAACAGGCAGAGCGACCAGCGCGCGTTGAAGCGTAACGAGGTCATTGTTGCCCTGTTTCGTTCGAACCCTGGCCGCGGGTCACGTCCGCAGATAGCGGAAATACCACACCTCATGCCCGTGGCGACGCGCCTTGCGTTCATAGCGCGTCTCGGGCCAGTCGTCGGGGCGGACGAGGAAGTCGCGTGCGTGCGTCGCAGTCCAGCTCAGGTCGCTGCGCGCGTTCATCACCATCATCGCCCAGCGGCAATAGGTCGGGTCGTCGGTGCCGAGGCGGAACTCGCCGCCGGGTTTGAGCTTGGCGGCGATCAGGTCGAGCGGACCGTGATTGACCATCCGCCGCTTGGCATGGCGCGCCTTGGGCCACGGATCTGGATGGAGCAGGTAGACACGCTCGAGCGAGGCGTCGGGCAGACGTTCCAGCACCCTCAGCGCGTCGCCCATGTGCAGCCGGACATTGTTGAGCTTCCCGTCGCGAATATGGTTGAGCGCGCCGACCACGCCGTTGAGGAACGGCTCGCAGCCGATAAAGCCGGTGCCGGGGCGCATCGCCGCCTGGCCGGCGAGATGCTCGCCCGCGCCGAAGCCGATCTCGACCTCGAGCGGACGGTCGTCGCCGAATAGGGTGCGTGCATCGAGCGGCCCTTCTTCGGGCACGCTGACCTGCGCCAGCGTCTCTTCGACCAGCGCCGCCTGTCCGGCGCGCAACTTGTGCCCCTGGCGGCGGCCATAGAGACGGCGAATCGTGGCGGGGTCGTTCATCACGGCGTATCTAGCGCCCGGCGGGCGATTGGGAAGAACGCGGCCAAAACGCAGGCGCAGGTGTGGAGGTGATTGCGATTACATCCAAAATGGACCATGTGCGTCCGGCGGTTGTTCGGTTTGCCCATGAGTCGCTCCGAACAGCGCCGCATCCGGGAGAGCACAAACGCCATTATAGGTAGCTCACCAATGCTTTTTGTCCTGCTTCTCGTCGTGCTCGGTCTGGTCGGGGTCAGCGTCGTGCTGCTGCAACGCCATCAGGCCCAGCCGCGCGCGCGCGGCGACAGCTATTTCACCCATACGCTCGGAATCGACGATCCGGCCGCGCCGGCGGCGAAGGACGAACCCCCCGCCGCCTGAGCGCTTCACGCCGCGACGGCGGCCTTGAGCTGCTCGACCAGGTCGGTCTTTTCCCAAGTGAAGAAGGCGCCGTCGGGCTGGCGCCCGAAATGACCATAGGCGGCGGTGCGCTGATAGATCGGCGCGTTGAGCTTGAGGTGCTCGCGGATCCCCTTCGGCGTCAGGCGCACGAGCTTGGGTAGCACTTCTTCCAGCTTCGCTTCGGGCACGGTGCCGGTGCCGTGCAGGTCAACATAGACCGAGAGCGGCTCGGCAATGCCGATCGCGTAGCTCAGCTGGATCGTGCAGCGACGGGCGAGGCCGGCGGCAACGACGTTCTTGGCGAGATAGCGCGCGACATAGGCGGCCGAGCGATCCACCTTGGTCGGATCCTTGCCGCTGAACGCGCCGCCGCCATGCGGTGCAGCGCCGCCATAGGTGTCGACGATGATCTTGCGGCCGGTCACGCCGGCGTCGCCATCGGGGCCGCCTATCTCGAACGCGCCGGTCGGGTTGATGTAGGATTTGGTTGCCTCGGTGATGAAGCCCTCGGGCAGCGTTTCCTTGAGCACCTTGGTCACATAGTCATGCAGCACGGCATAGAGCGCCGGGTCGGCATTCTCGCCCTGCAGGCAATAGCCCGGGGCGTGCTGGGTCGACACGACCAGCGCGGTCGCGCGGACCGGCTTCTCGTTCTGATATTCCAGCGTGACCTGGCTCTTGGCGTCGGGCTCGAGGAACGGCGCGGCGCCCGAATGACGGTCGGCCGCCATCCGCTCGAGGATGCGGTGCGCGTAATACAACGTCGCCGGCAGCAGATCGGGTGTCTCGTCGGTGGCGTAGCCGAACATGATGCCCTGGTCGCCGGCGCCCTCGTCCTTGTTGCCGCTCTCATCGACGCCCATCGCGATGTGGGCCGATTGCGGGTGCAGCTTGTTGGTGAATTCGAAGGTTTCCCAGTGGAAGCCCGACTGCTCGTAACCGATCTTCTTCACGGTCGCACGAACATTGGCCTCGATTTCGGCCGGGACGCCCGGCGCCCAATTGCCCGCTTCATCCATGATCCCCTTGCCGCGAATCTCGCCGGCAATCACGACCGTGTTGGTGGTGGTCAGCGTTTCGCAGGCGATGCGCGCTTCGGAGTCCTTCGACAGGAACAGATCGACGATGCCGTCGGAAATCTGGTCGGCGACCTTGTCGGGATGGCCTTCCGAGACCGATTCGGAGGTGAAGAGGAACGAGGCGCGCATCACTTTACCCTTGCCTGGAGCCGCCCGGCATGGCGCCGGGGCTGATATAAAGCTTTCGTTATATGAGGGTGCCCCTAGCGGGCTGCCCGGCGGAAGGCAACGGCCAACAGCAGCATCGCCGCCGCGACGATCAGCGCTGCCCAATTGCCGATTCGCGCGAAAAGCGTCGGGCCGAACGGCGGCGGCAAAGGCTGCTCGATCGCGCCGGCCCGGCCCAGCGGCACGCTGGCCAGCACGCGACCATCGGCGGCAATGATCGCCGAAATGCCGGTCGGCGTGGCACGCAGGATCGGCAGTCCTTCCTCGATCGCGCGCAGCCGCGCCTGGGCGAGATGCTCGGGCGGCCCCCAACTGCCATACCAGCTGTCGTTGGAAGGATTGAACAGCAGCGCCGGCCGATGCGCCTCGTCGATCGTCTGCCCGGAAAAGATGATTTCGTAGCAGATCTGCATGCCGACCTGGCCAAAGCCCGGCAGCGCGACCGCAGCCGGCCCGGGACCGGGATCGAAGTCGAGATCTCCGGGCACGAGCCGCTGCAGCCCGATGGTCGAGAGCAACGGTCGCATCGGCAGATATTCGCCGAACGGCACGAGATGCGCCTTGTCGTAGCGCCCGAGAATCGCGCCGCGCGCATCGAGCGCGAAGACCGAGTTGGTCACGCGGCTGACCGTGCCGTCGGCGCCGAACTTGAGCGCGTTGCCGCCCGCCAGCACCACGTCGTGCGGGCCGAGATGCGCGGCGATGCGGCGGCGGATCTCGTCGGGCGGCGCACGCCAGTAATAGCGCGCCGGATAACCGTCCTCGATCAGGTAACGTAGCGCCCCCTCGGGCCACACGATCAGGCGCGGATTCGGGCCGGGTCGACCGAGCAGTCGCTCGATCGCGGCGAGGTTGTTCTCGGCATAATCGTCGGTTGGTCGCACCTCCTCGCCCAGATTGGGCTGGATGATGCGGACATGCGGCGTGGGTGCGGTGCGCGCTGCGACCGGGCCCGAGCGCGTCGCCACGGTGAAAAGCGGTTGCGCCATGACGACCAGGACGAGCAACGCAGAAAGGCGCCATGCGCGCCACGTCGAGGGCAGCAGCAACCCCGCCAGCATGATCGTCACGCCCGACAGCGCATAGGTGCCGACCGCGGCGGCCAGCCCGGCGACGAAGGTCGGCACCCAGATCACGCCCATCGGGTTCCACGGATAGCCCGTGAACAGCGTCGAGCGCAGCCATTCGGTGGCGATCCATGCCGCCCCAAACACCAGCACGAAGCCGTGATGCGGGGCGGTGTCGGCGTCGCCGATGGCGCGCGGGCTGGCCAGCCGCCATGCCAGTCCGGCGGCGAGCATCGGGTAGATGGCGAGATACATCGCCGCGATCGCGACCGCGCCATAACCCAGCCAGTGCGGCATCGCGTCCTGGAAGGTGAAGGCCTGTTGCATCCAGAAATTGCCGACGAAGAAATGCCCGATCCCGAACAGCCAGCCACGCAGCAGCGTGCGGCGCAGCGTCGCAGCGTCATGGATCAGCCACATCCATGGCGCGACGCACAGCAGCGTGACCGGCCACCATGCCAGCGGCGCGAAGCCGGTCGTGGCGAGCGCGCCCAGCAACAGTGCGATGAGATTGGGATGGCGGCGGCCGATCATGGCCACCGTCGCGACGTTCATCTTGGTCAAATCCACCATCCCGAAGCGGTCGCCGGGATTGCTCCCCTCGGCGTCAATTTTGGAGCCATCAACGTGTAATACCGTGCTTCCGTGCGAACCCATCCCCCGATCGTCATCCCGGACTCGTTCCGGGATCCACGGCGCCACCAGCCTGAATGCCGATGGGTTCGGTACGTCGGCCGGGTGGATTCCGGAACAAGTCCGGGATGACGGTAGGATATCGTTCGGAAAAAATCTCGCTAATCTTGGCGATGCGACATGTCCCGGCGTCGAGCGGGTTGTACCCGCGAGTCGGGGTGACGCGCGCGCCACGGCAGGGTATCGCATCGCCATGACGCTCCGCCCCTTCCATCTCGCCTTCCCGGTCCACGACCTTGCCGCCGCCCGCGCCTTTTATGGCGGAGTGCTCGGCTGTCCCGAGGGGCGCAGTTCGCATCATTGGGTCGATTTCGACCTGTTCGGCCATCAGATCGTCGCGCACCTCGATCCTGCGGCAAAGCCGGTGGCGGTGTCGAACCCGGTCGATGGGCATGACGTGCCGGTGCCGCATTTCGGCGTCGTGCTGACGATGGCCGACTGGCGCGCCCTCGCGGATCGCGTCGCGGCGGCGGGCATTGCGTTCGGCATCGCGCCGCATGTCCGCTTCGTTGGCCAGCCGGGCGAGCAGGCGACGATGTTCTTTCATGATCCGTCGGGCAACGCGCTCGAGTTCAAGGCCTTTGCCGACGACGCGATGCTCTTCGCGACCTGACGGCCCGCCCGCGTCAAGCGCCCCGCGTGCCGGCATCGGTCAACCGGTGCCCTGGCCCGGCTGGATTTCGATCACGCCCGCGCGCAGCAGCCCCTCGGCGGCGCGGGCGAATTCGGTCAGCAATGCCTCGAGCAGGGGCTCGAGCCCGAAATTGCTGATCATCCCGATCGGCGTCGTCACGCCGCCGCGCTCATCCTGGATCAACATCCCGGCCTCGACCATCCGCGCGACATGCCGTCGCACCGTTTCGCGCGGCAGGCCCGTCGCCGAGGCGATCGCGTTGCGCGAGATCGGCACGACCCATTCGCGCGGCAAGATCTCGGTCGCGCCCCGCCCCGACGGGATGCTGCGTTCGCGCATCAGCTTCTGCACATTGGCGACCGCGATCGTCGTGTAGATCAACAGCTCGGTCGGGCCGAGCGACATCGGCGCCGCCAGCGTCCGGTGCATCGTCAGGAACAGGTTGGCGAGGGAAGACATGGCGACGCGCCAATGTGTCGCCATCTCCGCCGGGTTGGTGACGACATGCTCGCTCATCGCGGCGAAGCATCGCCAGGCTGGCGGTCGCGATACCCGAAATGGGTAGCGCGGCGCATTTGGTAAACCATTGCTGAATGCGGCCCCGCCATAACGATAATTGGGGTTTCGCGAACCGCTTGGGGGCAAGCGTATTGGCGAAGGCTGACGCGCCACGGGGCAGGCGGCGTCAGCGCGGGGGATGTCGGCGGGTTGCGGTGGCTCGAGGGAGCCGCCGCAGCCCGGAGCGCATCGCTCAACGCGCCACCCCGCTTTTGGCACTGACCCGCCAGATCGTGTTGCCGACATCGTCCGACACCAGCAGCGCGCCGGTGCGATCGGTCAGCACATCGACTGGCCGGCCCTGCGCCTGGCCCTTGGCATCGAGAAAGCCGGTCAGCACATCGACCGGCCGCGCGTTCGGCGCCGGGAAGCCATTGTCGGCGAACGGCACATAGACGACCTTGTAGCCCGACACCGGCACGCGGTTCCACGAACCATGCTGGCCGATGAACGCGCCATTGGCGAAGGTCGCGCCGAGCTTCGCGTCGCCGGCAAAGGCAATGCCGAGCGAGGCGGTATGCGGCCCCAGCGCATAATCGGGCCGCTTGGAATATTCCTGCAGCGCCGGGTTGGGCGGGGTTACGCGCTTGTCGGGATAACCGCCCCAATAATACCATGGCCAGCCGAAATGGTCGCCCATCTCGATCTGGCTCATATAATCGGGTGCCACGTCCGACCCCATCATGTCGCGCTCGTTGACCGCCACCCATAGCTGCTTCGAATGCGGCTCGAACGCCATGCCATTCGGGTTGCGCAGGCCGGCGGCATAGATGCGGAAGGTCTTGCTGTCGGGGAACACCTGCAGGATCGCCGCGCGGTTCTTCTCCGCCGCCATGCCGTTCTCGGCGATGTTCGAGGAGGAGCCGACCGTGACATACAGGCTCTTGCCGTCGGGATCGGCGACGACATTGCGCGCCCAGTGATTGCCGCCGCCGGGCAGCTTGACGACGAGTTCGGGCTTGGCGGTGATCTTGGTCTGGCCGGGCGTGAAGGGCACGCGCACCAGTGCATCGGTGTTGCCGATATAGAGATAGCCGTTCAGCAGCGCCATGCCGCACGGCGAGTTGAGGCCGGAGATCAGCACCGTGCGGCTCTCCGCCACGCCGTCGCCATTGGCGTCGCGCAACAAGGTGATCCGGTTGGCTGACGGGACGCCGGCGCCGGCCTTGCCGAGGATATAGCCCATCACCATCCCGGTCATCCCGCCGCCCTCGCGCGGCGGCGAATTGGCCTCGACGACCAGCACGTCGCCATTGGGCAGCCGGTAGAGCCAGCGCGGATGGTCGAGCCCGCGCGCAAACGCCTGCACCGCCAGCCCCGCCGCCGGCGTCGGCGCGGCGCCCGCCGGCCATCCTACCGCATCGGCAATCTGTATCGTCGGGAAAGTCTGGTTGCGCGGCTCGGTGATCTTCGGCCGCTTGCCCGTCACCGCCTCGACGGGGAGCTTGGCGACATCGGGCCGGCTCAGCCAGAACCACAGGCCGGCGAGGATGATGGCAATCATGCCGAGGGCGATCAGGATCTTGTTACGCATCGCCCTGAAATAGGCGCGCGGGCGGGGCAGGGGAAGGAGATTCCGTCACATCGGCGCGATCGGACCAAGCGGAGTTCTCCGGCGAACGCCGGAGCCCAGGGCCAGGCGCGCTATCGCCTTCGCCAGACTCGTCACCGCCGTTCGCTCTGAGCTTGTCGAAGGGCCGCTCTTCTTTGCCGCCCCCGGTGGGAAGAACGGCATTTCGGCCACCTTGATCAAGTCCGGGGACGGAACAAGGCAGGTTTCGAGAAACGGCGAACGGCCCGATTCACTTCCGCCTGCCTCACGCACATCACTACGCTGCCAGCACCCGCCACGGGGTCTGGCCGCTGTTTCTCATCGTCAGCCCAGATAAAGTGGATCAGCTCGCTGTTCCGCGCGCGCCCTCCCTGTTCCACGTTAACAGGGAGCTCGCCATGCTATTGCAATATCACGCAAATCGATCGCCCACACCCGCGCTACGGACGCAAAAACGCGTTTGCCCCGAAAACAGGGAGTAACAGCGAGTATCAGGGAGATAACAGCGAGCAACAGGGAGCGGCCGGCGATCCGCCGCCCCCGCCGGGGTCAGTTCTCGCTGCCGGGCGTCGGTCGTGGCGGGTGCAGCCGCAGCTTGTTGACGCGCCGCGCATCGGCATCGACGATCTCGAGCCGCCAGCCGCTGGCATGGTCGAGGCAGGTGCCGATCTCGGGTACATGGCCGGCAAGCACGCCCGCCAGCCCGGCCAGCGTGTCGACATCGCCATCGACCTCGGCGAGGCGCGGGTCGATCGTCTCGCCGACATCCTCCAGCTCGGCGCGGCCATCGGCGTCCCAGGCGCCGCCGTCGAGCGGCACGAGCAGCGCCTCGGGCGCGTCGTCATGCTCGTCCTCGATGTCGCCGACGATCTCCTCGATCAGGTCCTCGATCGTGACGAGGCCCTCGGTGCCGAAATATTCGTCGAGCACGATGGCGAGGTGGACGCGCTTCTGCCGCATGTCGGCGAGCAGGTCGAGCGTGCCGCGCGACATCGGCACGAACAGCGGCTCGCGGATGAAGCCGCTGATATCGGCCGGGTGCGGCGCGCCGGTCGCGAGGATCGCGAACACGTCCTTGATGTGCACCATGCCGATGATCGTATCGAGCTTCTCGCGGTACACCGGCAGCCGGCTGTGCCCGGCCTCGGCGAACTTCGCGACGAGAGCGGCGAAGGATATCCCTTCCTCGACCGCGATGATGTCGGCGCGCGGCACGCCGACATCGCCCGCGTCGCGCTCGCCGAAATGCAGCAGGTTGCGCACCATCTGGCGCTCGAGCGGCGACAGGTCGCCCTTGGCGTCGGGCGCGGGGTCGTCCTCATGCGCGTCGATCGCATCCTCAAGCTGGGTGCGCAGCGAATCGTCGTGATTGCCGAATATCAGTCCCTTCAGACCACGCCAGATGCTGTTCTCGCCATGGTCGGAGGGGGCGGTGCTACTTCGGTCTTCGGCCATCGGGGTAGGTCAGTCCTCGCGTATCAGATAGGGGTCCGCGAGGCCCAGCGACGTCAGCGCATCGGTTTCGATCGCTTCCATCGCCTCGGCCTCGTCTTCTCCCAGGTGGTCGTAACCTAGCAGATGCAGCGTGCCGTGCACGATCAAATGCGTCGCATGGTCGGCAAGGCTGATGCCGCGCTCCTCGGCCTCGCGCGCGCACACGCCATGCGCCAGCACGATGTCGCCGAGCAGCACCTCGCCATCGTCCGAATTGGTCGTCACCGTGTCGAGCAGATCGGGCTGGATCATCGGGAAGGACAGCACGTTGGTCGGCTTGTCCTTCCGGCGATATTGCGCGTTGAGTGTTTGTACCTCGGCGTCGTCGGTCAGCCGGATCGAGATCTCGATCGTCGCCGCGCTGGTCAGCATCTCGCCCTGCGCGCTGAGCGACAACGCGGCATGCGACGCGCGCTTGGCGAGCGCCTCCCAGTCCTGTTCGGGCCAGGGTTCGACATAGGACAGGGCAATTTCAAGCATCAGGCAAGGTCCGTCCTGGCGAAGTCATCGCCCTTGTAGAGCAGCCGCGCATCGTTGGTCTTGGCGCAGGCATAGGCGAAACAGTCACCCATGTTGAGTGCCGCCGGGTGTCGGCCCTTGCCATAGGTCTGGTAAGCATCGAGCGCGAGGGTCAACTCGCGGTCGCCGACCGGCACCAGCCGCAAGTTCAGTTCAGCCGCAAAATCGGTTGTTTCGCGCCGGGCCGCTTCAACCGACAGGTTATGGGACCGCCTTAGGCTGGACACGGTCTCCCAGCACGACATGGCCGACCAGAGCAGGTCGCCATCGGCGCGCGCCGCAGCCATAAACCGCTCTTGTTCCGCCTCTCCGGCGATGATCGCGACCAGCGCCGACGCGTCGATGAAAAGCGTCAAGGCTCGCCCCACAACTCATCGAAAAATGCCTTGTCGGCCTTTAGGCCGGTAGGCGGCGGCAGGGGGTGCTTGCGGCGATATTCTTCGATCCAGGCGAGCCAATCCTCTTTCGGTTCGGCGGCCGCCAACTCAGCCTTGCGCTCGCGCAGCAGGTCGCGGACCACCTCGGTCTTGGTCTTGCCCAGCTTGGCGGCCAACTCTGTTGCGAGCGCCGCCGTTTCGCTGTCCTTGATGAAAAGGGATGCCATCGCGTCCTCCCGGGATATCCCTCATATATGAAAGGATATCCCGCCCATCAAGCCTCCTGCCCCTCATAGGCCTCGACGATCCGCCCGACGATCGGGTGGCGCACCACGTCTTTGGCGGTGAAGCGCGCCATCGCGATTCCTTCGACCCCCGCGAGCCGCATCGTCGCATCGGCGAGGCCCGACGATCCGACGCCGCCCGGCAGGTCGGTCTGGTTGGGGTCGCCGCAGATCACCATCCGGCTGTTCTCGCCGAAGCGCGTCAGGAACATCTTCATCTGCCCCGGCGTGGTGTTCTGCGCCTCGTCGAGGATGATGAAGGCGTCGGCCAGCGTGCGCCCGCGCATGAAGGCGATCGGCGCGATCTCGATCTCGCCCGAGGCGATGCGCCGCTCGACCTGCTCGGCCGGCAGGCAATCGTACAGCGCGTCGTAGAGCGGGCGGAGATAGGGATCGACCTTCTCCTTCATGTCGCCGGGCAGGAAGCCAAGCTTCTCGCCCGCCTCGACTGCCGGCCGCGACAGGATCAGCCGCTGCACGCTGCCGGTGATCAGCTGCGCCACCGCCTGCGCCACGGCGATATAGGTCTTGCCCGTACCCGCCGGCCCGAGCGCGAAGATCATGTCGTTGGACACGAGTTGCTGCATGTAATGTGCCTGTGCCGGGGTGCGTGGCACGATCGTCTTCTTGCGCGTGCGGATCATGATGCCGGGCGCGGACGAGCCGTCGGCGCGGACGATGCCGGTCAGCATCGGCTCGGCCGCCATCGCGATCGATGCATCGACCAGCCCGGTGTCGACATCCTCGCCGCGCTGGATGCGCTTGTAGAGATCGTTGAGCACGTCGCGCGCCATCGCCACCTGCTCGGCCGATCCTTCCAGCCCGACCTTGTTGCCGCGCGCCGTGATGTAGACGCCGAGCCGGTTCTCCAGCGCGACGAGGTTCTGGTCATACTGACCGAACAGCTGGGCGAGGAGTTGCGGCTTGTCGAACAGCAGCTCGACGCGGCTGCGATCACCGATCTGGGCGGGGACGGGTTTGCGGCTCATGCGGCTCCTTTGACTGAAGCGAGGGACGGGCGACGGTAGCGGGACGAGGGTGAACGGTGCGGCAGGCGGATCGCTCCGCGATGTGCAACGGCTGGGCGGGCACGCATCATTCGCATGGGAATGTGACAGGAAGCGTGCGCCCGCGACAGGAAAAAATCGCTAATCCCGCGACTTCAGTGCGGCAGCGTGCCGCAAACGCCACACTCGTCGCTATGCCGCGAGGCGCACCCGCTCGATCGCGCTGACCGAGTTGGGTCCGGCGGCGGTGATTTCGACCCGCAGCAGGTCGCCGATCGTCGCGTCGGTCAGCAGATGGACCGAGTGCAGCCAGGGCGACTTGCCGAGCATCTGGCCGGGCAGCTTGCCGTGCCGCTCGATCAGCACGTCGCAGGTCCGCCCGACGGTCGCGGCGTTGAACGCGGCCTGGTCGCGGTTGATCGCCGCCTGCAACCGCTGCAGCCGCTCGTCCATCACATCCGCTGCGATCTGCCCGTCCATCTCGGCCGCCGGCGTGCCCGGGCGCGGCGAGTATTTGAAGCTGAACGCCTGCGCATAACCGACCGCATCGACCAGCCGCAGCGTATCCGCGAACTCTTCCTCGCTCTCGCCGGGGAAGCCGACGATGAAATCGCCCGACAGCGCGATATCTGGCCGCGCCGCGCGCACCCGGTCGAGCACGCGCAGATAGGAGTCGGTGCTGTGGCTGCGGTTCATCGCCTTGAGCACGCGGTCGCTGCCCGACTGCACCGGCAGGTGCAGGAACGGCATCAGGCTCTCGACGTCGCGATGCGCGTCGATCAGCCCCTGCGTCATGTCGTTGGGATGGCTGGTGGTGTAGCGGATGCGCTTAAGCCCCGCGACCCGGTCGAGCGCGCGGATCAGGTGATCGAGCCCGCGCCCATCGGCATCGACCCAGGCGTTGACGTTCTGGCCGAGCAGCGTGATCTCGCGCGCGCCGGCATCGACCAGCGCCTTCGCCTCGTCGACGATCGCCGCGAATGGCCGGCTGACCTCGGCGCCGCGCGTATAGGGAACGACGCAATAGGTGCAGAACTTGTCGCATCCTTCCTGCACCGTCAGGAACGCCGTCGGCCCGACCTTGCGGCGTGCCGGCAGCGCGCCGAACTTGCTGGCCAGCGGCATGTCGGTGTCGAGCGCCGCCGTCCCCGCCGCGGCCTGCGCCACCAGCGCGGGCAGATTGTGATAGGCTTGCGGCCCGACCACGACATCGACCCTGGCGCGCCGGACGATCTCGGCTCCTTCGGCCTGCGCGACGCAGCCGGCGACCGCGATCATCGGGTCGCTGCCATGCTTCCGCAGCCGGCCGATGTCGGAATAAACCTTCTCGGTCGCGCGTTCGCGAATGTGGCAGGTGTTGAGGATGACGAGGTCGGCGCTGTTGGCGTCGTCGGTCGCGGTCATGCCCTGCGCGCGCATCAACTCGGCCATGCGCTCGCCGTCATAGACGTTCATCTGGCAACCGAACGATTTGACGTGATAGGTCTTGGGGAGGGTCTTGGCGGAACGGGTCATCGCGGCGCTATAACGGAAGCGGTGCGCTTAATTAAGTCCCTCCGCCGTCGCAGCGGCAGGGCTCTCATAGCGTAC
Organism: Parasphingomonas halimpatiens; assembly: GCF_036663795.1. Taxonomy (NCBI): domain Bacteria; kingdom Pseudomonadati; phylum Pseudomonadota; class Alphaproteobacteria; order Sphingomonadales; family Sphingomonadaceae; genus Parasphingomonas; species Parasphingomonas halimpatiens. The sequence continues at coordinate 46,181 of NZ_JAXOJP010000008.1, forward strand.
CGGTGCGACGTCGAAGGCGAAGGGGCGGAGCGGCTCGCCCAGTACCGCGATCAGTGCGGTCTCGATCCGCCGCCGGCTCTCCGCCGCGATCGCCTTGCGACCGGGAAAGTCGCGTGGGTGGAAGGGCTCGAGAAAGTGCACCCTGAGCGGGAAGCTGCCGCGCCGCGAAAGGATGCGCTTGGCGTTATCGACGCCGTTCTCGACCCCGATCCAGCCGATCTCCTCGCCGACCTTGCCATATTCGAGCAGCACCGGCTGGACGAGCACGCCCGGCGGCGGCGGCTCGAGCACGCGCAGCATCGGCGTCTTGAAGGGCAGCAACGAGCGGCCGTCGGTGGTCGTGCCCTCGGGAAAGACGGTGACCGACCAGTTTTCCGCCAGCGCGTCGCGCAAGGCGTTGATCTGTTCGGCAACGCCCATCCGGTTCTCGCGCTTAACGAACACCGTGCGGTTGAGCGTCGCCAGCCAGCCGACCACAGGCGCTTCGCGCAATTCCTCCTTGGCGACGAAAGCGGTGCCGCTTTGTCCGGCGATGGCGAGGATGTCGATCCAGCTGAGATGATTGGAGATGTAGAAGACGTCGCGCCGCAGCGGTACGCCGATCCGCGTCACACGCGCGCCGGCCAGGCGCGCCGCCCAGCTGAGATAGATGCGCGGCCAGGGCGAACCGATATGGAGCATGCGCCACAGATAGTGCAGCGGGATCATCAGCAGCAGTGACAACGCCAGCCCCGCCGCACGCAGGCCGATGCGGATCCAGCCCATCGCATCGACCGGCGCGGCGATGCCTGCGGCCGCTTCTGCGCGGGCGACGGGATCGAACGTCCCCAGCGCCCTAACCCTTGCGGTCGAGAGAGACGCCATATAATTCCATACGGTGGTCGACGAGGCGGAAGCCCAGCTTCTCGGCAATGGCCTTTTGCAGTTGCTCCAACTCCGGATCAACGAACTCGATCACCTTGCCGGTCTCGACGTCGATCAGATGGTCGTGATGTGCCTCCGGCGCAGGTTCGTAGCGCGACCGGCCGTCCCCGAAATCATGCCGGTCGAGAATACCGGCCTCTTCGAACAAGCGCACGGTCCGGTAAACCGTGGCGATCGAAATACCCGGATCAATCGCCGAGGCACGCTCATAGACCTTCTCGACATCGGGATGGTCGTCGGCCTCGGACAGCACGCGCGCGATGACACGCCGCTGCTCGGTGATGCGCAGCCCCTTTTCATTGCACAATGCTTCGAGGTCGATCTTGCGTGCCATCGTGTCGATGTAGGCCCTCGCAGCTTGTTGATAAAGGACAGAGTGACCGGCGGAGCGCGAAAACGCCGCCGGCGACACATGGTCGCCAGCGGCGTTTCAAGCCTCGCGGTGCAGCGCTCAGCGCTTGCGGCGCTTGGTGCCCAGGCCGATCTTCTTGGCCAGCGTGCGACGCTGCTCGGCATAGTTCGGCGCAACCATCGGATATTCGGCCGGCAGGTTCCACTTGGCGCGATACTGGTCGGGCGTCATCTGGTAATGCGTCATCAGGTGGCGCTTGAGCATCTTGAGCTTCTTGCCGTCTTCCAGGCAGACGATGAAGTCGGGCTTGATCGAGGAGCGGATCGAAACGGCAGGTTCCTGCTTCACTTCGACCACCGGGGCCGGGCCACCGAGGCCGGCGAGCGCGCCGTGCACATTGTTGATCAGCAGCGGCAGGTCGGAGACCGCGACGCTGTTGTTGCTGACATGCGCTGCGACAATATCCGCGGTCAGCGTGATCAAGGTTTCCTGCATTTCGTCACTATTATCCATTTTTGTCCTTTCGCCCCCCAGCCGGCTGGCTCAAATTCAAGCCATTATGGTTCTATCGCGCTTTTCGCCGGGCCGGGCAACCATTTTTATCGCGGCCTATTGTTCCACAGCAATATCACGGCGGTAGGTCAGGGCATTGAATGTTTGCCCCGAAGCTCCCCGATAGTAATTGCGCCGCTCGCCGACCTTGGCGAAACCTGTCGCATGGTACAATTTGACCGCTTCATTGCCCTCACGCACTTCCAGATGGACATGCGTGGCGCCCGTCGCCCGTGCCTGTGTCATCATCGCGCGCAACAGCGCGGCGCCAACGCCGCGCCGACGTCGCGCCGGTCTTACCGCCAGCAACAACAACTCCGCCTCGTCGGCAACGCTGCGCGACAAGGCAAAGCCGGCTGCTTCGCCGTCGACCATCGCGATCGTCAACCACACCCCCGGCATGGCGAGGATCCCCAGACATTGGCCACGCGTCCATGCCTCACCAAAGCGTGGCTCAAAGGCTTCCGTCATGATGGTTTCGAGCAGCGCCAGATCGCCGACCCCCCCGACGCGCAACTCGACCATGTTGAACACCGTGTTCATTGCGCAGCGATGGGCGTCGCGTCCGGCGCGCGACCATAGATCGGCGTCGGGTCAAGGAGCGAGAAGCTCGGCGGCAGCAGCAGCGCGTCGCTGGCACGCGGCAGCGTCTCGCGTGCGTTGATGCCGGGAGCGATAGTGGTAAGGAATCGGATGCCGTTGCCGATCGCGACGCGGTCGCCGAGCGCTGCCAGTGCCGCCTCGGGCCGAAGCGAGGCGAGCGGGGCGATCGGCGCAAGCGGACGGGCGACGAAGGGCTGCATGAAGACCTCGCCATGCCCACCTTCGAGCACCACCGCAAGCGACTCGCTGTCAGGTTCTGCCGTGAAACCCGCCGCCGCGATCAGGGCGAGCGACGAGTAGCCCGATATGCCGGCATGCCATCCCAGCGCGAGGCCGCGCGCTGCCGCGATACCGACGCGGATGCCCGTAAAACTGCCCGGCCCGACATCGACCAGAATATGGCCGGCACGCCCGCCACCCGGCAGTTCCGCGATCATCGGCAGCAGTCGCTCGGCATGTCCACGCCCGACGACCTCGTGACGCGCCGCGACGATCGCACCATCGGCAATGAGCGCGACCGAGCATGCCGCCGTCGCGGTTTCGATGACCAGGGTCAGCATGAAGGGGGGCCTTGGACCACGGCGACGTTGCTTACTGCCGCGGCGCCATGCCGCAAGTATTTCAAGCGATGGTGTTGAACTTCTCGAACGCCGGGCGCGGCAGTCGGCCAAAGATCGTGGCCGGATCGCCATGGCCGAGCGTCGCGATGAAGTTCGACGTCACGTTGGGCGTTTCGGCGAAGAACGCCGCATCGACCGCCTTGTTGTCGAACCCCGACATCGGGCCGGTATCGAGCCCCAGCGCGCGCGCGGCGATGATGAAATAGGCGCCCTGCAAGGTCGCATTGCGGAAGGCCGAGACCTCGCGACCCGCCGGGTCAGCGAACCATGGCCGCGCGTCGACATGGGGAAAGAGTTCGGGCAGATGCTCGTGGAATTCGCGGTCCATGCCGATGATCACGGTGACGGGCGCCTTGATGATCTTCGGCGCATTCTGTGCGCTGGAGCACGCCGCGAGCTTCGCCTTGGCTTCGTCGCTCACACACCAGATCAGGCGCGCGGGCAACTGGTTCGCCGAGGTCGGGCCCCACTTCATCAGGTCCCAGATTGCATGGAGTTCGCTCTCGCCGACCGGCTGATCGGTATAGCCGTTATAGCTCCGCGCGGTGCGGAAGATCGTGTCGAGTGCGGCGTCATCGATCGGCTTGCCCATGGCGATTACCTTGGCTGTGGACGTAAAGAGGAGTGGCGAACCGGGCCGCGGCGATCAGATCGCACGCACCTCGGTCACTTCGGGGACATAATGCTTGAGCAGTTGCTCGATCCCGTTCTTCAGCGTCGCGCTCGACGACGGGCAACCCGAACAGGCACCCTGCAACTGGAGGAACACTTTGCCCTTGTCGAAGCCGCGATAGACGATGTCGCCGCCATCATTGGCTACCGCAGGGCGCACCCGCGTTTCGATCAACTCGCGAATCTGCGCGACGATGTCGGCATCGGGCGGATCGTCGGCGAAACTCTCCTCGCCGCCGTCGACCGCGAACCCGGCGCTGGCGGGCTTGAACAGCGGCATGTCGGCCGAGAAATGGTCGAGCAGCGTGGTCAGTACATCGGGCTTCAACCCGGCCCAGGCGACGCCCGGCGCTGCGGTGACCGACACGAAGTCGCTGCCGAAGAAGACCCCGGTGACGTCGCCCAGCCCAAACAGCGCCTCGGCCAGCGGCGACGCCTCGGCCTCCTCCGGCGTGGCGAAGTCGCGCGTGCCCGACGGCATCACCGCACGGCCAGGCAGGAATTTCAGCGTTGCCGGGTTGGGCGTGGTTTCGGTTTCGATCAGCATGTCGCCCATGTGGGCTGGGGGAGGGCGCGGATCAAGTCGAGATCGCGAAACGACCGGTTTCCGATTCCTCCAGGTCCTCGGCCCGTAAAGGGAGAAGGGCCGGGGCCTTCAGCACGGGGCCACGTCCATCAGTTGCCGATATGCCAGCGAACGTTGACGCCGACGTTGCGTGGTTGCGAAACGCCCCATTGGTTGGCCGGCGTGAGGTCTCCGCCATTTTCAGCGCCGAGATAATAGGTCGCGTCGAACAGGTTCTGGACGTACCCATTAACTTCCCAATCGGCGTTCGATTTGTAGCCCAGCCGAAGGTTCGCCGTCGCATAGGCTTCGCGCCGGGTCACGCCGCGCCAATCGACATCCTCGCGGCGCCTGCCCTGATAAGACCACTCGCCGGAGAGATATGCCTCGCCGCGCGGAAGGGGGTAGTGGGCGGTTGCGATGCCACTTGTCTGCCAATCGGGGTTGGGAAGACCGCCGCAATCGGCAAGCGTGCAACCGCGATCGGCGGTCTTGCGGGTGTGCGTGTAGGCAAAGTTGCCGTAGACGTCGAAATAACGGCTTGGGCGGATCGTCAGCCCCACCTCCACGCCATAGCCGTGCACGCGCCCGACGTTGATCACCTGCTGGGTGCGCGTTTTCGTGTCGTAATAGTTGGTCTGCAGGTTGCTGTAGACATAGTGAAACGCTGCGATGTCCAACCGTAGCCGGTGGTCCAACAGATTGGCCTTGGCGCCGACCTCCTTGCTCCAGACGGTCTCGGGCTCGAAGGAATCCGGGCGCGTCCCGGCGGGAACGAGCGCATTGTCGGCGACCGATGTCGGCGCGTCGATCGTGAACGTGCCGAATCCGCCGGCTTTGTAGCCGCGCGTAACGCTGGCGTAGACGCTTATCGCGTCGGTTGCCTGGAAGCGTGCGTATATGCGCGGCGTGAGGCCGTGCCAGGTCTTGGCGCTTTCGATGACGCCATCGGTGAAATAGGCAAATGTCCAGATGTTGCCGAGCGTGCTCGTGGTTGGCAGGATGTTCAGATCGAACTTCTTGCGGTCGGATGTGAACCTCAGGCCCACGCCAAGCTGGAGTTGCGGCAGCGGCATATAGTTGACGTCGCCATAGACTGACCAGCCGGTTGCCGTGCTCCGCGCCTCGTTCGCCTCGGCGAGTACGCCATCGGCCGCCGGCACATAGGGAGTGCCGTAAAGGTCCTGCGTCAGCGCGTTGCAGTTGGCGTAGCCGAAGCCGGCGCGGCAGACGGCATCCTCGCTGGCATCGAACGCGTAGCGTGCGGTGACGCGCTCGCGGTAGCCCGACAGGCCAAGCGACCATGTCAATTTGCCTCCGCCGGGTGAAACCAGCCGCAGTTCCTGACTCAGATAAGTGCCGCGTTGCGACTGCGCATAATTGCTCAGAAAAAGTGGCGTGCCGTCCGAATCCTCCGAATAGAAGAAATCGTGCCCCCGAAAGGCTGTGATCGAGGTGAGCGACGCGAAGCCAATATCGAGGTCCACCTGCGCGTTGACGCTCCCGATCGAGCCGTCGTCGCGGGGATTGAGAAGGTCGCTGTCGACCGAGCGCGGGCCGCCGCCGATCACGACCTGTGTGCCGAGCGCCTGATCGAGATAGTCGAGGACCTGGCGGTCCGCGTTGGAGCCGCGATACGGCGTGCCGTCGAGCCGCCGGCGTTCATATTCGCCCGTTACGACGATACGGAGCGCTCCGTCGACATAGAGGAGGGACGCGCGCGCGGCTGCCTTCTTCTGACCCATGATCCGGTCGTTGACGCCGGGCGTGAAGGCATTGTCGATCCAGCCATCGGCGCGCACGGCGTAGCCCGCGAGACGCAGTGCCCAATGCGGCCCGAGTGGGAGGTTGAGCGCGACCTCGCCTTCGATCCGGTTGGTCTCGCCGTAACCGAGTTCGACATGACCGCCGAGCCGATCGAGCACGGGCTTGTTGGTGATCACGCTTATCGCGCCGGAGATCGCGTTGCGTCCGAACAGGAAACCCTGTGGGCCGCGCAAGGCTTCGGCGCGCTCGATATCGAACAGCGAGGTGACGACGCTTCCGCTGCGTCCCTGGTAGACGCCATCCTTGAACACGCCGATCGACGGGTCGCCGCCGATGCCATAGTCGTTCGAGACGATGCCGCGGATTGCGAGTCCGTCGATATAGCTATCGTCGGAATTGCCCGAGAAGCCCGGCGTGTAGGTCACGACATCCTTGATGTCGTCGAGCTTGGCATGCGAGATGAATGCCTCATCGAATGCCGAAATGGCGAGCGGCGTCCGGGTCAGCATTTCAGGTCGGCGCTGGGCGGTGACGACGATCTCCGATGGGTCCGCGACCCCGCCGGAGGCGGGCTCTACTCGCGTCTGCGCGATCGCGGGCGTGCACCAGCCCAGGATTGCGACGAGCGAAAATGCTGTTCCGAAATGTGGTTTCGCACGACAAAGCGGTGCGCTTCGCGCGGCAAATTTTCGGTTCGCGAATGCATCGCGGCGGCGGCGAACAACGGTTTCGCCCATCACCAGCTCCCGGACACAGAAAGTAGCAGCCCGGTGCGGCCGTCGGCGCGCGGTGCAAATCGGCTGCCCAGCGAACTGCCGACGATCGAGGCCATAAGCGTGACCGGCCCCTTTGTGTATCTCGCGCCGAATTCCCAATCGAACTTGCGGCGGAAGAACCCGTCTTCGTAACCGCCCCGCGCGACGAGCGAGAGGCCGGCGGGCGCAATCGGCAAATCGCCCTGCATGCCGATGTAGATGTTTTCGAAAGGAAGGCCGTTTTGCTTTGGCGCGAAGGAGGTCTCCAGCGTGACCTGTCCGCGGCCGATGTCTTTCCCGACAAAGGTCTGGATCTCGACGTAGCGCGAATCGGGGAGGTCCGGATAGAGATAGACGTTGCCCGCGATCGTGTAATGCAAGCCGGCTACCTGGCCTTTTCGGCCGGCGCGAAGGTCGACCTCGAGGCCTGCGTCCTTCTGACGGCCGAGCGTGGTTGCCCATCCGCCGGCGAACCATCCATCACGTTCAAGGTCTATGCCGCCCTGCAATGCGGGTTTGCGATCGGATAGACTGACGCCGCGGAAGCGATAGTCGGAAATCAGTGTCGCAGTCGTGGTGACATGGATCTTTTCGGATTGCTGCGCTGAAGCCGCATTCGGCATCGATGTCGACAGCATGGTGAGTACTGCGAGGACTAATCCAGAGTTTTGGCGCGATTGCATGGGCGGGGTTTCGTAGCCCGTATAACAATATAGTCTTAAGCTACGTAGCACTACCTAAGGTGCCGGAATTGGGGCGTTTATTAAGATCTTCTTAATTCTTGAACGACCAATCCATCCCGATGTACGGCCCCGTTGTTTTAGCGCCCCGCAAGCAGCGCCAATCATCTTTTGGGATTCGGGTCGCACTTCCGGCATTGGCGATCCTGGTCGCTCTGGCGGCGCTCTTGATAACAGTCGTCACCTTGTCGGCCAATCAGGCGAACCAACTGGCAGGGGAACGTCAACGGGCGCTGGCGGACACGGTGATCAAGGGCAGTATCGCCCAGGTCCCGCACGATCAGGAGGGCGCGACCATCTGGGAAGAGGCTGTTCGTGAGGTCCGCAAGCCACGGCTCAACCTCAAGTGGCTCGATGGCAATCTCGGAATCTGGTTCCACTCCTATTACGGACATGACGAGGTCTTCGTCGTCGATCCGCACGGCAATGCGATCTATGCGATGGACGAAGGCAAGCGCGCCGAGGCGTCACTCTACAATCGCGAGGCCCGGATTGCGGCGGCTCCCCTGATCGCCGAGCTTCGCCGCAAGCTCGCCCAGCCGTCGCCCAGCGATACCAGCGCATCGGCTCGTACCCCCGGGTCTGTCGACCTGGCCTTGATCGATGGCCATCCCTCGATCGTCAGTGCAAAGCCGATCGTCTCGGATACCGGTTCCCCGGAACAGGCGCCGGGTGAGGAGTTCATCCACATCAGCGTCCGCCACCTCGACGGCAGATTTGCCGACATGCTGGCGCGACAATATCAACTCGATGGTGCGCGTTTCTCCCGGTCCGGGGCAACCGTCCCTCCCGAACGCGCGCTCCCGCTACGATCGAGCGCGCGGACAACGATCGGCTATCTCATCTGGAAGCCCTTCGGACCCGGCGCGCTGATGGTCCAGCGGATCCTTCCCGCAGCGGCGGCGGCCATGCTGCTCATTCTCGCAACGGTGACATGGCTCCTTCATCGGATCCATCGAAGCGCTCTTCAGTTGCAAGCCAGCCAGGCACAGGCAATCTATCTAGCCTTTCACGACCCGCTAACCGGACTCGCCAATCGGGGGCTGTTCGACGAACGGCTGGCGCGGACCCTGGCGGAGAGCCGGGGGACCGGCAAATCGGTCGCGCTGCACTATTTCGACCTCGATCGGTTCAAAAACGTCAACGACACGCTGGGGCACCCGGCAGGCGACGAATTGATCTGCGCGATGAGCCGCCGGCTGGTCGAAGCGACGCGCGAAACCGATATCGTCGCGCGCATCGGCGGCGACGAGTTTGCGATCATCCAGACCGGGGTAAATTCGCCCGGCGAAGCCGAAGTCCTCTGCATGCGCATCGTCGAAGCGGTCAACGAGGCGTTCGAGTTGTCGGGCACCAGGGTCAATATCAGCGTCAGCATCGGCGTGGCACTCGCTCCGGCTGACGCGTGCGAGGCGACGGAACTGGCGCGCAAGGCCGATATAGCGCTGTATGAGGCGAAGGCGGCGGGACGCGGGCGCTATGTGTTCTTCGCCGAAGCAATGGACGCAACTGTCCAGCAAAGACGGGGGATCGAACTTGGTCTGAGGCGAGCGCTCACCACCTGCAATGAGTTCGAGGTCGTCTATCAGCCGCTCTTTTCCGCCCAGTCGCGCAAGATAACGGGCGCCGAAGCGCTTGTCCGCTGGCACCATCCCGATCACGGCGTCCTCTCTCCGGCCATGTTCATCCCGGTTGCCGAAGCGACCGGGCTGATCGAGCCACTCGGTGAATGGGTGCTCGAGCAAGCATGTGCAGCAGCCCGCGATTGGCCGATCCAGTCGGTGTCGGTAAATGTCTCGGCGATCCAGCTACGCAACGAAGGCTTCGCCGAGCGGGTACTCGCCATCCTCGCGCGAACCGGCCTCGATCCCGAGCGCCTCGAACTCGAAATCACCGAGACGAGCTTCATCGAGAGCGCGGCGAATTGCCAGCCCAACCTCGCGGCATTGCGGGCCAGGGGCGTCCAGATCGCGCTCGACGACTTCGGAACCGGCTATTCGTCGTTCAGCCATTTGCGGGAGTTCGATGTTGACCGGATCAAGATCGACCAGAGCTTCGTCAATGGCATCGACATGCGCGAAGGCGGAAGTCCCATCATTCAGGCGATCGTCGACCTTGCCAAGGCCAGCGGCATGAAGGTGACGGCCGAAGGGGTCGATACCATCGAGCAGAGCGTGTTTCTGACCAGAGCCGGATGTAACTCACTACAGGGCTTTCTGCTGTCGTGCCCGGTGTCGCGAAACGAACTCAACACAGTGTTCGCCGGAGGCCTCAAGAACGTAACCAGATCGCGCGCGAAGATCGATTCAGGCGCCGCCGTCCTGCTGCTGCCGCATGCGCGCGTCCCCTGAGAATGATGCCGGCTCCCATTTCTTAACCAAAAATCAGCCCCACCCCCGTTACGTACTTTCCCGGAAGGGCGCGTAATGACGGCAGGGCAATCACACAGGCGCTGGGGGCCGCTCGCGGTCGCATTGCTTCTCTGTGCCACGCCCGCTGCTGCCCAATCCAGTTTCGCCGATCATACCCGGCTCGACTGGTCCGGTGTGCTGACCGGCGCATTCCTTGGCTTCCTGCTGCTGCCGGTCGCCTACAACATCGCCTTCTTCCTGATTCTGCGCGAACGTTTCCTGATATGGCAGGGCGCGCGTGTGCTGATCCTCATCGCGTTGACGATCACGCTGTCGTCGCTGCCGCTCGGACCGTGGTTTCCACGCCATGGGTTCGCGCGGCAGGTGCTGGGTGACCTGCTGTTCGACTCCGCGATCGCCATCATCGGGCTGTTCCTTCGCAGCCTGCTCGAACCGGGGATGATCTCGCCGCGCGTCCATCGCCTGCTTGGCCACCAGGTGTGGGTCGTTGCGCTGACCAGCCCGGCGATGCTGCTTCACCCGTGCCCGCCGCTCTACATGGCGCTGCGCAATGCCGCGCTGGTCGGCGTGCTGCTGTTGTTGTGCTTCGCGCTCGGCCAGGCGATCGCGCGCGGCAGTCGCATGGCGCGTTTTCAGACGGCCGCGTGGTCCTGCCTGATCGCCGTCGGGGCGACCAGCCTGTTCCACGACATCGTGCTTGGGCGGCCCTTCGCGCTGTTCCTCTATGCGCTGTTCGCCGCGCTCGCGCTCGAGATGCTGCTGACCTCGGTCGGTATCGGCGATCGCCTGATGCGACTCAAGCACCAGCATGACGAGGCACGGGCGAGTGCGGCCGCGCTGGCAATCATGGCGCATACCGATCCGCTCACCGGGCTCGACAATCGGCGCGGGCTGGCGGTGCGCTTCGCCGCGCGGCGGCCGCGCGCGGTGGCGATCGTCGACATCGATCTGTTCAAGCGGGTCAATGACGATTTTGGCCATGATGTCGGCGATCGCGTGATCGTCGCCGTCGCCGGCGCGCTGCGTTCCGAGCGGAGCTATGTCGCGCGGCTTGGCGGTGAGGAATTCGCGCTGCTGCTTTATGGCGACCAGCCGCAGCAGGAGGCGGAGATGTTGCGTCGCCGGGTGACGCAGGCGGTCGCGCGCGAGGTTGCCGGACTCGGCTGGCCGGTGACGGCGAGTGCCGGGATCTCGCTGCTCGATACCGAAAGCGGCTTTGCCGAGGCAATCAAGGCGGCCGACGTCAGGCTCTACGAGGCCAAGGCTGCAGGCCGCAACCGGGCCATCGGACCGCGTGATGCCGTGCAGGAATCCGTCGCCGCCTAGAGTTCGACAAGGCCGGCCTCTGGATCATGTGAGGCAGGCTGACGGATCGCCCGCACCCATGCCAGCAAACCCTTGATGACAACCGACGGCAGGGCGGTTCGCGCCGGCCCGGAGGTCAGGCCGGGTCAGACATCCATTTGCTTCACCGCCGCGTTCCAGGCGAGCACGTTGTCGCGCGCTTCCTTGACGAAGGCGGTGCGGCGGATCAGCTTGAGGAAGGAGTCGGCGATCCACTTGCCGGGATTGCGCAGCGGGCGGGCGAACTGGATCAGCAACACGACGCGGGTATTCTCCGTGTCGTTCCACACCTCGTGCTGATAGGTGTCGTCGAACACCAAGGTTTCGCCTTCGCCCCAACGCAGGATACGGTCGTCGACGCGCATCCGCACATCGCCGTCCCTGGGCACGATCAGGCCGAGATGGCAGGTAATCAGTGCCTTGGTGACGCCGCGATGGTCGGGAATGTGCGTGCCGGGCGCAAGAATCGAGAAGAACGCCGTGTTCAGCCCGGGAATCTGCTGGATCACCTTCGTTGTTGCCGGGCAGCGCGCGAGATTCTCGTCGACCGGGTAACCATAGCCCCACAAAAAGAACGAGCGCCACATATTGACCTTGGCGATCGCGCGGTGGTCGGGCGAGATCGTCGCCAGGCTCGGCGCCGCTTCGGGCTGGAGCGCGACCGACACCGCCTCGTCGCGGATTGCTTCCCACTGGTCGCGCAGGAGCTGCGTCCAGGCAAAGTCGCGCATGTCGAGCACGGGGTCGTTGGTGACGAGCGAGGAAGATGAGATCAGCGCATCGAAGAAGCCGCGCAGATGTTTGCCGATGCGCAGGACCAGCGGGCGGCCGCTTTCCGCCTTGAACTCGGCGTCGGGATGCGGCGCGCCGGAGACCGCCGTCACGTCGGGGATGCGCGGTTGCGCGCCCGAATCATGCCGCAATCCGGTCGCGCCGTCCCTGGTTTTCACTGCGTTCACTATTGCCTCCACACACCCCGGGCCGAGCCTTCCCCCCCGCGTAACCCGGCGCCGGCCACCGTTGCTAGAACTTGTCCAAGATGACTGTCCCGGGGCTAGCCCGACAGTTGGTCGAAATCATGGCGGGAAGATGGGAATATCCGACCATGTCTGCGCGGTCTCTTCGGTGATGTACGCATATGCCGCGGGACCGTCGCAAACCCGGTTCAGCCTCGCGAAAGCAAGGCGCGTGCTTCACGGGCGTTGCCAGTCTCCGGCCACCTCCCTAGGTTGCGCGTCATGAACTTAGCCTCTCGCGTGTTCCGCGTCCTTCTCGCCGCCCCGCTGCTCGTCGCCATCGCGCCCCAGGCCATTGGCCAGGAGGGGGCCGCCGCCCATGGCGCCGCCGAGCGCTACATCGTCGATCGCAGCGCGTGGCTTTACCGCGGCAGCGACATCGCGCCCGATCCGGCGTGGCGCTTCGGCACGCTCAGCAATGGCGTACGCTATGCCGTGCGTCGCAACGGCGTGCCGCCGGGGCAGGTTTCGATCCGCGTCCGCATCGACGCCGGCTCCTTGATGGAGACCGATGGCGAGCGCGGCTACGCCCATCTCATCGAGCATCTCTCGTTCCGCGGCTCCGAATATGTCCCCGATGGCGAAGCCAAGCGCATCTGGCAGCGCTTCGGCGCGACCTTCGGCTCGGACAACAATGCCGAGACGACCTTTACCGGCACGACCTACAAGCTCGACCTGCCCAGCGCGACCGAGGGCGGCCTCGACGAGAGCATGAAGATTCTCGCCGGCATGGTCACGAAACCCAATATCACATCGGCGGCGCTCAATGCCGAGCGGCCCGCGGTGCTGGCCGAGCGGCGCGAGAGCCTCGGGCCGCAGACCCATTTCGGCGATACGATGTTCTCCACCCTGTTTGCCGGCCAGCCGCTGTCGCAGCGCCAGCCGATCGGTACGCTGAAGACGCTCAACGCCGCCACCGCGGATACGGTACGTGCCTTCCACGATCGCTGGTACCGGCCCGAGCGTGCCGTGGTCGTCGTGTCGGGCGACATGGATCCGGCCTTGTTCGAAAAGCTTGTCGCGCAGCATTTCGGTGGCTGGCAAGGCATTGGCCCCAAGCCGGCCGAACCGGATTTCGGCAAGCCCGCGCCGGTCGAGCAGTCGACCGCGGCGGTCGTCGAACCCGGGCTGCCGGTGCTCGTGCGCTCGGCCACGCTGCGCCCGTGGAAATACAATGACGACACGGTGATCTTCAACCAGGACCGGCTCGTCGATCAGGTCGCGCTCGACGTGATCAATCGCCGGCTCGAGCGTCGCGCCCGTGCCGGCGCCAGCTATCTCGTCGCGCAGGTCTCGCTCGACGATCTTGCGCGCTCGATCAACGGCACCTTCCTGTCGGTCCAGCCGGTCGGCGACGATTGGGAGGCTGCGTTGAAGGACGCGCGCGCGGTCATTGCCGATGCGCTGTCGGCACCGCCGTCCAAGGCCGAGATCGACCAGGAACTCGCCGAGCGCGGCGAGTCGTTCCGTACGATGATGCAGACCGCGCAGGTCGATGCCGGGTCGAAGCTTGCCGACGACATGGTCCAGGCGGTCGATATCCGCGAAACCACCACCTCCGCCGCGACGATCAATGGCGTGTTTCTCGATGCCAAGCGCAAGGGCATGTTCTCGCCGGCGCGCGTTTTCGCGGCGACGCAGCGCGTGTTCAAGGGCGTGACGACGCGTGCCGTGCTGAACGTTCACACGCCGGCCGACGGTCTTGCGACGAAGCTGGCCGCCGCGATCAACGGCACCGTCAAGGGCAGCGGCGCGCGTGCCGCGCAGGCCTCGATCGGTTTCTCCAAATTGCCAAAGCTCGGCAAGCCGGGCGTCGTCGCCAGCCGCGAGAAGCTCGACCTGTTCGAGCTCAAGCTGGAGCGCGTCACCTTTGCCAATGGCGTGCGGCTGTTGCTCAACAGTTCGAGTTCCGAAGCGAGCCGCGTCTATGTCCGCGTCCGCTTCGGTGGCGGCTATGGCGCGCTGCCGGCCGATCGACGCTCGCCGATCTGGCCCGCGCCGCTCGCACTGATGCAGAGCGGCATCGGTGCGCTCAAGCAGGGCGATCTCGACCAGATGACCGCCGGGCGCCGGATGGGCTTCGACTTCGCGATCGACGACGACGCCTTCACGATGGGGGCGATGACCTCGCCGGCCGATCTCGAGGATCAGCTGCGGCTGTTCGCGGCGAAACTGGCGGTGCCGGGTTGGGACCCTAACCCGGTACTGCGGGCGCGGACCTATTTGTCGTCGACCTATGACTCGCTCGATTCGTCGCCCGATCAGGTGCTTGGACGCGATCTCGAATCATTGCTGCATGATGGCGATCCGCGCTGGGGCACGCCGCCGCGCGCCGACATCGCTGCCGCCACGCCCGAAGCGTTCAAGGCGCTATGGGCGCCGCTCTTGGCCAGCGGACCGATCGAGGTTTCGGTGTTCGGCGACATCAACGCCGACAAGACAGTCGAGGCGGTAGCGAAGAGTTTCGGCGCCCTGCCGGCGCGAACCGGCAGCAACATGGCGCCTCCGCCGGTGCGTTTCCCGGCACATGTCGCGACGCCGGTGGTGCGCACGCATGACGGCGCGAAGGATCGCGCGGTCGCGGTGATCGCCTGGCCGACGGGCGGGGGCATCGGCGGGATCGATGAATCGCGCCGGCTCGAGATTCTCGCCAACATCTTCTCCGACCGGCTGTTCGATCGACTGCGCTCCGAGGCTGGCGCGAGCTACAGCCCGAACGTCTCCAACGACTGGCCGGTTGGTTCGCCCGCCGGCGGTCGCATGGTGGCGATCGGCCAGGTCGCGCCAGAGAACCTGCCGCTGTTCTTCAAGCTCGCGCGTGAGATTGCCGCCGATCTCGTTGCCCATCCGGTCAGCGACGACGAACTGAAGCGCACGATCGGGCCGATGACGCAGCTGATCCTGCGCCAGTCGACCGGCAACCAGTTCTGGATGAACCAGCTCGCCGGGTCGACCTTCGACCCGGCGCGGATCCAGGCGGTCCGCAGCGTTTACCAGGACGTTGCCGCGGCGACCGCCGCGGACTTGCAGGCGACCGCCGCCAAATATCTCAAGCCCGAGAACGACTGGACGATGCAGGTCGTCCCGAAGGCGAAATAACCCTGATTTCCTCCCTGGGTTCGCGGGGCAGCAGCGAGAGGGAGGCATGCCGTATCTCGCGGATAAGCACCTATAGCCCCTTCCCTTCAAGGGAGGGGAGGGGTTGGGGGTGGGGCAGTGCCGCAAGCGCCGCGTTTGGGGAGAGGCCCCACCCCAACCTCTCCCCTGAAGGGGAGGGGCTTGAGAGTGTTATGCCGCTTGGGGTTGGTTACCCTTTGTACAGGGCGTCCAGCCTAGGCCCGTAGACCTCTTTCAGGATGTGGCGCCGGATCTTGAGGCTGGGCGTCAGCTGCTCGTTCTCGATCGTGAACGGACCATCGGCGAGGATGAAGCGCCGGATCCGCTCGGTCACCGACAGGTCCTTGTTGACGCGCTCGACCGCGTGGCCGAGTTCGGTGCGGTATTCGCTGTTCTCCGCCAACCGCTTGAAGTCGCAGGCATCGCCGTTCTTCGCGCACCATTCCTGCGTCCATTCGGGATCGGGCACCAGCACCGCAACCATATAGGGCTTGCGGTCGCCATAGATCATCGCCTGGACGATCTCCGGCTGCAGCGTGAGCATGCCCTCGACCTTTTGCGGCGCGACATTGTCGCCCTTGTCGTTGACGATGATGTCCTTCTTGCGATCGGTGATCTTGATCCGGCCCTTGTCGTCGATCAACCCGATATCGCCGGTGTGCAGCCAGCCGTCCTTCAGCACGCGGTCGGTCTCGGCCTGGTTGTTCCAATAGCCGTGCATCACCAGTTCGCCGCGCACGAGGATCTCGCCGTCCTCGGCGATGCGTACCTCGGTATTGGCGAGCGGTGGGCCGACGGTGTCCATGCGCAGGCCGACCGAGGGTCGGTTGCACGAGATGACCGGCGCTGCCTCGGTCTGGCCATAGCCCTGCAGGAAGGTGAGGCCGAGCGACTGGAAGAAGATGCCGACCTCGGGCGTCAGCGGCGCACCGCCCGAGACCATCGCCTTGATCCGCCCGCCGAAACGCTGCTGGATCTTGGGCTTGAGCGTCGCATTGACGAGCAGTCGCATCGGCTGATCGCGCAATGACAGCTTGCCGTCATAGGCCTTGGCGCCGACACGCTGCGCCTGGTCGAGCAGGTAGCTGGAGAGCTTGCCCTGCTTCTCGACCGACTTGGTGATGCGCGTGCGCAGCACCTCGAACAGACGCGGCACCACGACCATGATGGTCGGGCGCGTTTCCTCGATATTGGCGGCGAGCTTGTCCAACCCTTCCGCATAATAGATCTGTCCGCCCAGCCCGATCGGGAAATGCTGGCCGCCGCTATGTTCATAGGCGTGGCTGAGCGGGAGGAACGACAGGAACACCTCGTCGCCCCAACCGAAATCCTCCGATATAACGGTGCAGCAGCCATTGACGTTGTGCAGGATCGCGCCGTGATGCTGCTTCACGCCGCGCGGCGCGCCGCCGGTGCCCGAGGTATAGATGATGCACGCGGTGTCCTCGCGTGTCGCGGTGATCGTGAGCTGCGCAGGGTCGGTGGCATGGTCGGCGATCAGCTTGTGCCAGCCATGAACATCGAGGCTGCCGCTCTGGCCGATGCGCAGATCCTCGATGCCGATGACGATCTTGGCTTCGGAGGCGCGGATCGCCGCGGGCAGGAGCGTCCTGGCGAGCTTGGCGGTCGAGACGATCACCGCCTTGGCACCGCTATTCTCGATGATGTGGGTGTGGTCGCGTTCGGTGTTGGTGATGTAGGTCGGCACGGTGATGCAGCCGGCGGCCATGATCGCGAGGTCGCTGATGCACCATTCGGGGCGGTTCTCGCTGACCAGCATGACACGGTCGCCCGGCACCAGACCGATCGCCTTGAGGCCCGTGGCGAGGCTTGCCACCTGGTGTGCCGCCTCGGCCCAGCTGGTCGAGACCCAGCTGCCGCCGGCCTTGTGCCACAGAAAGGGCGCCTCGCCCTTCTCGCGTGCACGCGTCAGGAACATGGTGACGAGATTGGGGAAGTGTTCGAGCGTTCGCAAAATCATCTCTCCCGGGGAGGGGCGCGCCGTGTTCGGCTGCGTTTGTCGTGAATCATTCGGGCGGGCGGATCTGTGCACCAGCGCGGACGATGGTCGTGACGCTGCCATCCTCGCCCATCGCCACGCCTTCGCTGCGCGGATCGGCGGCGCCGACCCAGCGGCCCCCGACACGCTCGATCGCATTGGCCTTGAGGCCGAGCGGGGCAATCTGCACCGATTCGCCGAGTTGTCGTAGCGCGGGCACCATCGCCTCGAGCTGTGTGCCTTTCTCGGCGACCGCGGTATGGCCGGGCGCGTAGAGCAGCCCGAGCGCGATCGCGTCCTGCGCCGACATGTTCCAGTCGAGCACCGCGACCAGCGCCTTGGACACCTGTGCGATGATCGTCGAGCCACCCGCCGCGCCGAGCGCGATGCGCACCTTGCCCTGAGCGTCGTAGACGATCGTCGGCGACATCGAGCTGCGCGGGCGCTTGCCGCCCTGCACGCGGTTGGAAACGAGATAGCCGTCGCGCTCGGGCACGAAGTCGAAATCGGTCAGCTCGTTGTTGAGCATCACGCCATCGACCGAGAGCCCCGAGCCGAACGGACTTTCGATCGTCGTCGTCACTTCGGCGACATTGCCGTGGCGATCGACCGCGACCAGATCGGTCGTGCCGGGTACGTCGGCGTTCGGCGCCTTGACGCGCGGCGGGGCGCCCGCCGGCGACCCGGCGGTGACGGTCGCCATGGTCGTGTCGGGCGAGATCAGCGCCGAACGCGCGGCGAGATAGGCGGGTTCAGTCAGGCCCTTGACTGGCACCGTGACATGATCGGGATCGCCGAGATACATGTCGCGATCGGCATAAGCGAGGCGCTCGGATTCAGCGAACAGGTGCCAGGCGACCGGGCTGTCCTTGCCCAGCGCCGCCATGTCGAAGCGTTCGAGCTGCTTGAGGATCTGCAGCACCGCCACCCCGCCCGACGAGGGCGGGCCCATGCCGCAGATGCGGTAGCTGCGATAGGTCCCGCAGACCGGGGCGCGTTCCTTCGCGCGGTAGTTCGCGAGATCGGCCAGCGTCATCTTCGAAGGGTTGTGCGTCGCGCCATTGACCGTGGCGACGAGCCGCTTGGCAGTCGGGCCGGTGTAGAAGGCGCCCGCGCCACGCTGCGCGATGCGGGTGAACAGTGCCGCCTGCTCCGGGCTTTTCAGGATCGCGCCGACCGGCAGTGGCTGGCCATCGGCGCCAAGGAAGTGGCCGCGTGCCCACGGGTCGACGTGCCGGCTGAAACTGCCGATGATGTTGTGCAGCCGGGGCGAAACGGCAAAACCGTCACGCGCAAAGCGGATCGCCGGGGCGAACAGCCGCGCCCAGGGCAGGCGGCCATAGCGCTGATGCGCCAGCGCCATCGCGCGCAGGTCGCCGGGCACGCCGGCGCTGCGGCCGCCGGGGACGGCGGTGAAAATCGTCAGCGGCTTGCCGTCGGGGCCATAGAACCAGTGCGCGTCGGCGGCTTTCGGGGCGGCCTCGCGGCCGTCGAAGGTCGCCAGGGTGCCGCGCTTGCCGTCATGATGGACAATGAAGGCGCCGCCGCCGATGCCCGAGCTCTGCGGCTCGACGACGTTCAGCGCGAGCATCGTCGCGATCGCCGCATCTGTTGCGCTGCCGCCCGCCTTGAGGATATCGACGCCGGCCGCGCTGGCGCGCGGATCGGCGGAACTGACCATACCCTGCGCCTGCGCGACGAGCGGGAACAGCAGGAACAGGGCGAATGCGAAAAGGCGGTTGATCATCGGCGCAAAGCGTAGCGGGGGAGGCCGCTACGTCAACCGGCCCCGACCGCGTCGGCGACATTGGCGAAGCCGTCGCGCGCCAGCAGCGCCGACAAATCGCGTGCGATGCGCCGCGCCAGGCCCGGACCGTGGAACACCAACGCGCTGTAGAGTTGCACGAGGCTCGCGCCGGCGCGGATGCGTGCATAGGCTTCCGCACCCGAATCGATTCCGCCGGCGGCGACGAGGGCGATGCCGCCGCCGGTCGCGGCACGAAAATCGGCCAGTCGCTGGCGCGCCAGCCGGGCAAGCGGCGCGCCGGACAGGCCGCCGGTCTCGTCGGCGAGCGGCGAGTGCAGCGCGGGCCGTGAGACGGTCGTGTTGCCGACGATCAGCGCATCGACGCCATGCTCGATCGCGGTGCGGGCGATCGAATCGATCTCGGCCGGCGCGAGATCTGGCGCGACCTTGAGGAACAGCGGCGGGCGCTGGATCGGCATGCGCCGCGCCGCATCGGCGGCGGCAAGCAGTTCGGCGAGCGCGGCGCCGTGCTGCAGGTCGCGCAGGCCCGGCGTGTTGGGCGAGCTGATGTTGATCGTGACATAATCGGCGATCCGCGCCGCCTGTTCGACCCCGGCGACATAGTCGGCGATGCGATCAGTGGCGTGCTTGTTGGCGCCGACATTGATGCCGAGCCGCCCAAGCCGCCGTGCCGCGAGCGCACGCGGCAGCGCAGCGGCGAGGCCGCCATTGTTGAAGCCCATGCGGTTGATCACCGCCGCATCCTCGACCAGCCGGAACAGCCGAGGTTGCGGGTTACCCGGCTGTGGCAGCGGGGTGAGCGTGCCCATCTCGACGCTGCCGAAACCGAGTCCGAAAAAGCCGTCGATCGCGCGGCCGTCCTTGTCGACCCCGGCGGCGAGGCCGACCGGATTGGCGAAGCCCAGCCCCGCGACGGTGGTTGCGAGCCGCGGATCGTTAACCGGGCCGGCGGCACCGCGCCCGCCCCAGGCGGCAAGCGCGGCAATCGTCAGGCCATGCGCGCGCTCGGCATCGAGCGCGAACAAAGCGGGGCGGATCAGCGGAAACAGCATCGCGCTCCCTCCTGCCAGCCGCGGCGCGGGCGGTCAAAGCGATCGATGCGATCTTGACGTTTTCATCCAATACAGCGCGTCCGAGCCGGGCTAAACCGTGCTTGCGACCCGAAGAGGTTCCCTGACGGGAGGCTCTTTCACTTTGGCCCGGATGGGTAACCATCCGGGCCACTTTTCTTTGTCGTTCGGACAGGTTAGGCTTCGTCCCAGAAAAAAGACGGGGCGCAGATCGTGGTCGATATCAAGCTGGACTATGCGGTCCCGGCCGCAGACCTGACGGAATACGTCACGCTTTTCTATTACTTCCGCGCCGATATTCCCATTTTCGAGGATGTCGAACGCGCCGACTATGCGCAATTGCGCTTTCGCCTGTCGCCCGGCGCGTCGCAATATGCCTTTGCCGACGGGGTGGTACAGCCATCGAGCGAGATCCATGTGCTCGGCCCGACCTGCGGGCCGGTCAAGGGCCGGGCGATCGGGCCGTTGCGGCTGTTCGGCATGGGGCTGACCGCGGCGGGGTGGACCGCGATGCTCGGCATCGACGCATCGAGCATGCTCAACCGCACCGTCGACGCGATCGGCCTGTTCGGTGCGGCGCGCCTGCGCGCGGCCTATCTAGCGTTCGAACAGGCGACGACGGTCGAGCAATGCGTGGCGATCGCCGAGCCGCTCGTCCGCTATCTGATCCAGGAACGTTGCACCGGGGCGCTGCGCTTCGTGCGGCAGGTCGATGGCTGGCTGGCCGATTCGCCCTCGCCGGCGATGGACGATCTGATCGCGATCACCGGGCTGTCGCGGCGCCAGGTCGAGCGCAAGTGCAAGGCGATGTACGGCGCCCCGCCCAAGATGCTGGCGCGCAAATATCGCGCGCTCAAGGCGGCGGTGGCGCTGGCCTCCGAAGTCGAGACGCTCGACGACGTGATCGAGCGCGGCTTTTACGACCAGTCGCATATGATCCGCGAGGTCAAGCAATTCACCGGCATGACGCCGCGCCAGTTCCATGCCGAGCCGACGCTGCTGTCGCAACTCGTCACCGCGCAACGCACTGCGCTGGGCGACCGGGTAAGCCCGCTGGTGAGCCGGACCTGACTTTTCTCAATACCTCCCCGAAACGGGGAGGGTGTTTGAGCTTTGGCTTGCCCTCGGCAAGCCAAGATCGTGTTCGGGGAACACGATCTCGCTCGAACACATCCGAAGCATGGTGGAGGGGGCTTGCCGCAGGCAGTGCGCTTGCGGCGATCCCCCACCACCACGCGCTGAAGAAGCGCGCGGTCCCCCTCCCCGTTCCGGGGAGGTATGAAGAAGTGGGTTGACCCATCGCAGCGCAGCGCCCACATGGCAATCGGATCATTTCTATCCGATTGAGAGTCGATGCGTCTTTCCAGCCTTGCCGACTATGCCGTGGTGATGATGTCCGCCGCCGCCCGCGTATGCGGTGCGACGCGGCTCAACGCCACGTTGCTGGCGGAAGAGACGGGGCTGCCGTTGCCGACGGTGCAGAAGCTGGTCAGCAAATTGTCGACCGCCGGGCTGATCGAGAGTTCGCGCGGCACCGGTGGTGGTTTTCGCCTCGCGCGGCCGCCGGCGACGATCAGCCTCGCCGATATCGTCGAGGCGATCGAGGGCCCGATCGCGCTGACCGCCTGTGTCGATGCCGGCAGCCATGATTGCGTGGTCGAGGGCAATTGCCGGGTCAAGCCGCACTGGAATGCCGTCAACGGCGCGGTGCGCGGGGCGCTGGCGGGGGTGAGTTTGGCGACGCTGTCTTCCTCTCATTCTTCCCTCCCGCTTGCTGGTGCCGGTCACTGGGCTGGGGGTGGCCTGTCGTCATCCTCAAAAGTCACAGTTGGTGGTGAGCAAACGCCCTCCCCCAACCCCTCCCGCGAGCGGGAGGGGAGTCAGGTGGGAGTAGTATAATGGCCACGCGTAACGCCGAGGCGCATGCCGCCGCCAACAAGACCTATGAATGGGGTTTCCATTCCGACATCGAGCAGGAGTTCGCGCCCAAGGGCCTGAGCGAGGACACCGTGCGCTTCATCTCGGCCAAGAAGAACGAGCCGCAATGGATGCTCGACTGGCGGCTCAAGGCGTACCGCCTGTGGCTGACGATGACGCCGCCCGACTGGGCCAAGCTCAACGTGCCGCCGATCGATTATCAGGACGCTTATTATTACGCCGAGCCCAAGGCCAAGCCCAAGCTCGGCAGCCTCGACGAGGTCGATCCCGAGATCCTGCGCGTCTATGAAAAGCTCGGCATCCCGATCGCCGAGCAGGAGATGCTCGCCGGCGTCGAAGGCGCGCGCCGCGTCGCGGTCGACGCGGTGTTCGACAGCGTCTCGGTCGCGACGACCTTCCGCAAGGAACTCGAAGCTGCGGGGGTGATCTTCCGCTCGATCAGCGAGGCGATCCGCGAATATCCCGACATGGTCAGGAAATGGCTCGGCAAGATCGTGCCGCAGCACGACAATTATTTCGCGGCGCTCAACTGCGCGGTCTTTTCCGACGGCACCTTCGTCTACATCCCCGAAGGCGTGCGCTGCCCGATGGAGCTGAGCACCTATTTCCGCATCAATGCCGAAAATACCGGCCAGTTCGAACGCACGCTGATCGTCGCCGACAAGGGTTCTTACGTCTCCTATCTCGAAGGCTGCACCGCGCCGATGCGCGACGAAAACCAGCTCCATGCCGCCGTGGTCGAGCTGGTCGCGCTGGACGATGCCGAGATCAAATATTCGACCGTGCAGAACTGGTATCCGGGCGATGCCGAGGGCAAGGGCGGGATCT
The DNA here is from genome assembly GCF_036663795.1 of Parasphingomonas halimpatiens. Lineage (NCBI taxonomy): Bacteria > Pseudomonadati > Pseudomonadota > Alphaproteobacteria > Sphingomonadales > Sphingomonadaceae > Parasphingomonas > Parasphingomonas halimpatiens. The sequence continues at coordinate 69,183 of NZ_JAXOJP010000008.1, forward strand.
ACAATTTCGTCACCAAGCGCGCCTTGTGCCAGGGCAAGAATTCCAAGGTCAGCTGGACCCAGGTCGAGACCGGCAGCGCGATCACCTGGAAATATCCCAGCTGCGTGCTGGCGGGCGAGAACAGTGTCGGCGAATTCTATTCGGTCGCGGTCACCAACAACCGCCAGCAGGCCGATACCGGCACCAAGATGATCCATCTCGGCAAGAACAGCCGCTCGACCATCGTGTCGAAGGGGATCAGCGCGGGGCGCTCGGACAATACCTATCGCGGGCTGGTCCGCGTCGGCCCGACCGCGGAGGGCGTGCGCAACTTCACCCAGTGCGACAGTCTGCTGCTCGGCGACCAGTGCGGCGCCCATACGGTGCCCTATATCGAGGTGCGCAACCCGAGCGCGCAGATCGAGCATGAGGCGACGACCTCGAAGATCAGCGACGACCAGCTGTTCTACGCGATGCAGCGCGGGCTCGACCAGGAGGCGGCGGTGGCGCTGATCGTCAACGGCTTCGCGCGTGACGTGCTCAAGCAGCTGCCGATGGAGTTCGCGGTCGAGGCGCAGAAGCTGCTGGGGATCAGCCTCGAGGGGAGCGTGGGGTGATGTCTGCGCTGAGTCCCCAGGATGACGCGCGACGCCTTGACACCCCTCCCCTTCAGGGGAGGGGCAGGGGGTGGGGCCTCTCCGCCGAGAAGCTCGCGCAGTTGCACGAACGCGCCGCGCACATGCGCAGCAGCCCGACCGAGCCGGAAAAGCGGCTGTGGCGGCAATTGAGCAATGGTCAGCTAGACGGCTTCAAGTTTCGCCGACAGTCTGTGGTTGGGTGGTTCATCGCCGATTTTCTGTGCCCGCAAAGGGCGCTGATCGTTGAGGTCGATGGCGACACGCATGACGACGCGAAGGATCGGCTACGCGACGAGGTTCTGGCGCGCGATGGGTATCGCGTGGTTCGGGTGAGCAATCTCGACGTGATGACCAATATCGAGGGTGTCGTTCATGCGATCGGTGCCGTGCTGAACGAGACGTCGGTTCGCTGGGAGAGGCCCCACCCCAACCCCTCCCCTGAAGGGGAGGGGCTTGAAGAGGGCGAAGCGCAGATGGCGAACGATTATTCGGGAATGACGGTGAATGAGCGTCTTTTCGATGCTGGCCTGCGCGACGAATACGATCGGGTGCGCGCTTCAGGTGATCTGTCGAAGCTAAATCAATTACTCGAAAAGGTCGGCCTCAAGTTTGAGAACGACTCACATTGGGATCTGGACGCGAAACCTTCATGCTGAAAATTGAAAACCTCCACGCCGAAATCGACGGCAAGGAAATCCTCAAGGGCCTTTCGCTCAGCGTCAATGCGGGCGAGGTGCATGCGATCATGGGGCCGAACGGCGCCGGCAAGTCGACGCTGGGTTATGTGCTCGGCGGGCGGCCCGGTTATGAGGTTACCGCGGGCAGCGTGAGTTTCGACGGCGCGGACCTGCTCGCGCTGGCGCCGCATGAGCGCGCTGCGGCGGGGCTGTTCCTCGGATTCCAGTATCCGGTCGAGATCCCCGGCGTGTCGAACGTGCAGTTCCTGCGCGAGGCGTTGAACGCGCAGCGCAAGCAGCGTGACGAGAAGCCGCTGTCGGGCGCCGAGTTCCTCAAGCTGGCGCGCGGCGAGGCGGCGAAGCTCGAGATGGACGCCGAGATGCTCAAGCGCCCGGTCAATGTCGGTTTCTCGGGCGGCGAGAAGAAGCGCAACGAGATGGTGCAGATGGGCATCATCGACCCGAAGCTGGCGATCCTCGACGAGACCGACTCCGGCCTCGACATCGACGCGCTGCGCATCGTCGGCGAAGGCATCAACCGCATCATGCGCCGGCCCGACAAGGCGGTGGTGCTGATCACGCACTACCAGCGGCTGCTCGATTATGTGCGACCCGATTTCGTCCATGTGCTGGCGGATGGGCGCATCGTGCGCTCGGGCGGGCCGGAACTGGCGCATGAGCTTGAAGCCGAAGGCTATGCGGCGGTGGCGGCGTGATGACGCACCAAAAACACCTCCCCGGTACGGGGAGGGGGACCATGCGCAGCATGGTGGAGGGGGCGTGCCACGGGCGCTCCGTCTGCGGCGACGCTCCCTCCACCACCGGCTACGCCGGCGGTCCCCAGCATTGGGTCGATCATGCCCCCGGCATGATCTTGGACTGCCGGGGGCAGTCCAACCCGATGCTCCGTACCGGGGAGGTGTTTTGATGGACGCCCTCGCTGTTCCCACGCGGCACGATGAGGCGTGGCGTTATGCCGATCTGGCGGCGGTCGCCTCGGTGTGGCCCGTGCCGGCGGCCGAGCTGATCGAGGTCGCCGCGGGCGAGTCGTTGACGCGCGTCATCGTCCAGGATGTCGCGCTCGATGCCGTCGCGATCCGCGATTTCCGTGTCGTGCTGTACGCCGGCGCGACCGCGACATTTCATGTGCTCAACATTGGCGGCAAATATGGCCGTGTGGCGATCGACGTGACCTGCCACGAGGGCTCGCATTTCGAGCTTGGCGGGGCGATCCTCGGTGGCGGCGAGCAGACGCTGGAGATTGTCACCACGCTCAACCATATCGAGCCCAATGCGACCAGCAACCAGGTCGTGCGCTCCGTACTTGGCGGCATGGCGACCGGCTCCTTTCTCGGCAAGGTCGCGGTCGCACGCGGCGCGCAGAAGACCGATGCCGGCCAGTCGGTCAAGGCGATGCTGCTGACGCGCACCGCCACCGCCAACGCCAAGCCCGAACTCGAGATCTTCGCCGATGACGTGAAATGCGCGCATGGCGCCACCGTCGGCGAGCTTGATGCGCAGGCGCTGTTCTATCTGGCCAGTCGCGGCCTGCCGCCCGCCGAGGCCAAGGCGCTGTTGTTGCGCGCCTTCATCGGTTCGGTGTTCGACGGGATCGCCGACCAGGCCGAGCGCGAGCGGGTCGAGGCAGCGGCGCAGGCCGCGCTGGAGCGGTTGCTGTGAGTGGCGTTCTTTCTTCCCCCCTCCCGCTTGCGAGTGATCGGCGCAAGCAGGGTAAATCATCCCCCCAGGATGATTTAGGGATTGCCGGGGGCAATCCCGACCCTGTTGGCTCTGATCACTGGGCCCGGGGTGGGCTCGCGCTCACCTCGAACGACGGCGCTTCGGGAGATCGGGCGCCCACCCCCAGCCCCTCCCGCAAGTGGGAGGGGAGTGAAATTTTACTCGACGTCCGCGCCGACTTCCCGGCCATTCCTGCCGGCTGGTCGTACCTCGACACCGCCGCGACCGCGCAGAAGCCGCAGGTCGTGATCGACGCGATCACGCGCGGTTATGACACGACCTACGCCACGGTGCATCGCGGCGTGTACCAGCGCTCGGCCGACATGACGCTGGCGTTCGAGGCCGCGCGCGCGAAGACCGCGAAGTTCATCGGCGCCAAAACCGACGAGATCGTCTTCGTGCGCGGCGCGACCGAGGCGATCAACCTCGTCGCGCAATGCTGGGCGGGCACGCAGCTCAAGGCGGGCGACCGCATCCTGCTCTCGACGCTCGAGCATCACAGCAACATCGTGCCGTGGCAGCTGGTCGCCGAGCGCATCGGCTTGGGTATAGACGTCGTGCCGCTGACGACCGACCATCGCATCGATCTCGACGCGATGGCGGCGATGATCACCCCGGCGCACAAGCTCGTCGCGCTGGCGCACGTCTCGAACGTGCTCGGCTCGATGCTCGACGTGAAGCGCGCGACCGCGATCGCGCACTCGGTTGGCGCGAAGATCCTGCTCGACGGCTGCCAGGCGGTGGCGCGGCTGCCGGTCGACGTCGCCGAGATCGGTTGCGACTTCTACGTCTTCTCCGGCCACAAGCTTTACGGCCCGACCGGGATCGGCGTGCTGTGGGGCAGGGCGGAACTGCTCGACGCTATGCCGCCCTGGCAGGGCGGCGGCGCGATGATCGACCGCGTGACCTTCGCCAAAACGACCTACGCGCCGCCGCCGGCACGGTTCGAGGCGGGCACGCCGCATATCGTCGGCGCGCTCGGGCTGGCGGCGGCGATCGACTATGTCGAAGGCATCGGGCTCGAACGCATCCATGCGCACGAGACCGCACTGGTCGCACAGGCACGCGAGGTGCTCGGCCGGATCAATTCGGTCACCTTGTTCGGGCCGGCGGAATCGGCCGGCATCGTCAGCTTTGCGATTCGTGGCGTGCATCCGCACGACATCGGCACCATCTTGGACGAGGCGGGCGTGGCGATCCGCGCCGGGCATCATTGCGCACAGCCGCTGATGGATGTGCTTGGCGTGCCGGCGACGGCGCGGGCCAGTTTCGGGGTGTACAACAACGCGGCCGACATCGACGCGCTGGTCGCGGGCATCGAACGCGTAACACGGATTTTCGGGTAGGGTTCGGCATGAACGAAGAACGCAAAATTGAAGTCGAGGAAGTTACGTCGGTCGAGGCGCCGCCCAAGGCGCGCGTCGAGGCGGCCGAAAAGCCGTCGAGCGTGACGGAAAGCTTCGGGCGCAAGCGCGACTATCTCGAAGGTTTTCTCGCGCAGAAGCCTGTCGCGGAATCGGCGAGCGGCCCGGGCGGCGCGCTGTATGAGGGCGTGGTCGAGGCGCTGAAGGACATTTACGACCCGGAAATCCCGGTCAACATCTACGATCTCGGGCTGATCTACGGCGTCGACGTCACCGACGAAGGCCATGCCACCGTCACCATGACGCTGACCACGCCGCATTGCCCGGTGGCCGAATCGATGCCGGGCGAGGTCGAGCTGCGCGTCAGCACCGTGCCCGGTATCGCCACCGCCGACGTCAATCTGGTGTGGGATCCGCCCTGGGACCCGGCCAAGATGACCGACGAGGCGCGACTCGAACTGGGGATGCTGTAGCAATTTTAGCCCCCTCCCGTTTACGGGAGGGGGTTGGGGGTGGGCTCCCGCCCTCCACGAGCGCATCGCTTGTAGAAACCGGGCGCCCACCCCTCGGTCCCCTCCCGCAGGCGGGAGGGGAGGAAGGAACGGAAAATGACCACGACCACGACTCGCCGCCCGCGCCCCGCCGCGCTGATCCTAACCCCCTCGGCCGAGGCGCGCATCGCCGACCTCATGGCGCGCGCGCCCGAGGGTGCGGTCGGCGTCAAGCTGTCGACGCCCAAGCGCGGCTGTTCGGGGCTGGCCTATTCGGTCGACTATGTCAGCGAGGCCAAGCCGTTCGATGAACGCATCGACACGCGCGGCGGCACGCTGTTCGTCGATGGCGGGTCGATTCTTTATCTGGTCGGCTCGACGATGAACTGGGTCGAGGACGATTTCGCCGCCGGTTTCGTGTTCAATAACCCCAATGCCAAGGGTGCCTGTGGGTGCGGGGAGAGCTTTACGGTGTGAGTTTCCCCTCTCCCCTTCAGGGGAGAGGGTGCCGACCCCGGCGCAAGCCGGGGGAAGGCGGGAGAGGGGCAGTGACGCGGACGTTGCGTTCTGGGCCACCCCCTCTCCCCGGCCCTCTCCCCCAAGGGGGAGAGGGAGAAGACGTGCATCAATCCGCCAAGTAGAACTTGAAACCGGCATTGCTCTTGCCCCAGCCGAGCCGCTCATCGAAGTGGCGCGGCTCGAGACCGTCTGCCTTTGTACGGCGCGTCTGACGCTCAAACCCCACCTTTCGGCCGAACAATCGTTGATCAAATGAAAGCCGAGCAATGTCCCGAAATAGCCCGCATCATCGGCTATTATTCTCCTAATATGTTGGATTTACTGTAGAATGTTGGAGTAAATACTCCCCGTGCCACTTACATGAGTCGCGCAGGTGAAGCGGTATCGCCATCTCGCGACACCGTCCTGTGGCACGGAGAATCATTATGAAAATCTGGACTTCGCTGAAGGTATCGATCGTCGGCCTCGCGCTGGCCACCCTCCCTTCCGCGGCTTTCGCGACGCCGACCTATTCCGGGCTCAACACGATCACAGCAGTCGTTGCCTTTCAGTCGGGCAATGTGCTTTTCACGATCGGCTCTGCACCCAACTCGCCATGGTCGACCTGCAACGTCAACCATCAGTTCACCATCAACACATCGACGGCGAGCGGGGCGGCGATCTACCAAAATATTATCAGGGCGGAGCAGGACGCCAAGAATGTCTACGTCGTTGGCAAGGGGACCTGCACGCTGATTTCAGGGGCCGAAGACGTGGATTTCGTTCAGATCAACCCTTAAGCCCGCGCGGCTCTGACAATGAAGTCGCCGAACTAGCCCGATGAAATCCTCCCTCTCCTTCCCGAAGGGGAGGGAGTTCACAGCATCAGCTTGAACCCGGCGTGGCTCTTTTCCCAGCCGAGCCGCTCATAGAAACGATGCGCATCCAGCCGATCGCTCTTGGAGGTAAGCTGCGCCATCCGGCACCCCCGCGCGCGACATGCCGCCACCGCCCAGGCGATCAACTCAGCGCCCAGCCCCTGGCCGCGCAGGTCGCTGGCGATGCGCACCGCCTCTATCTGCCCGCGCCACGTGCCGCGATGCGACAGGCCGGGCAGGAAGGAGAGTTGCAGCGTGCCAATGACGCGCCCGTCGCGCTCGGCAACGACGAGCATCTGGTAGGGGTCGGCATGGATCGCGTCGAACGCCGCGCCATAGCCGGGGTCGAGCGGCAGGCTGGCGTCCTCGCGCTTCGCGCCGTTCACATCGTCGGCGAGCAGCGCGACGATCGCCGGCAGGTCGTCGCGCCTCGCCTCGCGGATAGCGAGCGCGCTCAGGCCGCCTTCTCCACGCGCACCAGCATCTTGCCCTCGCTGACCTGCGCGCCGGTCTCGGCGTCGAGTTCGGCGATGGTGCCGTCGAACGGCGCGGTCAGCGAATGCTCCATCTTCATCGCCTCGAGCGTGACGAGCTTCTGTCCCTTGGTGACGGTATCGCCCGCCGCCACCGCGACGGCGATGATGCGGCCGGGCATGGGGGAGAGGATCGCGCCGTCGCCCGCCGCGCCGGCGGTGACGCCCGACGGACGCTCGCGCGTGAAGAGGAAGCTCTCACCCATGTCCGCAACGAGGATCTGGTCGTCCTTGATGATCGTCGAAAGCATCGCCGGCTTGTCAATCGGACGGTCGATGACGAAGGTCCCGCCGTCGCGGCTGAGCGCGATCCGCATGCGGTCCTCAGCCGCTAGTCGAAACCCGGCCAGCGAGCGCCACACCGACCCGACATAGGGCTGAGGCGCGCGGCGGCTTTCGTAACGCCACAACTGCACCGACTCTGCATCGCCCATTTCGGCGTGCAGCACCGCCATCGCGGCGGAATCGATGACATTGCGTGACGGCTTGCCGTCAGGAACAAGTTCCGCCTCGTGCTTGGCGATGAAGCCGGTATCAATATTGGCGGCGGCAAAATCCGGATGTGAAAGCGCCCGTGCGAGGAAGGCCGCGTTGGTCTTGACCGGCGCGATGATCGAATTCCGGCAAGCCGCCGCCAGTTGATAAACGGCGCGGTCGCGCGTGCGGCCTTTAGCGACGATCTTGGCGATCATCGGATCATAATAGGGCGATATTTCGCTGCCGAGCCCGACGCCGGTTTCGATCCGCACAATGTGGCTCTCGCCGATATCGAAGAAATCGAGACGGCCGGTGGAGGGGAGGAAACCCTTTGACGGGTCCTCAGCATAGAGCCGCGCTTCGATCGCCCAGCCATCAATCGCCAACTCGTCCTGCCGCTTCGGCAGCGACTCGCCTGACGCGACCCGCAACTGCCACTCGACCAGATCCTGCCCGGTAATCTCCTCGGTCACCGGATGCTCGACCTGCAGCCGCGTGTTCATCTCCATGAACCAGATGCGGTCGGCGCGAAGGCCCTCGCTGGCGTCGGCGATGAACTCGATCGTGCCTGCGCCGACATAGTCCACCGCCTTCGCCGCGCGCACCGCGGCGTCGCAGATTGCGGCGCGCGTCACCTCGTCCATGCCGGGGGCGGGGGCTTCCTCGATCACCTTCTGGTGGCGGCGCTGCAGCGAGCAGTCGCGCTCGAACAGGTGGACGACATTGCCATGGCTGTCGCCGAACACCTGCACCTCGATGTGGCGCGGGCTCAGGATATATTTCTCGATCAGCACGCGATCGTCACCGAACGACGCGGCGGCCTCGCGCTGGCACGACAGCAGCGCATCGGCAAAGTCCGCCGCCGCATCGACGCGCCGCATGCCCTTGCCGCCACCGCCGGCGACCGCCTTGATCAGCACCGGATAACCGATCTTGGCCGCCTCGGCCTGGAGATGCGCCGGGTCCTGATTCGCGCCGAGATACCCCGGCGTCACGGGCACGCCGGCGGCGATCATGCGTTCCTTGGCGGCGTCCTTCAGGCCCATCGCGCGGATGCTGTCGGGTCGCGGCCCGACCCAGATTAGCCCGGCATCGATCACGCTCTGCGCGAAATCGGCATTTTCCGACAGAAAGCCATAACCGGGATGAATCGCCTCGGCACCGGTCGCCTTCGCCGCAGCAATGATCTTCTCGCCGACGAGATAGCTCTCGCGCGCCGGGGAGGGGCCGATATGCACCGCCTCGTCGGCCTGGCGCACGTGCAGCGCCTTGGCATCGGCATCCGAATAGACCGCGACGGTGCGGATCCCCATCTCCCGCGCGGTGCGGATGATGCGGCAGGCGATTTCGCCGCGATTGGCGATGAGCACGGACTGGATCATTTTTTCCACAGACAAATCCTGGTCCTCGCATTGCTGTAACAGGCGCCCTTGCGCGTCACGGGGCCGAGTTCGGATTGCGCGTGCGTCGCGCCCTTGTCCTCGTTCCAGTGCGCTTCCCAGCCGGTGCCGGTCGACCCGTCGTCCAGCAGCGCATGATCGACCTGTACGAAATAATCGGTCGAGATGTGTTCCGCATAGATTTCGGGCTCTGGATAATCGATGCCGGCATAGACCTGGTGCGGGCCGTGAAACTCGAAGTCGCCGGGCTGCATTGGCACGCTCGCGCGCGTAGCGATGGAATAGCTGCACGGGCCCGAGATTAGGGTTCGCCCGTCGACCACGAGCAGGCACCGGCCGATCTTGAACCCCTCCGGTAACCGGGCCTTGCTCAGCCTCGGCGGGTGCGCAATCAACCGGTTGATCAGCCTCTCGTAGCGCTCGTATGATATCGACAGCATCGGCTTGTAGCGATCCGGCGCCGCGTGCGCGGCCTGCGCAAGCACAAGCGCGAGCAGGACGAGCGCCGGACGCATCAGCCGGCGCAGCCGGTGGTACGCGACGACCAGCTGAGATTGGCGATTTTCCAGCTGCCGGCTTCGCGGACGAGCGAGAAATGGTCGACGCCGCAATGATGCACCTTGCCGTCGATCGCGAAGGTATAGGGCGACCACACCATCGCGATGTCGCCGTCGATCTCGATCGCAGGGTCGGTGAGGCGTTCGTCATATTTTTCCGGCCCCGGCGTGAAGCGCGCGAGCAGGTCGGCGGCGGTGATATGGGTGATGGTGCGCGTGCCGTCGGGCTTCTCGGTCGCGACGGTCGCGTTGCCGTCGGCGCGGAGATATTTCGCCATCGCCTGGCCATCGCGCGCGGCAATGCCGGCGAGCAGCCCGTTGACCGGCACCATCACGCCGGCTTCCTCGCTGCCCGGCGGCGGCAGGGCGGTGCCCTTCACGATCGGCTGGACCGGGGTGATCTGCGCGGCGAGGAGGAGCAGGGGGAGGATCATCATTGTCCTTTCAGTTCCTCCCCGGAACGGGGAGGGGGACCATGCGAAGCATGGTGGAGGGGCTGGTCGGGCGACGCCTGTGCCACAATGTGCGCGATTGCGGCGGCCACGTCATCCAGGATCACCTTTGCCGGGATACGAAGGACGCGGACATTTTCTCGCGCGAGCCACGCGTCACGCCGAATGTCCCTTTCGGGCCGGTCGCCGTGGTTATGCGCTTCGCCATCGACTTCAATGGCGAGGCGCGCGCTCGCGCAATAGAAGTCCAGAACATATTGGCCCGCCGGATGCTGGTGCCGGAATTTCAATCCGCTCGGGCGCTTGCGCAGTTCCATCCACAACAGGACTTCGGGCAGGGTCATTTCCCGGCGCAGGCGGCGTGCGCGCGCGACGGTCTGCATTGGCCCGGTAAGCGTCCGACCAGCCCCTCCACCGCGCTTCGCGCGGTCCCCCTCCCCGTTCCGGGGAGGAATCTTGGCGTCGTGCGCAATCACATCCGGAACACACCGAACGCCGGGCGCTCCGGGATCGGCGCGTTGAGCGTGGCCGCAAACGCCAACCCCAGCACATCCCGCGTCTGCGCCGGGTCGATGATGCCGTCGTCCCACAGCCGTGCCGTCGCGTGCCACGGATTGCCCTCGTCCTCGTAGCGCTGGCGGATCGGGGCCTTGAAGGCCTCGGCCTGTTCCTCGCTCCAGCTGTCGGCATCACGGTGGACGGTGGCGAGGACCGCGGCGGCCTGTTCGCCGCCCATCACCGAAATACGCGAGTTCGGCCAGCTGAACAGGAAGCGCGGGGCGAAGGCGCGCCCGCACATGCCGTAATTGCCCGCGCCGAAGCTGCCGCCGATCAGCACGGTAATCTTGGGCACGGTCGCGGTGGCGACCGCGGTGACGAGCTTGGCGCCGTGCTTGGCAATGCCTTCCGCCTCGTAGCGGCCGCCGACCATGAAGCCCGAGATGTTCTGCAGGAACAGCAGCGGGATGCGGCGCTGGCAGGCGAGTTCGATGAAGTGCGCGCCCTTCACCGCGCTCTCGCTGAACAGCACGCCGTTATTGGCGAGGATCGCCACCGGCAGGCCCCAGATATGCGCGAAGCCGCACACCAGGCTGGTACCGTAGAGCGCCTTGAACTCGTGGAATTCGCTGCCGTCGACCAGCCGCGCGATCACCTCGTGCACGTCATACGGCGCGCGCACATCCTGCGGCACGATGCCGTACAGTTCCTCGGTGTCGAATTTCGGCGGGCGCGGGTCCTTGATGTTGACGCCCGTCATCACCTGCGGCGCCAGCGTCGAGACGATGTCGCGCACGATGGTCAGCGCATGTTCGTCATTCTCGGCGACATGGTCGACCACGCCCGACTTGCGGCCATGCGTGTCGGCACCGCCCAGTTCCTCGGCCGAGATCACCTCGCCGGTCGCCGCCTTGACCAGCGGTGGGCCGGCAAGGAAGATCGTGCCCTGGCCGCGCACGATGATCGTTTCGTCGGACATCGCCGGGACATAGGCGCCGCCCGCGGTGCAACTGCCCATCACACAGGCGATCTGCGGGATGCCCTTGGCCGACATATTGGCCTGGTTGAAGAAGATCCGCCCGAAATGGTCGCGGTCGGGGAACACCTCGGCCTGGTGCGGCAGGTTCGCCCCGCCCGAATCGACCAGATAGATGCACGGCAGCATATTGGCCTCGGCGATCTCCTGCGCGCGGAGATGCTTCTTGACCGTCATCGGATAATAGGTGCCGCCCTTCACCGTCGCGTCGTTGCACACGATCATGCATTGCCGGCCCGAGACTCGGCCAATGCCGGCGATCATGCCGGCGCCGGGCACCTCGCCGTCATAGAGATCGTTGGCGGCGAGCTGGCCGATTTCGAGGAACGGGCTGCCGGGGTCGAGCAGCCGCTCGACGCGGTCGCGCGGCAGCAGTTTGCCGCGGCTGGTGTGGCGCTCGCGGCTCTTCTCGTTGCCGCCCAGCGCGGCCTGCGCGACATCGGCGCGCACCTTCTCCGCCAGCGCGCGGTTGTGCGCGGCATTGGCGCGGAAGGTCTCGCTGTCGGGCGACAGGCGAGTGTCGAGGACCGGCGCGCTCATGCGGCTCCGATCAGTTCGCGGCCGATCAACATGCGGCGTATCTCGTTGGTCCCGGCGCCGATGTCGAGCAGCTTGGCGTCGCGCAGGAAGCGTTCGACCGGCCAGTCCTTGGTATAGCCCGCGCCGCCCAGCGCCTGCACCGCCTCGCCGGCGACCTTGAAGGCATTCTCGCTCGCCAGCAGGATCGCGCCGGCGGCGTCGAAGCGTGTCGTCTTGCCCGCGTCGCAGGCGCGCGCCACCGCATAGACATAGGCGCGCGCCGAATTGAGCGCGACATACATGTCGGCGATCTTGGCCTGCATCAGCTGGAACGCGCCGATCGGCTTGCCGAACTGCTGGCGCTCGCGGACATAGGGGAGAACCACGTCGAGGCACGCCTGCATGATGCCGAGTTGGATGCCGGCGAGCACAGTGCGCTCATAATCGAGCCCGCTCATCAGCACGCCGACGCCGCCATTGGTCGGCCCCATGATATTTTCTTCAGGAACTTCGCAATCGGTGAACACCAGCTCGGCGGTCGGCGAGCCGCGCATCCCCATCTTGTCGATCTTTTGGCCGATCGCGAAGCCGGGCATGTCCTTCTCGATCAGGAACGTGGTGATGCCGCGCGACCCGTCCCCGGTCTTGGCATAGACGACCAGCGTATCGGCATAGGGCGCGTTGGTGATCCAGAATTTGGTGCCGTTGAGGACATAGCCGCCCTGCACCGGCTCGGCGCGCAGCTTCATCGACACGACGTCGGAACCGGCGCCGCTTTCCGACATGGCGAGGCTGCCGACATGCTCGCCCGAGATCAGCTTGGGAAGATATTTGGCCTTCTGCTCGGGGTTGGCCCAGCGTGCGATCTGGTTGATGCACAGATTGGAGTGCGCACCGTAGCTCAGCCCGATCGAGGCCGAGGCGCGGCTGACTTCCTCGCAGGCGATGACATGTTCGAGATAACCGAGGCCGAGCCCGCCATCTTCCTCGGCGACGGTGATGCCGTGCAGCCCGAGCTCGCCCATCGCCGGCCACAGTTCGCGCGGGAACCAGTCCTCGGCATCGATCTTCGCGGCGAGCGGCGCGATCTTGTCGGTCGCGAAACGCTGCGTCGTGTCGCGGATCATGTCGGCGGTTTCGCCCAGGGCGAAATCCAGGGTCATGGCCATCAGTCTCTCCACCCAATCCTGCTGCGGCGATAGCACGTCGGACTGCGTGGTAAAAATTGAACCTCTTGCGGCCATGCTATAGATGGCATCTATGATTGACCGCTATCTGCTGCGTTATCTTTTGGCCGTCATCGACCAGGGCAATTTCTCGCGCGCGGCCGATGCGTGCGGCGTGTCGCAGCCGACGTTGTCGGTCGGCATCGCCAAGCTCGAGCGCGAGCTCGGCCGGGTGCTGCTGCGCCGTACCAGCCGGCGCGTCGAGCTGACCGAGGCGGGCGCGCACTTTGCCGCGCATGCGCGGCGGATCGAGGCGGAATTCCTCGTCGCCGAGCGCGCCGCCGACGAATCCCCGGGGCGCGCGACCTTTCGCCTCGGCGTGCTCGCGACGATCCCGACGCCGCTGATCGAGGCGGTGCTGATCGACCTGCGGCGCGCAGGGGCGACGACCCGGCTCGAACTCGTCGAAGCGAGCGAGCGCGATCTCAACGAACGCCTCGCGCGCGGCCGCGTCGACGCCGCGGTCACCATCCTGCGGGGCGAGCGCGATCGCTCATCGGCCATGCCGCTGTTCACGGAAGGCTATGCGCTGGCGATGGCGGCCGATCATCCGCTGGCGCATCTGCCGGTGATCGCGCCGGGCCAGCTCGCCGACAATGTCATGATCGTGCGCCGGCACTGCGAACTGCTGTCCGAGACGAGCCGTTATTTCACCAGCCACGGCGTGCGCCCGTTCTTTGCCGCGCGCACGACGAGCGAGGACCGCGCGCTGGCGCTCGTCCGCCGCGGTCTCGGCGTGACGGTGATGCCCGATAGCTTCCGCCACCCCGGCGTGGTGCGGCCGGCGCTGGTCGATTTCACCTTCACGCGCACGATCGGCATCGTGCCGGCGGCGCACGCCGATTCCGCTGCCTTCGCCGGCAGCGAGGTCGTCCAGGCGTTGCTGCGTACGCTCAAGGAACCCGTGGTCAGCGGCTGAGCGGCGACCAACTGGTATCTGGCGTAACCGGTTGGCGCGGTGTATCCGCCAACTCATACACCGACAAGAGAGGCTCCCTTCATGAAGCGTCCGCTGCTGCTCACTTTGTTGCTCGCCACTGCGCTCACCACCCAGGCGTCGGTCGCCGGGCCGTCCGCGCGCAAGCTTTCCGGCGTCGATCCGGCGCTGGTCGATCGCGCGCTCAAGCCGGGCGACGATTTCAACGGCTATGCCAGCGGGGTCTGGGCGGCGCGCACCGAAATCCCCGCCGACCGGTCGAGCGTCGGCGTCGGCTATGACGTGTTCAAGGTCGCCGAGGGCCGCAACGCCGTGATCATCAAGGGCGCAGCCGAGGGCAAGGGCGCCCCGGGCAGCGACCCGCGCCGTATCGCCGATTATTATGACGCCTTCACCGACACCGCCGGGATCGAGGCGCGTGGCATGGCGCCGCTCGCCGGCCAACTCTCGGTCATTGCCGCGATCCACGACAAGGCCGCGCTGTCGGCAGCACTCGGCGCATCGATGCGCGCCGATACCGATCCGCTCAATGCCAGCAACTTCCACACCGAGAATCTGTTCGGCCTGTTCGTCACGCAGGATCTCAACCATCCGACCGTAACGGTGCCGTACCTGATGCAGGGCGGGCTCGGGCTGCCCGATCGTGATTACTACACCTCCGACAAACCCGACATGGTCGAGCTGCGCACCGCCTATCGCGGCTATGTCGAGAAGCTGCTCACGCTCGCCGGCGTCAGCGACGCGGGCGCCCGCGCCGACCGCATCGTCGCGCTCGAGATGAAGATCGCCCGCGCGCATTACGACATCGTCGCCAGCCAGGATGCGCACAAGGCGCAGAGCTGGTCGCGCGGCCAGTTCGCCGCCAAGGCGCCGGGGATCGACTGGAACGCTTATTGGACCGCCGCCGGCCTGCCGCGCCAGCAGCAGTTCACCCTATGGCAGCCCGAGGCGATCATCGGCCTGTCGGCACTGGTCGCCAGCGAGCCGTTGCGGAGCTGGCAGGACTGGCTCGCCTTCCACACCATCAACCAGGTGACCGCGGCGCTGCCCAAGGCGATCGACGCTGCGTCGTTCGATTTCTACGGCCACACGCTCAACGGCACGCCGCAACAGCAGCCGCGCGACAAGCGCGCGATCGCCGCCGTCAACGGCGCGCTCGGCGACGCAGTCGGCAAGATCTACGCCGGCAAATATTTCCCCGCCTCGTCCAAGCTCGAAATCCAGGGCATGGTGAAGAACATCGTCGCGGCGTTCGACCACCGCCTCACCGGCCTGCCATGGCTCGCCCCGGCGACCAAGGCCGAGGCGCGGCGCAAGCTCAAGGTGCTGATCGTCGGGGTCGGTTACCCCGAGACGTGGCGCAATTATGCCTCGCTGGCGGTCAAGGCCGACGATCCGGTCGGCAATCTGCAGCGTGCGCGGCTGTTCGAATATCGCCACCAGATCGGCAAGATCGGCAAGCCCGTCGATCGCCGCGAATGGTGGATGACGCCGCAGACCGTCAACGCGGTCAATCTGCCGGTGCAGAATGCGCTCAACTTCCCCGCCGCGATCCTCGAAACGCCCTATTTCGACGCGAAGTTCGACGCGGCGGCCAATTACGGCGCGATCGGCGCGGTGATCGGCCATGAGGTGAGCCACAGCTTCGACAATCTCGGCGCCGATTTCGATTCGACCGGGCGGCTGCACAATTGGTGGACCAAGAGCGATTTCAAGCATTTCGACGATGCGGGTAAGGCACTGGTCGCGCAATATGACGCGTACGAAGCGCTGCCTGGCCTGCATCTCAACGGCACGCAGGAACTGGGTGAGAACATCGCCGATGTCGCCGGGCTGACCGCCGCCTATGAGGCTTATCACGCCTCGCTCGGCGGGCGTCCGGCGCCGGTGATCGACGGGCTGACCGGCGATCAGCGTTTCTTCCTCGCCTTTGCGCAGAGCTGGCGCACCAAGATGCGCGACAAGTCGCTGCGCGGCCGCATCGCGACCGATGTCCACGCGCCGGCGATGTGGCGCGTGCAGACGGTGCGCAACCTCGATGCCTGGTATCAGGCGTTCGCGGTGAAGCCGGGGCAGAAGCTCTATCTGGCGCCGACCGCGCGCGTCCATATCTGGTGAAGTGCCGGCCGCCGCGCGCCGCGATGCGCGCGGCGGCCAAAGCGAGCTTTGCGCCGCATGACATTTCCTTGCGGCGCGGATTGCCGCGCGCATGGCATGGGGCCATAAATTCTACCGATCGGCCCCATGACAGCTAACGCACCCGACCCCCGCCCGACGCGCCCGCGCCTCACCCATCTCGACCGGCTCGAGGCGGAGAGCATCCATATCATGCGCGAGGTCGTCGCCGAGGCGGAGCGTCCGGTGATGCTCTATTCGGTCGGCAAGGACAGCGCGGTGATGCTGCATCTCGCGCGCAAGGCGTTTTATCCCGCGCCGCCGCCCTTCCCACTCCTGCATGTCGACACGACGTGGAAGTTCAAGGCGATGTACGAATTGCGCGACCGCATGGCGCGTGAGGCGGGGATGGATCTGCTGGTCTATCGCAACCCCGAAGCCGAGGCGCGCGGCATCAACCCGTTCGACCATGGCTCGGCGCTGCACACCGACATGTGGAAGACCGAGGGGCTCAAACAGGCGCTCGACAAATATGGCTTCGACGCGGCGTTCGGCGGCGCACGGCGCGACGAGGAGAAGAGCCGCGCCAAGGAGCGTGTCTTCTCCTTCCGCAGCGTCTCGCACCGCTGGGACCCGAAGAACCAGCGGCCCGAACTGTGGAACCTCTACAATGCGATGAAGGCGCCGGGCGAGAGCATCCGCGTCTTCCCGATCTCGAACTGGACCGAGCTCGACATCTGGCAATATATCCAGGCCGAGGCGATCCCGATCGTCCCGCTTTATTTCGCCGCGAAGCGCCCTACGGTCGAGCGCGACGGCATGCTGCTGATGGTCGACGACGAGCGCTTTCGCTTGCGCGACGGCGAGACCCCGGTCGAGCGCTCGATCCGCTTCCGCACGCTCGGTTGCTACCCGCTGACCGGCGCGGTCGAGAGCGAGGCAGACACGCTGTCCGGGATCATCCAGGAAATGCTGCTCACCACCACCTCGGAACGGCAGGGCAGGGCGATCGATCACGACCAGGCGGCGAGCATGGAGAAGAAGAAGCAGGAAGGGTATTTTTGATGTTTGCTCTTCTTCTTCTTCTTCTTCTTCTTCTCCGCGCCTCCGCGCCTCCGCGCCTCCGCGCCTCCGCGCGAACCAATTTTCTTTTTCACGCGGAGACGCGGAGACGCGGAGCGTGTCGGCGCATGACGGACACCATCTACCAGACCGATGCGTTGATCGCGTCGGACATCGACGCCTATCTCGCCGCGCATCGCGACAAGACGCTGCTGCGTTTCATCACCTGCGGTTCGGTCGATGACGGCAAGTCGACGCTGATCGGGCGGTTGCTGTACGATTCGAAGATGATCTTCGAGGATCAGCTGTCGGCGCTCGAGGCCGACAGCAAGCGCATCGGCACGCATGGGGCAGGAAATCGACTTCGCGCTGCTCGTCGACGGCCTCGCCGCCGAGCGTGAGCAGGGCATCACGATCGACGTCGCCTATCGCTTCTTCGCGACCGAGAAGCGCAAGTTCATCGTCGCCGACACGCCGGGCCACGAGCAGTACACCCGTAACATGGTCACCGGCGCCTCGACCGCCGACCTCGCCGTGATCCTGGTCGATGCGCGCAAGGGCGTGCTGACGCAGACGCGGCGCCACACCTTCCTCGCGCATCTGCTCGGCATCCGCCACATCGTGCTGGCGGTGAACAAGATGGATCTGGTCGGTTACGACAAGGGCGTATTCGACCGTATCCGCCTGGCCTATCGCGCCTTTGCCAGCGATCTCGGCATCACCGATTTCCTCGCGCTGCCGATCTCGGGCTTCAAGGGCGACAATGTCGCGACGCCGAGCGAGCATATGCCGTGGTATAGCGGCCCGACGCTGATCGAGCATCTCGAACAGGTCACCGTCGATGCCGAGGCTGACGCTGCGCGACCATTCCGCCTGCCGGTGCAATGGGTCAACCGGCCCGATCTCGATTTCCGCGGCTTTGCCGGGCTGGTCGCCAGCGGCATGGTGCGGCCTGGCGATGCGATCCGCGTGCTGCCCTCGGGCCGCACGTCCAGCGTCGCGCGGATCGTCACTGCGGGCGGTGATCTCGACGTCGCCGTGGTCGGGCAGGCAGTGACGCTGACGCTCGCCGACGAGGTGGATTGCAGCCGCGGCGATGTCATTGCCGCCGCCGAGGCGCCGCCGCAGGTCGCCGACCAGTTCGAGGCGACTTTGGTGTGGATGGCCGACGAGCCGCTGCTTCCCGGCCGGCCCTATTGGCTCAAGCTCGCCACGCAGCGCGCCACCGCGACGATACAGCCGCCCAAATACCAGATCAACGTCAACACCATGGAGCAGCTTGCCGCCAAGACGCTCGATCTCAACGGCATCGGCGTGGCGACGCTCGCACCGACAAGCCGCTGGTGTTCGAGCCCTATGCCGACAATCGCACGCTCGGCGGCTTCATCCTCGTCGACAAGCTGACCAACGCGACCGTCGCGGCGGGCATGCTCAACTTCTCGCTACGCCGCGCACAGAACGTCCATTGGCAGGCGCTCGACGTCAGCCGCGAAGAGCATGCCGATCTCAAAAACCAGAAGCCCGCGGTGTTGTGGTTCACCGGCCTGTCGGGCGCGGGCAAGTCGACCATCGCCAATCTCGTCGAGAAGCGGCTGGTGCTGATGAACCGCCACACCTTCCTGCTCGACGGCGACAATGTCCGCCACGGCCTCAACCGCGATCTCGGCTTTACCGATGCCGACCGCGTCGAGAATATCCGCCGCGTCGGCGAGGTCGCCAAGCTGATGACCGATGCCGGGCTGATCGTCATCACTGCCTTCATCTCGCCGTTCCGCGCCGAGCGCGACATGGTGCGCGCGATGATGGCGCCGGGCGAGTTCATCGAGATCCATATCGACACGCCGCTGGCCGAGGCCGAGCGGCGCGACGTCAAGGGGCTCTACGCCAAGGCGCGCCAGGGCAAGCTCAAGAACTTCACCGGGATCGATTCACCCTATGAAGCGCCGGCCAACCCCGACATCCGCATCGACACCACCGCGATGACGCCGGAACAGGCGGCGGCGCTGATCGTCGACCGCTTGTTCCTGGGGGATTGAGGCGGCACCTAAAGCCCCTCCCCTTCAGGGGAGGGGTTGGGGTGGGGCCTCTCCACGAGCGCCGGGCTTGCGGCACGGCCCCACCCCCAACCCCTCCCCTGAAGGGGAGGGGCTTAAGAGAATGATCCGGGCTGTACACAGCCCCCTTCAAACCAGATCGCGCTTTATCGACCGCGTCGTCGCACGCGTGAAGATCTGCGTGCCGTCCTTGAAGGCGGTGATCGATTCCGTCACCTCGAACCGCGTCTTCGTCGATCGCACCATAAAGTCGATATGCAACTCGCAATGCCAGTCGCCACGGCGATAGCGGCTCACGCGCTTGCCCGACCAGGTCCCGCTGTTCGGTGCACCGGCGGTGATCCGCGCCACCGTGTTGGGACCATAGCCAGATAGCACCGTTCCATTAGCGCAGCTGCGCGGCTTGTCGGGCCAGCTGCCCGTCACCGTCATCGCGCCATGCTCGTTGGTCGTTGTCACCACGACATCGCCCTTGTCGGGGGCGATCGGCACGCTGGTGATCGGCATGGTCGGCTCGACCGCCGGCGCCACGCGCATCGGCAGGTCGAGCTGGCTCTCGGCGGCGTGCAGCGTCAGCGTCGGCCCGTCGGGCGACGGCCACACCAGCGGCCACAGTCCTTCGGAAATCGCCAGCCGCAACCGCTCACCCGCCTTCAGCTGCTGCGCGATGAAGCCGAGCGGAATCGTCACATCATAGGCCATGCGCGGCACCAGCGGCTTCGGCGCATCGTGCCCGTCGCGGTGCGTCAGGTTGAGCAGGCCGTATGCCAGCCGCCACGACCGCCCATCGGGCAGCACCTTGCACAGCCGCACCGCGACCTGCGCCACCGGCTTGTCCGCCGCCAGGCGCAGCCGCGCCACCGGCACCCCGAGCAGCTCTGCATCCGCCTCCAGTGCGGGCAGGTCATAGCTCAGCGAGAGGCGGTCGTCGGCTTGCTGGTCGCCGGGCATTTCCTGCTGCCCGAACGGCACCCATTCGGGCGTCGCGAGCCCGACGGCATTATTCGACTTGTGCCGGCGGATCGTCGCCGGCCCCGGCACGGGCGACAGCCCGGCATCGGTCAGGTGAAAGGAGCGCGTGCGCACGTTGCGCGTCGGCCAGGCGCTTTCCGCCGCCCATCGTCCCGGAGTCTCGCCCGGCGCCGACTGTGCCGGCGTCGCGCTCGGCAGGTAAAAGCGCAGTATCGGCTCGTCCATGATGCCGGTGGCCTGCCCAAGCAGCCAGTGCGACCACCAGCGGATTTCCTCATAGGCCCAGTCGAGCGCCGGCCCCGGCCCGCCCAGCCAGGCATAGGTGTGGCCCCATGGCCCGACCAACGCCTTGCGCGGGCAGGTCAGCCCTTCGAGCAGCCGCGGCACCGAATGGACATAGGCGTCGGCCCAGCCGCCCACGACATAGGTCGGGCATCGAATCGCGCCATAATCGAAGCGCAGCGAGCCGTGCCGCCAATATTCGTCCTCGCGCTGGTGCCCGGTCCAGCGCGCGATGATCGGCGGTGATGCCTCGAGCCGCTCGCGCCACATCTTTTCCCAGCCCGGCCCGGCGATCGCGGGGTCGGGCGGCGCGGCCATCACGCCCTTGAAGTTCGCGCCCCATTTGAAATTGGTCAGGCCCAGGCACCCGCCGACATAATGCGCATCGTCGGTGTAGCGGCGATCCGAACAGGCCATCGGCATGATCGCCTTGAGCGCCGGCGGCCGGCGCATCGCTGTCTGCAGCGTCGAAAAGCCGCCCCATGAAATGCCGCGCATGCCGACCGCGCCGTTGGACCAGGGCTGGCGCGCCAGCCAGGCGATGATCTCGACCGCATCGTCCTGTTCGCTCGCCAGATATTCGTCGCGCAGCAATCCACCCGAATCCCCGGAGCCGCGAATGTCGATCCGCGCAAAGCCGATGCCGTGGCTGGCCAGCGTGTCGCCCCAAACATCGTCGGCCGCGCTGTACGCATCGCGCGTGCGGTAGGGGATATATTCGAGCACGACCGGCGCCGGCTTGCTGTCCGCATCGGCCGGCAGCCACAGTCGCCCGCACAGTTCGACCCCGTCGCGCATCGCGATGCGCACCACGTCGACGCGCTTCACCCCTTGCTTGGCCGGCAACGCCCAGCCCGGCGCCGCCCCGGCCCGCGCGACCGTACCATGGCCCAGCGCGACGCCCGTGACGGCGGCGGCAAGAAAATCGCGGCGCGAACCCGGCATGATCACTCCTCTTTTCGTGGCGGAAGCCAGCGTGCGGACCCGCTTATCCCGCCGCCAATGCCTTTTTGCCATCCCGCCATCGCATTTCGCCGTGCCGCGCGCGGGCAGCATGCAAAACGCCGCCGGCGCAGCTATGACCGCGAACATGGCAGGGGCTTCTTTCGACATAGCGGCGGCAACGGCGGAGGCGCGGCGTTTGCTGCGCATCGATCCGGCGGCGGCGGCCGAGCGCGCCCGCCAGATCGTCGGTCACGCGCCCAACTCGCTCGAAGCATCGTTCATTCTCGGCGCGGCGCTGCGCCGCGCCGGTCGCCTGGATGAGGCGCTGGCAGTGCTGGCGCCGCTTGCCGCCGCGCACCCATCGGCCTGGGGTCTCCATTATGAGCATGGCATGGCGCTCGCCGCGCGCGGCGATGGCGTCGCGGCGGTCGCGGCGCTGGAGCGTGCGACACACGCCAATCCGCGCGCCTGGCTGGCGTGGCATGCGCTCGCCGATCAGCATGCGACGCTCGGCCAGGACGAGCGCGCGGTGACGGCGCATCGTCAAGCGCTGGCTGCCGGGGCAGGGGACCCCGCACTGGCCGAGGTTGCGGCGCGGTGGTTCGATACGGAAGATCCCGCCGCCGCAACCGCGCTCGGCGATCGCTTCGGGCTCGATCGCAACGATGTCGCGGCGACGCGCCTGCTGGCCGATCTCGCCCTCCGGCTGGATCGCCCCGAAGCGGCCGCCGCGCTGCTCACGCGCACCGTCGCGGCGGCGCCCGCCTTCGCCCCGGCGCGTTATCATCTCGCCGCCGCGCTCCATCTGCTCGATCGCGGCAGTGCAGCGCATGAGACGATCGCGCCGCTGCTCGCATCCGACCCCGGTGTCGCCGCCCATCACGCGCTGCGCGCCGCGATCCGCCTGCAGATCGGGCAGGAAGCGCCGGCGATCGACGATTATGCCGCCGCGTTGAAGCTCGACCCCGACAATGCCGCCTTGTGGCACAGCCATGGCCACGCCCTGCGCGCGGTCGGCCGGCAAGCGGAGGCGGTCGCCGCCTATCGTCATGCGCTGACGCTTGCGCCCGCTTTCGGCGAGCCGTGGTGGAGCCTCGCCAACCTCAAGACCTGGCGCTTTGCTGCGGACGATATCGCGTCGATGCAGGCAGCGCTCGCGGGCGACCCGCCGCCGGAAGATCGCGCCTGCCTGCATTTCGCGCTCGGCAAGGCGCTGGAGGACGAGCGGCAATACGCTGATTCCTTCGCGCATTATCGCCGCGCCAACGAAGCCCGCCGCGCGCTCGCCCCACACGATGCCGATGCGCATGGCAACTTCATCCGGCGGACGATCGCGACCTTCGACGCGCCCCTCTTCGCCGCACGCGCCGGTGCGGGGGTGACGGCGCCCGATCCGATCTTCGTGCTCGGCATGCCGCGCTCGGGCTCGACCTTGGTCGAGCAAATTCTCGCCAGCCACAGCGCGGTCGAGGGCGCCTCCGAACTCCCCTATGTCACCGCGATCGCCCGCGCGCTGGCGCCACGCCGCGGACGCGAACGACCTTATCCGGAAGTGCTGGCCGAGCTTCCGCTGGCCGACTTCGCCGCCGCCGGCGCCGAGTATCTCGACCGGGCGGCGATCCATCGCCGCCAGCGCCGGGCCTTTTTCGTCGACAAGTTTCCCGGCAATTTCCTGCATGTCGGGTTGATCCATTTGATGCTGCCCAACGCGCGGATCATCGATGTCCGGCGCGATCCGCGCGCCTGCTGCGTGTCGCTGTTCAAGCAGAATTTCGCGCGCGGCCAGGCCTATAGCTATGATCTTGCCGATCTCGGCCGCTATTATGCCGACTATGTCGCGCTGATGGCGCATGTCGACCGCGTGCTGCCGGGCCGCGTGCTGCGTGTCTCCTACGAGGCGCTGGTCGAAGATGCCGAAGGCGAAACGCGCCGCTTGCTCGACCATGTCGAGCTCGCCTTCGAGCCGGCCTGCCTGACCTTTCACACCGCCGCGCGCGCCGTGCGGACGCCGAGTTCGGAGCAGGTGCGCCGGCCGATCTTCCGCGACGGTCTCGATCAGTGGCGCCACTTCGCGCCCTGGCTGGCGCCGCTCGAAAGGGCACTGGCCACGCCATCGCAGGGCATCGACGTTTCAGATCGATGACTATATTGCATGCCCCCATCCGATAATTTTGCTTCCCGGCTGGTCGGAATCGGGTGACCTTCGCGTCAATCGGGAAACGCCCGAAGGTCCCATCGCTGCAGAAGCCCGGAACAAGGGCCGGCGCGGGGCCGAGGGAGCGTGGTTTTAATGGGGGGACGTAATGACGAAGTCACATGATGATGCGAACCAGGTTGGTCGTCGGGTTCGGTTGCTCGCGCTGCTGCTCGCTTCGGGCGCCAGTGTCGCCGCAATGACCCCGGCCATGGCGCAGACCACGCCGCCACCGCCCGCCGCCGACAATCAGCTCGCCGACGTCGTCGTCACCGCCAGCCGCTCGGGCGCCGAATCGCTCCAGAAGGTGCCGATCGCGGTGTCGGTGGTGAATGTCGACCAGATCACCAAGTCGGGCCAGGGCAATTTGTCCGACCTCGCCAAGTTCACCCCCTCGCTGTCGATTACCGAAGGTGCGCCGGGCTATAACAAGTTCAACATGCGCGGCCTGTCGACTGGCGGCTATGCCTCGTCGGACACGTCGGATCGCACGCTCGTCGCGGTCTATCTCGACGACACGCCGATCTCGGTGCAGGGCCAGACTCCTGACCTCAAGGTCTATGATCTCGAGCGCGTCGAGATCCTGCGCGGCCCGCAGGGCACGCTGTACGGCGCCGGTTCGATGGCCGGCACGGTGCGTTTCGTCACCGCTAAGCCCAGCCTGACCTCGACCTTCGGCACCGCCGAGGTGGGCGCCGCGACGACCGAGCATGGCGCGGCGAGCTACAATCTGCGCGGCATGATCAACCTGCCGATCGTGTCCGACACGCTGGCGGTGCGCGCCAATGTCTATATCGGTCGCGATGGCGGCTACATCGACAATATCGGCCTGCGCAACACGCAGAACGCCAACAGCAACAACACCGCACAGGGTCGTGTCGCGGTGCGCTGGAAGCCGGTCAGCGAACTCATCGTCGACGCCAGCTTCACCTATGAACGCAGCGTCGCGCGCGGCCTCAACCAGGGGCTGAGCGGCCTCGCGCCCTATACCGTGTCGAGCAACGGCCCCGAGGGCACCGACGATCGCTTCCGGCTCTACACGCTGGGCTTCGATTATGACGCCGGCTTTGCCAACATCATCGCCAGCGGCGCTTATACCGATCGCGCGATCGGCTTCGACGCCAGCCCCGAGCCGCAGATCGGCTATTTCTTTGAAGACGTTCATAGCGGCCGGCCGGTCAGCAGCACCACCTATCCGCTGTTTCAGCTACCTGCGAGCTACAACCAGGCGATCACCAACAAGATTCCGGCCGAGCTCTACCAGATCGACCAGAAGCTGAAGGATTATATGGGCGAGATCCGGCTCGTCGGGAAGGATGGCGGCCCGTTCAAATGGACCGTCGGTGCCTTTTACGAGCAGCAGACCCGCCATCTGCGCCAGGACATCCCGACGCCGGGCTTCGACACGCTGTCTTACCAGAACTGCGTGCCCAACTACTCCAGTCCGACAGCGCCGTGTACGCCTACGACCTATGCCACACCGACTGGCAAGTACGATTCAAAGCTGGTCGATGGTGCCTTCCAGTCGAACGACATCTTCTCGGGGCTGCAGGACACCAACGAGCATCAGTTCGCGCTTTATGCCGATGGCACGCTGCATCTAGGCATGGTCGATCTCACCGCCGGCCTGCGCTACTTCAACTTCAAGGAAAGCTATTACCTGTACGAAGGCGGCGTTTATGGCGTGGTCAACCATGTCCCGCTCGAAACGCGGGCAACGCTCAAGTCCAACGGAGTCAACCCGCGCGCCAACATCAGCGTTCACGTCGATGACAACTTCATGGTCTATGCCGAGGCGGCCAAGGGCTTCCGTTATGGCGGCGCCAACCAGCCCGTGCCGCTCGGCTCGACCGGGATCGCCGGCCAGTGCACGACCAACCTCGCCGCCTATGGTTATTCCGCCGCGCCGCTGACCTTCGGGCCGGACAAGCTGTGGAACTATACGATCGGTGAAAAGGCCAAGCTCGCCGGCGGCCGCGTAACGCTCAATGCCAGCGCCTATTACATCAACTGGTCCGACGTGCAGACGCGGCTGCGGCTCGATTGCTCCTATTTCTTCACCGACAACAAGGGCAAGATCACCAGCAAGGGCGTCGAGCTCGAGACGATGGTCAAGGCCAGCCCCGAGGTGACGCTGGTCGGCAGCGCATCGTACAACAGCTCGAAAGCCAAGGGCGACATCCCGACGGTCGGCGCGTTCGACGGCGACCGCACGCCCTATTTCCCTGCCTGGACGGCATCGGCGGCGGTGTTCTACGATCGCAATGTCGGGTCGGGCAGCGTGCATGCGCAGCTCAGCTACCAGTACCAGTCGGAGCAATATACGACCTTCAACAACTTCGCGACGACCATCGTCGGCGGCGTCTTGACCAAGACCGGGGCGAGTTCGAGCTATGCCGTGATCCCCGCGACCAACAATGTCAGCGCCTCGCTGGCCTATGACATCGGCAAGTTCGAGATCGGCGTCTACGGCAACAACCTGTTCGACGGCGTCAAGGTCACCAATGTCGGCCGGGCAACCTATTACAAGATCTATCAGGCCGGCGACCGCATCACCCTCGCCCGCCCGCGCACCATCGGCATTCGCGCGAAGGTCAAGTTCTGACGGCGGATCGCGTCAACGCGATTGACTGAACTCGGGCCCTTCCCCTGACGGGGAGGGGCCCTTGCTTTTTTTGGCCACAGCTCGAAGTCTGCGCTGCGCCTGCCACAGCCCCGCGCTAGCGTTGCTGGTACCAAGCCTCGCCCTGCCGCCTAACCAGCCCGATCAGGTTGCCCTCCACGATCGCCAGGTCGACGACATGAAAGCCCCAGTCGGGATAGTCGGCGTCGCCGATTGTCGCCGCGCCGGCCACCGCGCCGTTGAGGTCGGTCGCGGCGCCGGGCGTGACGCTTACCGAGAGATAGCTGAACCCGCCCCGCGTCACGCATTCGCCCGATAGCAGGCCCGGCATACGGACGAAGCGTGTCGGCACCGGCACGCCCTTTGCCGTCCACGCCGCCGGCCGGGCGAACTGCGCGACGCCGCCGCGCCACCACGGAAAGCCGAGGATCGGGTCCAAAGGTGCTGCGCCGCCGTCCAGCTTCGCCGGATTGGTGCAGCCCGCTTCGAGGCCCGCGCCGGGCGTGCTGGTCGGGGCGGCGCGACCGAACAGCGCATTGGCCGGCGGCGGGTTGCCGTCGCGATAACTTACCCAGCTCACGACGCACCCGGTCTGCGTCGCGGCGCGGCACAGCGGGGTCGCTTTCAGGTCGCCGCCAATGCCCTTGCCGTGCGGGACCATCACCGAGACGCCGGGCAGGATCGCCGAGAGCAGCCGGTGCTGCACCGGCTTGCCGTCGATCTCTTCCATCACCAGCCGCTTGAGCATCACCGAGCCCTGGCTGTGACCGATCAGCACGAATGGCCGCCCGCGATTGTCATGCGCGAGATAGTCGCGGAACGCGGCGCGGATATCGGCATAGGGCAGGTCGAATTCGGACGCCGGCAGCCGCATGCCCTTGCCCATCGCGACGCGCAGCGCGGGCAGCGTGACCTGGCGATAGACCGGCGCGAAGATCCGGCACACATCGCGCAGCGGCCCGGCCTGCGACGCCGCCATGCCCAATTCGGATTTATCGGGAGTCATGTCGCTGTGCGGCGTCGGGTCCATCGAGGTGGTCGGATAGGCGTAGAAGCAATCGACTTTCGGCGCGGCCCTGGGGCGCGGCGGTTCCGCGCGCATTGTCCCGTCGGGCGAGACGATCGTCGCGGCCATGTCGCCGGCGCAGACATCGACGCGGCCCGGCCGGCACAGCCAGGTGTCGGGCCGGCGATAGTCGATCGCCGGTGCGGGTGTTGTGGCGGCGGCGCCGGCGAGGAGGAATAGGGGCATGGGTCGGTCTCCACGATCATTCTAAGCCACTCCCCTTTAGGGGAGGGGTTGGGGTGGGGCCTCTCCCCAAACGCCTCGCTTGCGGCACGGCCCCACCCCCAACCCCTCCCCTAAAGGGGAGGGGCTAAGGGAAGAAGAACCACACCTTCAATCCCGGAACACGACGGTGCGCGCGCCGTTCGCCAGCACGCGGCCGCTGAGGTGGAGCGCCACGGCGCGCGACAGCACGCGGCGTTCGATATCGCGGCCCTTGCGGACCAGGTCCTCGGCGGTGTCGGCATGGCTGATCCGCTCGACATCCTGTTCGATGATCGGGCCCTCGTCGAGGTCGCCGGTCACATAATGCGCCGTCGCGCCGATCAACTTCACGCCGCGCGCATGCGCCTGATGATAGGGCTTGGCGCCCTTGAAGCCGGGCAGGAAGCTGTGATGGATGTTGATGCAGCGATCGGCGAATTTGGCGGCGAGATCGTCCGACAGGATCTGCATGTAGCGCGCCAGCACGACGAGGTCGGTGCCCGCCGCCTGGTGGATGTCCCAGATCCGCGCCTCCTGCGCCGCCTTGGTCGCCGCCGTCACGGGCAGATGGTGAAAGGGGATGTCGCCCAGGTCGAGCGGGCCGAACGCGTCGCGCGGATGGTTCGAGACGATCCCGACCACGTCCATATCGAGCTCGCCGATCCGCCGGCGATAGAGCAGGTCGACGAGACAATGGTCGAACTTCGAGACGAGGATCAGCACCTTCTGCCGCGCATCGGCGGGGCGCAGCGTCAGCGCCATGCCATAGCGTGCCGCCAGCGCATCGAAGCCTGCCCGCATCTGCGCGGCGTCGGCTTCCGCCGGGATGGCGAAGGCGGTGCGCATGAAGAAGCCGCCGAGCTCGGCGTCGTTATACTGGCCTGAATCGGTGATGTTGCCGCCGCACGCCAGGATATGCGCCGAGACCGCGGCGACGATGCCGGGCTGGTCCTGACACGACAGGGCAAGGATGAAGGGCTGCGCTGACATCAAGTCTCCGGGTAGGGCTGGGGATAGGGGGCAGGGCCTGAGGCCGAGGCGCCGATAAGGTGGATGCGCTGGTCGTCCTCGGCATAGGTCCGCACGCTGGTCCAGTAATGATACGCCGCCCAGAAGCCGGTCAGCGACAGCGCCAGCAAGGCGTAACGCAGCGATTCCGCATTGCTGTGCAGCGGCCCGGCGAGCGTGTCGCTGATCCAACCGACCGCGATCGGCGCGATAATCAAATTGGCGACATTGGCGGTGAGCAGGCTGATCGCCATGCCCTGCGCGCGCATCGAGGCGGGCAGGAAGTTGAGCAGCAGCGCCATGGTCGGGCCGACATAGAGGTAGATCGCCGGCACCACGATCCACAGCATCGCCGTCGCCACCGCCAGCGAGTGCGTCCAGTAGATGATGAACGACGGGATCGTGGAGCAGAAGGTGATGCCGGCGAGGAACCAGGCGATGCGGCGCGGTTCGCGCATCTGCGGCATGGCGCAGATCGCGCCCGTCGCCAGCGTCGCGGCGATCCCGGCCCACAGATAGATCGTGCCGAGCCGCGCGCCGGCCTCCGATGTCGTCAGGCCGTAGGTTCGTTCGAGAAAGGTCTGCGTCCAGTACATCAGGCCCCAGCCCCACAGGCAGATGACGGTGCCCGCGGCGTTGATGTGCCACGCCGAGCGCTGCGACCACAGGAAGCGCAGCGTGTCGCCGAGCGGCGCCTGCGGCGTCTCGCTGGCGTCGATCTTCTCGAAGCGCCCGCGCACCGGCTCGCGCACCGTCAGGAAGATGATCAGTCCGAAGACGACGCCGGGAAGCCCGAGCGCGATGAAGGCGGCGCGCCAGCTGTGGAAGTGATCGACCACCTTGCCCGCCACGTTCGAGCCGAGCCACGCGCCAAGCGGCAGGCCGAGCGCATAGACGGTCAGCGCGAAGGCGCGGCGCTCGCGCGGGAAGTAATCGGCGATGATCGAGGTCGAGGGCGGCGTGCCGCCGGCCTCGCCGACGCCGACGCCGATCCGCACCAGCAGGAACTGCCAGAAATTCTGCGTCAGCCCGAGCAGCGCGGTCATCGCCGACCACAACCCCATCGCCACCGCGACGATGTTGCGGCGGTTCGAGCGGTCGGCGAGTTGCGAGATCGGGATGCCGACAAAGATGTAGAAAAACGCCAGCGACACGCCGGTCAGCCAGCCGACGCCGGTATCGGACAGGTGGAACTCCAGCCTGATCGGCTCGAGCACGGTCGAAACGACATAGCGGTCGGCAATGTTGAGCGCATAGACCAGCCCGAGCACCAGCACGACATACCAGCGGGTCGATTCGAGACGCGGTGTGGTCGGTGTCATGCTTGGGCCCCCCTCGGCATTGTTATCCTGTCCTCATGCACTGCCCAAGCGGGGCAGGGAAGGCGGCGGCGTGCCGATCGCCGTCGTCCACAGGGCGGCCAGAGTCGGCGCATAACTCGCCGCCATATAGACCTCGCACGCGGCATCGCCGGTCACCGCGATCCACACCGGCACATGATGGATCACCGTCGCGGCGACCCGGCCCGTTATGAAGGCGGGATGCTCGCTGTCGAAGCATCCGCTTACCGTCAGCAACTCGCGCCAGCCCGGGCCGCTCAGCGTCGCGCGCACCAGCCCGCCGCCGATCGGCGTCAGCGCGCCCGTGTCGGCGATCGTCGCGGTAATGGCGTCGGCGTGCGGCGCGGCATGGATCAGCCACCAGCGCTGCGGCTCGACCGGCAGCGCGCGGATCGCCGGATCGAGCGCCGGCAGCGTCCCGGTCCACAGGTCGAGCACGATGACATCGCCGGCGGGCGCCATGGTCAGCGTAACGGGCGCGTCAGTCACGATAGCGCGCTCCCTCTGCATCGTAGAAGATCGGCTCGGTGACGGTCACCGGCACCTGCTGCCCGCGCGTCGGCGAGGTGGCGAGCAACGTTTCGCCGCTGCGCGCGCGGCCGCTGGCGAGCAGTGCCAGCGCGATCGATCCCTCGCCCAGCACCTGCCGCGCGGCGGAGGTGACATGGCCCTCGACCGGCTGACCATGGCTCGCGACGAGCATCCCGCCCTCGGGGATGGCGCCACCGCTCGCGGTCAGGCCGACGAGCTGGAGCCGGTCCGCCGCCGCCAGCGCCGGCCGTGTCAGCCCGGCCGCGCCGATATAGCCGCCGCTCTTGCGCAGCATGCGCTCGAGCCGCAGGTCGTGCGGCGTGGTGCGGCCATCGGCCTCGGCGCCGATCACGATATGGCCCTTCTCGATGCGCAGATATTCGAGCGCCTCGAGGCCGTAAGGGCAGCCGCCACGGTCGCGCGCTGCGCTATCGAGCGCGTCCCATACCGGCGCGGCGGCGTCGCCGCTGGCATAGACCTCGAAGGCGCGCTCGCCGCTGTAGCTCGCCGCGAGGATCAGCACCGGCACCCCGGCGATGTGCGCCTCGGACAGCCCCATATGCGCGGGCGGTTCGATCCCGGTCAGCCGCGCGAGGATATCGCGCGCCTGCGGTCCGGCCAGTGCGATGCCGGCATAATGCTCTTGCTGCGCGACGACCGACACCCGCAGCTGCGGCGCCAGCACGCGGCGGGCATAGCCGAGATGCGCCTCCATCCGGTCGGCGCCGCCGGTCGAGCTGGTCAGCAGGTAGCGCTGCTCGCCGAGCCGCCACACCGTGCCATCGTCCATCACCATGCCATCTTCGCGCAGCATGAAGGTGTAGCGCCCGCGCCCGACGGCGAGCTTGGCGATGCCCGTCGCGCAGACGATCTCGAGCAGCGCGGCTGCGTCGGGGCCGCTCACCGCGAACTTGGCCAGCGTCGAGACATCAACGATTCCCGCCGCGCTGCGCACCGCCCGCGCCTCGCGCAGCGCGGCATCGTGCAGCGTCTCGCCGGCCAGCGGATAGGCGCGCGGGCGATGCCAGTAACCGAGCGGTTGCCACAGCGGGTCGTGGCGCTGGTGGCTGTCATACAGCGCGAGCCGTCGGTTCGGCGCGGCATGGCCGCCGCCATCGGCACCGGCCAGCGTGCCCAGCGTCAGCGGCGTGTAGGGCGGGCGGAAGGTGGTCAGCCCGGCCTGCGGGATCGCTACCCCGGCCGCGCCCGCCAGCCGCGCCAGCGCCGCCATGTTGCTGGTCTTGCCCTGGTCGGTCGCCATGCCGAGCGTGGTGTAGCGCTTGAGATGCTCGACCGAGCGATAACCCTCGCGCCAGGCGAGATCGACATCGGCGGCGGTGACGTCGTTCTGGAAGTCGATAAAGGCGTGCTTGGGGTCAGGCAGCGCCGCGACCTCGGCCGCGATCGGTTCGACCTCGCCGGCGGCGGCGTCGACGCTGCTGATCGCCTGCAACGTTGCGCCGGGCACGAACGCCTGGATGTCGGCGCGCCAGTCGAGCTTGCCGCCGGCCTGGCTGTGCAGATGCACCACCGGCGTGAACCCGCCCGACACGGCGAGCAGGTCGGCATCGAACGACACGCGCTCAGATCCGATCTGCGCCGTGACCTTGCGCAGGGCGTGCTTGCGGCCCTTCGTTCCGAGCGGAAAGGCGTTGGTGTGAACCTGAAACCGTGCCTTCGCATCGCTGGCTATAGCGCTGAACTCGGGACGCGAATCGAGGATCGCGACCACCGTGCCGCCGGCCTCTGCGACGGCATCGGCGGTGGCATAGGCATCGTCATTGTTGGTCGCGATCACCACACGCCGGCCGGGCAGCACGGCGAAGCGGCGGATATAGCTGCGCACCGCCTGCGACAGCATCACGCCGGGCCGGTCGTTGCCGGCAAAAGTCAGCGGCCGCTCGATCGCGCCGGTCGCGAGGACGATACGCTGCGCATGCACATGCCACAGCCGCTGCACCGGCTGGCCCGGAGCAGGAGGTTGGCCCGGCTCGACCAGCTTCTGCGCCAGCGTGGCAAAGCCGTGATCCCACAGTCCCGACGCGGTGGTGCGGGCGAGGATACGCACGCCGGCCGCAGCGAGCGCTTCGACCGTCACGGGCAGCGGCGTGTCGTCGCGCAGGCCGCTGCCGCCAGGCTCGCGGTCCTGCTCGACCAGCATGACGCGCCCGCTGCTCTGCGCCGCCTCCATCGCGGCAGCCAGCCCGGCCGGGCCGGCGCCGACGACCAGCACGTCGCAAAAGGCGGCGCGATGCTCGTGGCGGTCAGGGTCGGCTCGTGTCGGCGCCTTGCCGAGGCCGGCGGCGCGGCGGATCAGCTTTTCGTACAGCATCCAGCGCGATGGTGGGCCGAAAAAGGTCTTGTAGTAGAAGCCGGCGGCGAAGAACGGCGCGGCGAGGCCGTTGATCGCGCCGAAATCGAAGCCGAGGCTCGGCCAGCGATTCTGGCTGGTGGCGACGAGCCCGTCATAGACGAACAGGTCGGTCGCGCGCGTGTTGGGTTCGGTGCGCCCCCCTTCACCGACCGTGACCAGCGCATTGGGCTCCTCGACCCCGGCGGCCATGATGCCGCGCGGGCGGTGATATTTGAAGCTGCGTCCGACCAGCCCGATACCATGGGCGAGCAGGGCGGCGGCAAGCGTCTCGCCGGGCCGCGCGCGCATCTCGACGCCGTCGAAGGTGAAGCGCAAGGTCGCCTCGGCCTGACCGTCGATCCTCATTTGTGCACCGCCGGGTCGAAGGAAGCGACGCTAATTATGTCATGGGTCATCCGGTGGTGACGCAACACCAGCCACTGGCGACAGCCGAATGTGTGCTGCCATAATTCATCGTCGAGCCCGCGCGGGTTGGCCCGGGCATAGAGCCGCGTCACCGCTTCGTCGGCGGGCATGTCGAGCGTCACGATCGAATCGAGCGTGCGCTGATAGGCGAACTCGATCTGCGCGCGCGGGCCGCAAAAAGGGCAGTCGATCCGCATCATCAGCGCAGCTGCGGCATGAAGCCGACCCCCGCCTCGTCGATCGTCGCGCCCTCGGCGAAGCGACCGAAGGTGAACGGCGCGGCTAGCGGGTGCGCGTCGCCGGTCGCCAGCAGGTGCGCGTAGCACCAGCCCGATCCCGGCGTCGCCTTGAAGCCGCCATAGCACCAGCCGCCATTGAGATAGAGCCCGTCGACCGGCAGCGCCGAAATGATCGGCGATCCGTCGAAGCTCATGTCGGTGGTGCCCGACCAGCAACGCACCATGCGCAGCCGCGACAGCGCCGGGACCAGCGCGATCGCCTCGGCCGCGGCCTTTTCGAGCCGCGCTGGCAGGCCGCGCTGCGCGTAGCTCGGGAACTGGTCGGGGTCGCCGCCGAGCACGATGCCGCCCTTGTCCGACTGGCTGATATAGCAGTGCAGCGACTGCGACATGATCACGGTGTCGATCATCGGCTTGACCGGCTCGGTGACGAAGGCCTGCAGCGTCTGCGCCTCGATCGGCAGCTTGATGCCGGCCAGCGCCGCGACCGGCCCGCTATTGCCCGCGACGCAGATGCCGACGCGCCCCGCGCCGATCGCGCCGCGACTGGTTTCGACCCCGGTCACGCGCCCGCCGGCCATGGTGATGCCGGTGACCTCGCATTGCTGGATCACATCGACGCCGAGCAGGTCGGCGGCGCGGGCATAGCCCCAGGCGACCGCGTCATGGCGCGCGGTGCCGCCGCGCCGCTGGATCATCCCGCCATGGATCGGGAAGCGCGCGTCCGGCGACATGTCGAGCAAGGGCACGAGGCCCTGCACCTGCGCGCGCGTCAGCAGCTCGGCATCGATGCCGTTGCAGCGCAACGCGTCGCCGCGTTCGGCGAGCCGCGTCATGTCCGAATCCGAATGGCCGAGGAACAGCGCGCCGCGCGGGCTGAACATGACGTTGTAGTTGAGCTCGTCGCTCATCCCCTCCCACAGGCCGAGCGCGAAATCGAACAGATTGTGGAGCGCCGGCTGGCGGTAGTTGGAACGGACGATCGTCGTGTTGCGCCCGGTATTGCCGCCGCCGATCCAGCCCTTTTCCAGCACCGCGATCGACTTAACGCCGTGCACCTTGGCGAGATAGTATGCGGTCGACAGGCCATGCCCGCCGCCGCCGATGATGATGACGTCATAATGCTTGCGCGGCGCGGGGTCGCGCCACGCGCGCGGCCAGTGACGTTGCCCGGTCAGCCCCGCCTTCAGCAATGCCATCGCGGAATAGCGCGTCATGCCGCCCAGCCGCGCTGTTCGCGCCAGTCGGGTTCGAGCCCTGCGAAGCGCGCCAGGCCGAGCTTGGCGATGTCGGCGAACGAACAGGTGCCGTCGAGCACGAGATCGCGGATCGCATGGCCACTGGCCGGCGACAGGCCGAAGCCGACCCCCGACATGGTCGCGACGGTGACGTTGCCGGGGTTTTCGAGCCGGTCGATGATCGGCCGGCCGTCGGGGGTGTTCTCGATCACCCCGGCCCAGGAGCGGATGACGTTGAGCTGCGCTGCCTTGGGAAACATCTCGGCGACGCGCCGCGCGAGGTTGCGCACCAGCGGCGAGGTTGGACGCGACACCGGGCCGGTCGGGGTCGTCGGGATCCATTCGTGCGGCCCGCCGCCAAAGGCGAGGTTGCCGCGCAGCGTCTGGCGCCCATAGAGGCCGTTGCCATCGACGCCGCCGATCGCCATCAGTAGCGCGGGCTCGGTGACGATCATCTCGGCGCGCGCCGCGGCGAGCGGGAAATCCACCCCGAGCGGGGCGAGCAGCATGCCGCTCTGCGGGCCCGCCGCAACGACCAGCGCGTCGCACGCGATCCGCCCGCGCGGCGTCTCCACCGCGACGACCTTGCCCCCGGCGGTTTCGATCGACAGTGCCGGGCAATGTTGCAGGATGCGCCCGCCGAGATCCTGCAATGCCCAGGCATAGGCCTGCACGGTGCGCTGCGGGTTGGCATGGCCGCCGAAGCGTAGATGGATGCCACCGAGGCAGCTCGCGTCGGTCAGCGGCACCATCTCCTGCGCCTGGCGTGAATCGAGCTCGTCGACCGGATAGCCCATCGCGGTGCACATCCGCCCGACCGCGCGATAATGATCGAGCAGGTCGGGGTCGCGCTGGATGATGATGCGCTCGCGGCGATATTCGGTGGGATAGCCGAGCAGTTCATCCATCATCGGCCACATGCGCTGTTCCTCGGCGAACAGCGGGCTCTGATAGTGCGAGGCGCCGCCGCCGTTGCGGCCCGAGGCCTCCCAGCCGACGATACCCTTGTCGATCACCACGACGTCAACGCCCGATCGCGCCAGCCACCATGCCGCGCTGAGCCCGGTGACGCCGGCGCCGATCACCACGACCGACGCGCCTGTTGGAACGGCCGGATCAGACATGCATGTTGCCGCCAAGACCCGCGACATGGTCGGCCTCCTCGGCGGTGCCGATCACCGCATAGGGCGTCCACTGCGTCGGGATGCCGAACCATACGTCCCAGCCCGCCGCCATCGCGTCGCTCTCCTGCCAGTCGGCGAGAATGCCGAGCGGGACGGGGCGGACCGGCGCGCGGAAGCTCGCCACCGGCACGGCGGCGAGCGGCACATTCTGTTGCTGCGCGAGCAGGCAGGCGACCTGGTCGCGGCAGCGCCGGCCCTGGCACGCGCCCATGCCGGCGCGGGTCAGGCGCTTGATCTGGTCGGGATGCGCCGGTCCGTCATTGAGCAGGCTCGACAGCGAGCGCGCGGCCATCTTCTCGGGCCGGTCGAGATAGTGCGGCGGCTGGACGCCGAGCAGGTCGCCGCGCGTCACCTCCTCGCACTGGCAGACGATCGTGTCGGCTGGGGCACGCGTGCCGAGCGCCGCTGCCCAGACCGCGATACGCTCGGCGGCGGGCGGCTGGAGGGTGGCGCAGTCGCCGACCAGTGTGATCATGTCGCCGGGCGTCGCGCCGGCGGCGTCGAGCAATTCGGTCGCGGGACGGGCGCCGATCGCGAGGCAGATCGTGTCGCAGTCCAGCGCGAAGGGCGCGCCGCCGGCGAGCGAGGCAAGCAGCGCGCGCTCGACGCCGTCGATGCCGCCCGAGGCGGAGGCAATGGTGTGGCCGAGATGGATGGCGATGCCCGCGTCGCGCACGCGCGCCGCCAGTTCGGGCGGTCCTTGCACGGCATCGGCGATCTCGACCAGGCCGGCGACCGCGATACCGGCGGACAGCGCGAGCAGCGCCGTTTCCAGCGCGAGCCTGTCCGAGCCGACTATCAGTACCCGCCGTGTCGCCAGCGCATCGTAGCGCGTCAGCAAGGAGGCGAAGGCCTGCGCGCCGACCACGCCGGGTTGGTTCCAGCCGGCAAAGCCGAGCACGAGGTCGCGCGCCCCGGTCGCGAGGATCAGCCGGCCGAAACCGATCATCGTCGCGTGCTCGGCATCGGCGATGCCGAGCACGGGCGCGGCGAGCGCGCGCATCGCGGGGCCGTTGACATATAGCCCCCACGCACAGGTGCCGAGCCGCACGTCCACGCCGGCCTCGAACGCTGTTTCGAGCGCCGGGTTGCTGGCGAAGACCTGTTCGAGCATGCGCCCCGGCTGCTGCACCGCAGCCGTCATCCGCCCGCCATAGAAGAGCGGCACGTCGGTCCCGATCAGCGCACCGGGAACGGGGTTTTCGTCGAGCAGCAACACCGATGCACCGCCCTGCGCCGCCTCGATCGCGGCGGCGGTGCCGGCTGCGCCAGCGCCGACCACGACGACATCGAACTGCGCGTCGGGGGCGGGGAGCTTGTCGTCGATCGCGTGAACGTCGCGCCCGGTCACACCGCCTCCAGCGCCTGAGCGAGGTCGGCGATCAGATCATCGACATGCTCGATGCCGACCGACAGCCGCAGCGTCGCCGGGGTGATGCCGCCAATCGCGCGTTCCTCCGGGGTCAGGGCATAATGGGTAGTGGTCGCCGGATGGGTGATCAGAGTCTCGGACCCGCCCAGGCTGACCGCGAAGCGCAGCAGCCGCAAACGGTCGAGAAAGCGGAACGCCGCCGCCTCGTCGCCGTCGACCGCGAAGGAGAAGGTCGATCCGCCAGCGCGGCATTGCCGGTCATACACCGCGCGCTGCGGCGTGCCGGCGGCGAGGAAGCCGAGATAGGTGATGCCGGCGACCTTGGGGTGATCGCGCAGGAATTCGGCGATGGTCCGGGCATTGTCCATCGCGCGATCGACGCGGAGATGCACCGTTTCCATCGAGCGCAGCAGCAGCCAGCAATTATAGGGGTCGAGATGGCTGCCGAGCGTGGTGCGCAGCAGCCGGAGCGGCGCGATCAGCGCTGCCTTGCCGGTGACGCCGCCGGCCATCATGTCGCTGTGCCCACCGCAATATTTGGTCAGCGAGGTCATGCACAGATCGGCGCCGAGCGCGATCGGCCGCTGCATCATCGGCCCGAGCAGCGTGTTGTCGACCATCACCAGCGGACGCAGCCCGGTCGCCGCGCCGACCGCATCGGCGATCGCGACGACCAGCGCGATGTCGACGATCGCCGCAGTCGGGTTCGCCGGGCTCTCGATGACGATCAGCTTGAGCGGCCCCTGCGCCAGCGCCGCATCGACCGCCGTCATGATGCTGTCCTCGTCGCAGCCATCGGCGAACGACGCCTGGTGGACGCCGAACTCGGGCATCAACATCGTATAGAGCCCGTTGGTGCCGCCATAGATCGGCCGGCTGAACACCATGCTGTCGCCGGGCCGCAGATGTGCCAGCGCGATGGCACTATGCGTCGCCATGCCGCTGTTGAACACCGCCGCGGCTTCGGCGCCGTCGAGCGCGGCGAGCCGCGTCTCGACCATGTCGAGACCCGGGTGGCTGAGCCGCGCATAGATATGGCCGGCGCCGCCAACCTCGGGGCCGGTGCCGTCGAAATAGGCCTCGTGAATGTCCTTCGCCTGCTGCGCCGAGGCATAGGCGAAGGTCGTCGTCATGTAGATCGGCGGCTTGGCGGCCTTGTTGCCGCTCGCCGGATCATAGCCGGCGCGGACGGCGAGCGTCTCGGGGCGCCAAGTCGGATCGTCATGGGCGCTCATGCCGCCGCGTGCTCGAGAAAGTCGGCGGCGCGGTCGCAATACCAGTCGACGAAACGCAGGGTCAGCGATTCCGCCTCGGGACTGTACGGGCCGGGGGTGTAGCCGGGCGAATTGATGCCGGCCTGGTTGTTTTCGGCCAGTTCCTTGTCCTGCAAATTGGTCCGCGTCCACAGGTCGGTCAGCGCATCCACGTCATAGTCGACGCCCTCGACCGCATCCTCATGCACCAGCCATTTCGCCACGACATGCGTCTCGGTCGGCGAGACGGGGATTGCGGTGAAGGCGAAGGTATATTCGCTGGTCGAATGGCAGAAATTGTTCGGTTCGACCGCCCAGCGCAGCGAGCCGACATCGCCGCCGCCGGCCTCGACCATCAGCTTCTTGACGTTGAACTGGCCGTCGGTGGTCATCGCCACGGTGCCGGGGTTGAGCGGGAAGCGCACGGCTTGCCACCAGTCTTCGCCGACCGGGCCCATCGGCAGGTCTAGATCGTCCATCCGCTGGGCGAAGGCGCGCGCCTGTTCGCCGTCGAGATCGAAATATTCCGCCGCATTGACCGGGAAGGTGCGCGAGAGCTCGGGATGGCCGGTCGCGCAATGATAGCATTCGCGGCCATTTTCCATCACCAGCTTCCAGTTGGCATATTCGACCAGCGTCGACTGGAAGGCGACCTTGGCGTGGCGCAGATCGTGCGGCGCGAGCAGTGGCGTCAGGTCGCGGCGCAGCGTGCTGATATCGGGCGGCGTCTCGGCCATGCAGACGAAGATCGCGCCGGCGACGCGTTCGAGGTGCAGCGGCTTGAGACCATGCTCGCTCTTCTGGAAATCCTCCGGCATGCGCCCGGCGGCGAGCAGGCGCCCGTCGAGGCCATAGGTCCAGCGGTGATAGGGGCAGATCAGCCGCGCGGCATTGCCCTGGCCGGGCTTGCACAGGATCGAGCCGCGATGGCGGCAGCTGTTGTGAAAGGCGCGCAAC
Source organism: Parasphingomonas halimpatiens (assembly GCF_036663795.1). Taxonomy (NCBI): domain Bacteria; kingdom Pseudomonadati; phylum Pseudomonadota; class Alphaproteobacteria; order Sphingomonadales; family Sphingomonadaceae; genus Parasphingomonas; species Parasphingomonas halimpatiens. The sequence goes on from NZ_JAXOJP010000008.1 coordinate 108,501, forward strand.
TCGCCGTCACGGCCGTGGAGCACGATGACCGGCCAGCTGCCGACCATGAAGGAAAGATAGTCGCCCGGCGCGCGCAGCTCGGTCTCGAACCCGGCGAGCAGCCACGACGTGCCGAAAATAGCCTTCAGATCGAATTCGAAAGCGTCTGCGCTGGTGTAAAGTCCCTGGGGCAGCGAATGGCCCGCCGGGCGCGCGCGCAGCAACGCCGAAATGTCCCCAAGTTGCAATCCACGTCTCCACTGATCGATTGCGTGAGTGGCATGGCGTCGGGGCGGGCTGAAATCGCATTTGCGCATGATTGCATGCCAAAAGCTGCAAGCGCCACGCGGCGACGTTGCACGACCTGAAAAAACGCGCTTGGTATGACAAAAGGGCATAGGCGCTGCTTGCAGGGAGCTTTCGATAGGACGCGCATCACCAGTCAACCGCCGCTGGCTACCGTTGAACGCGTTGCGCGCGTTCGATGCCGTCGGGCAGCGCCTGAGCTTCACCGCCGGCGCGCAGTCGCTCAACGTCTCGCAGAGCGCGGTCAGCCGCCATGTCATCAGCCTCGAGGAATTGCTCGGGCACAAATTGTTCGATCGCTCGGGCCCGACGCTCGTGCTGACCGCCGCCGGACGCGCGCTGCTGCCCGAGGTGAGCAAGTCGTTCGACCGGCTCGAGCAGACGATGAACGCGATCAGCATCAACCCCAATGCCAGCCGCCCGATCCGCATCCATATCCCGCCCTCGCTGCTGCAGCAGGTGGTGATGCCGATGATCCAGGCGTTCCATGCCGAGCATCCCGACATCCGCATCGACATTTCGAGCTCGGGCGTGACCGGCCTGCCCAGCGCCGAGACCGACATGGCGATCGTGTTCGACCGGCCCAATATCGACGATCGCGTGACCGACCTGCTGTGGATGGTTCGCGTCGCGCCGGTCTGTTCGCCCGCGACCGCCGCGCGGCACGAGGGCAAGCCGCTGGCGCAGTTCCTTGCCGACAACGACCTGCTCCACGTCAAGCTCGAGGGTGAGCCGCGCGGGCTGTTGTGGAGCATCTTCGCGCGCCAGTGCCGGATCGACTTCGATACCGATCGTGGGCTGGCCTTCGATACCGCCTCGCTCGCGGTCAGCTATGCGATGAATGGCGATGGCGTCGCGCTGGCCGATATCGACATGTTCGCGCCCGAAATCGCCGCCGGCCGGCTGTGCGCGCCCTACGATACCGTCATCGATGACGGCTTTGGTTATTATCTCAAGCTGCGCCCCGAGGACCTTTCCGACCCGACGATCAGCCTGGTGCGCAGCTGGCTGATCGCGCGTTTCGCGGCGCGGCTCGTGGAAGACGACGCGGGCTGACCGCGCGGCCGACGGGCAGCCCGATCGCACCGCCCGATCAGGCACCGTGTGCATAGATGTCGAGATCGAGCACCAGACCGCGTTCGCCGATCTGGCACAGCGTCGATGGTTGCAGGATCACGCGCTCATTGCCCGTCGCGAGAAACAGCCCGCAAAAGACGCGGCCATTGTAGCGCGCCGACAGCGCGCGCCACGCCGTCAGATCGGGCAACAGCGTCGCGAACAATGCGACAATTTGTCCGTCGAGATTGATCGCTTCGTTGCCATCGACATCCAGGCGCCAGCGGCCGGTGGTGGCGATTTGCGCGGTCGTCGCCGAGGTCAGCCATTTGCCGCCCTTGCTCACCGCGACGGTCGGGGCCGCACCGAGGCGGGCGGTGATCTCGGCCGGGTCGAGATCGTCACCGTCGAAGCCGAGCAAGGCGATGGTTCGGTGCAGGCTACCCATGTTGCTCCCATGATCCGGTGAAACGGCGCGACGGCGCCACATCGCCAAAAGACGTAAACAAATTCAGGATTTTCCCCTGTGTTTTTGTAAGAAAGTGCTGATCAGCCCGTTTACCGCACCGAAAGGCGCCGGGACCTATCGTCGGCGCATGCTGCTGCTGCTCGCGGTACCCGCCCTGTTGCTGATCAATGCCTTTACCGTGCTGCGGTTCTGGCAGGACAAGCAGCGTGCCATCGCCGGGGCGTGGCCCATTCCCGAATCAGACCTGCTGGCGCTGGCATTGGTCGGCGGTTCGCCGGGGGCGTTGCTCGCGCGCCGCCTGTTTCGGCACAAGACCCGCAAGGAGCCCTTTTCGACCTTGCTGCTGCTGATCGCCATGGCGCAGGTCGGCGCACTGGTCGGTTACCTGCTCGCGCGACCCTGAGCGGAGCGGCGCCCGCGATCAGGCGCGCGCGGTCGAGCGCAGCAGGTCGATCGTCCGGCGCTCGAAGTCCTGCGGCGCGCGTGCCGCCTCGGTGAGCATCGCGCGATCAAGCGCCAGCGCGACGCGGCCATCGGCCAGCATCAACCCTTCGTCACAGGCCGTGGTCAGCGTGCCGAGATCGTGAAGTGCCGTGACCAACGTCAGCCCCTGATCGACGCATGCGCGGAGTGCCTGGCGAAGATCGAACGCGGCGACCGGATCGAGCCAGTTGAACGGCTCATCGAGGATGACGAGGGCGTTGCCGCCGGCAAAGGCCAGCGCGATGGCGGCACGCTGGCGCATCCCGGCGGAACAGTCGCCGATCCAGCGATCACGCAGCTGATCGATGCCCAGCGCCACCCCGACCGCGCCAAGTCGGTCGCGCGCGGTGTCGCGATCCGAACCGGCCAAAGCGAGCAGGTCGCGCACACGCAAGGCCTCGGGCAGGCGATCGGCGGGCGGGGCGAAGCCGAAGTGCGCGGCGCGCGCGGTGCGATCGGTGGCGAGATCATGGTCGTCGATCAGGCAGCGGCCGGCGGCGAAGGGCAGCCGCCCGGCCAGCGCGCGGAGCAGGCTGGTCTTGCCCGAGCCATTGGCGCCGATCAGCCCGAACCAGCTTCCGTGCGGGATGGCGAAGCCGACATCGCTGACCACCCGCGTTCCGCCGCGATCGACCGACACCCCGTCGATGAGAATGGCGGCGGTCATCGCAACAGCCATGTCATCGCGCCGGCGCGGCGCGACAATTGCCACAGGATCGCCGCCGCGACGAATGGCAGCAGCATCGGCATGGCCGCGCCGGTGACGATGACGACCATCGCGCAGCCGCCGACGACGAGATCGGCGGTGCGCCGGGCATGGATGCGATAGGCGAGGATGCGCGTCGCCATCAGCAGCAGGCTCGCCGCCGCCACCACACCCACCAGGCCGGCGACGAGCGGCGTCGCCGTCGCGAGGCAGATCGGGACGGCGAGCAGGGTGAAGACGAGCGTGGCGCGGGCGCGCCGCGCGATGATAGCCCATGCCGGATGACCCGACAGCGTCATGAAGCGCACCACGCCGTCGTCGAGCGCGGTCAGCGCCAGCGCGGTGATCGCCGTCACCAGCGCCGCGAGCACCGGGGCGGCGGCGGCTTCGTCGCGCGCCGTGGCGACGAGTATGAGCAGCAACGGGATCGCACCGGCTGCCCCGGCCAAGGGCTGTTCCAGCCAGCACCACAGCGCCCTGCTATCGAACGGGCGCAGGCCAGCAAATTGCGGGGTGGCGAAACGCTGTGCCAGAAACGATCCCAGATGGCGGATTGTCGCACCGACCAGATAGCCCGCTATGGCGATCGCGAGCAGCGTGGGCCGGGCGACGAGTGTAGCGAGTGCGGTCCCGGCCAGCGCAACGGCGTGGCCGGCGAGGGCATAGTGCCGGCGGCTTGCCGGTATCAGCGCATCGGCGGCGAGCACGCCGTCATAGGCGTGAAAGGCGAGGCGGCGCTCGATCAGCCGCGCGGTTGCCGCGCCGACCAGGAAGGCGAGGGTGGCAACCGCGACCGCCGCGACGATGAAGGCGCGGTCGCCCAGCGCGGCGCGCGCCACGGCAAGCGCGACGACCAGCAAGACGAGCCCAAGCAGGCGGTCGGTCCAGTTGGGGAAGGCGGCGTGGGCCTCGTTGCGGATGATCGTCGCGTCGTACCGGAACAGGTCGGTCGCGCGCTTTCCCCCCGCCCTGCTCGTCATCTTCACCTCCCGACCCGTCGCCGGTTCTAGGCACGATGCGGCGCGAATGCAGCAGACAAAACCAGAGCAATGGGTCGCAAAATTCACGGATATAACGCCGGTTGGAACGGCGGCGACGAAATTTCGTCCTTCCGGCACTGGCATTCAGTGCCTCGTTCAGATTAGGTCGAGGCGCGAGGTGGCAGACAACCAACCCACGTTCCGGGATGATGGCAAACATGAAGCGCGACCACAGGATGATTCGGGGCAGAGCGGGGCTGGCGCGCGGGGTCGCGCTGCTGGCGATGTGTGGGCTGGCGATCGGCCCGGCGATCGGCGCCGCGCCGCGACAGGCCGGCCAGAACACGGCGCCGGTCGCGCCGCGACCGACGCCCAGCGCGCCCGCTCAGCCCATCGCGCCCGCTACGGCAAGCGTCGCGCCATTGCCGGCGCTGACGCCGGCGCAGGCGGCGGAGTTGCGCACGCTGCTTGCCGCCGATGATCTGGCGCAGGGCCTGCGCCAGGCGCCGTCGGCGACCGCCAGGACGCTCGAGGGGGATTCGCTGGTCCGCGCTGCGCTCGATCATTCGCGCGCGGTCCATGCCGGTCGGCTCGCCACGGCCGATTTCGACCACAACTGGGGTCTGCGGCCACTGTCGTTCGACCCGCTGCCGGGCTTTGCCGATGCGGTGCGGCGCGACCGGCTGGCGGCGTGGATCGCCGCGCTGCCGCCGCCTTATGCCGGCTATGACGGCCTGGTGGTGGGTCTCGACCGCTATCGCGGCATCGTTGCGGCGGGCGGCTGGACGACGCTTGACGCCGGGCCCGACATGGCACTCGGCGCCAGCGGGCCGCGCGTACTGGCGCTGCGCCAACGGCTCGCGGTGGAGGACAAGGATGTCATCGCCACCGGCGATACGTTCGACGCCGAGCTTACCAAGGCGGTGCAGCGCGTGCAGGGGCGCTACGGCCTAAATCCGACGGGCGTGGTGTCGAAGCAGACGCTTGCCGCGCTTAACGTGCCGGCGACCGAGCGCGTACGCCAGATCATGGCCAATCTCGAGCGCTGGCGCTGGCTGCCGCCAACCTTGCCGCGCGACCGCATCCAGGTGAACATCGCCGCTGCGGTGGTGACGGTGTTCGATGGTGACGTGCCCGTCATGTCGATGCGCGGCGTGACGGGCCGGCCCGGCCATGAGACGCCGATGCTGTCGTCGACGATCAACAGCATCGTCATCAACCCGCCCTGGAACGTGCCGGATTCGATCGCGACCAAGGAATTGTGGCCCAAGGAGCGCAAGAGCCCCGGCTATCTCAAGCGCAACGGCTTCGTCGTGATCGGCGGCACGCGGCTGCAGCAGTCGGCGGGGGACAAGAGCGCGCTTGGCCGCTACAAGTTCGATTTCGACAATCCCTATTCGGTGTATCTCCACGACACGCCGTCGCGCGCCAAGTTCGACAGCTTCAGCCGGCTCGCCAGCCATGGTTGCGTGCGGTTGCAGAAGCCGGCCGATCTGGCGGAGTTGATGCTGCGCGGCGATCCGGCATGGTCGGCCGACGCGATTGCGGCGGCAGTCGCGACGGGCAAGACCCAGCGCGTTGCGCTGACCAAGCCGGTGCAGGTCTATCTGCTGTACTGGACGGCCTTTGCCAGCGCGAGCGGGCAGATGAATTTCCGTGACGATCCCTATGGCTGGGACCGCACGCTGGCGAGCAAGATCGAGGCGCGTTCGGGCGGGCTGGTGCTGCCCGATCTCGAGCGGATGGCAAAGGGAGCATGACGATGATCCGCACGAAAATGGCCGCTGCCGCTTTGGTGCTGGCAGTGGCGACGCTGGCGGGCTGCGACCGGCCCACGCCGCAACCGGCGGCGAGCGACAATGCGGTGCCGGCCGATGAGGGCACGCCGGTCGACGCCAATGTCGAAACCAATCTGGCCGAAGCGGCGCCCCCGCCCCCGGCGAGCGCGGCCCCGGCCGAAGCTTCGGCCGCCGCCTCGCGCGCGGCGCCGCCCGCACCCGACGCCCAGACGCTCGACGATGCCGATGCGACCGGCATGACGGCGCGCGTCCACCGCGGCGAGGAGACGGTGACGAACACCACGCCCTAGCTGCCCGGCGGCGGCGCCCAGGACCGCCGACCTAGGGAAGCTACGCATGTTGCTGCTGCGGCCCCTGTCCTAACCCGGCCGGGTCGATCGATCGGGCAGGGATAGCAGCGTGGACGTGTCGCCGCCGGCAACGGTCGAAGTTCCCGCGGCGGGGCGCCCGCCGATCTATCGGCTCGAGGCGCTGACCAAGACCTATGGCCAGGGCGCCAACGCAGTGCATGCCTTGCGCGGGGTCGATCTGACCGTCGACGAGGGCGCGATGGTCGTGCTGCTCGGTCCGTCGGGTTCGGGCAAGTCGACCCTGCTCAACATCCTGGGCGGACTCGACGCGGCGACTTCGGGTCATGCCTGGTTCCACGACCGCGACGTCACCGCGCTCGACGACGATGCGCTGACCGAATATCGCCGACACAGCGTCGGCTTCGTCTTCCAGTTCTACAATCTCGTCGCGTCGCTCACCGCGCGCGAGAATGTGGCGTTGATTACCGAAATCTCCGACCATCCGATGGACCCGGCCGAGGCGCTGGCGCTGGTCGGGCTCGACGCGCGGCTCGACCATTTCCCGGCGCAGCTGTCGGGCGGCGAGCAGCAGCGCGTCGCGATCGCGCGCGCCATCGCCAAGCGCCCCGAGGTGCTGCTGTGCGACGAGCCGACCGGCGCGCTCGCCAGCGAGACCGGTACGCGCGTGCTGGCGGCGCTCGATCAGGTCAATCGCGAACTCGGCACCACCACCTTCGTGATCACACACAATGCCGTGATCGCGGGCATTGCCGATGAGGTGCTGCTGTTCGGCGACGGTCGCATTACCGGGCGGCGGCACAATGCCAGCCGTGTCGCGCCGATGGGGCTGAACTGGTGATGCGGCTGCGCTCGACCATGACGGTCAAGCTGTTCCGCGACTTCTGGCGGCTGCGCAGCCAGGCGGTGGCGATCGCGCTGGTGATCGCCGCGGGCGTGGGGACGCTGATCATGGCGGTCGGGTTGATCAGCTCGCTCGGCGCGACGCGCGACAGCTATTACGACCAGACGCGCTTCGCCGACATCTTCGCCCCTTTGGTGCGCGCGCCCGAGACGCTGATGGCGAATATCCGTCTACTTCCCGGCGTGGCGGCAGCGGACAGCCGGATCACGACGCGCGCGACGCTCGACGTGCCGCAGGTCGCGGAACCGGTTACCGCGCGGGTCCATTCGCTGCCGCCGGCGCGTCCGTCGGCGCTCAACCAGCTCGTCCTGCGCGCCGGCCGCCTGCCCGATCCGCGTCACCCCGAGGAAGTCGTCGCCAATACCGCTTTCGTGACGGCGGCCGGGCTGGTGCCCGGCGACCGGTTCGGCGCGGTGCTTTACGGCAAGCAGGTCGAGCTGCGGCTGGTCGGCGCGGTGCTCAGCCCCGAATATATCTATGCGCTGACCCCGGGGCAGATCTTTCCCGACAACCGGCGCTCGGCGATCCTGTGGATGGGGCGCGAGCCGCTGGCAGCTGCGCTCAACCTCAACCAGTCGTTCAACGACGTGCTGGTGCGGCTTGCACCGGGCGAGCGGCCGGCGGAAACCGAGCGCCGCCTCGATCTGCTGCTCGCGCCCTATGGCGGGGTCGGTGCCTATCCGCGCGACCAGCAGGTGTCGCACCGCTTCGTCACCGACGAGATCAGTCAGCTGACGACGATGGCGACGCTGATGCCACCGGTGTTCCTGCTCGTCGCGGCGTTCCTGCTCAACATCGTGCTCGCGCGGCTCGTCGATACCGAGCGCGAGGTGATCGGGCTGCTCAAGGCGTTCGGTTTCCCGGTCCGCGCGATCATGCTGCATTATGTCCAGCTGGCGGTGCTGCTCGCGCTTGGCGGGCTGGCGCTGGGCGTCGCGCTGGGCGAATGGCTCGGGCGCGGCATGGCGGGGATCTACCAACGCTTCTTCACCTTCCCGTTCCTTGCCTTCCGGATCGATGCCGACGCCTATCTGCTGGCGGCGGCGGCGACGCTGATGCCGGTGATGCTCGGCGCGGCAACGGCGGTGTGGCGCGCGGCACGGCTGTCGCCCGCCGATGCGATGCGGCCCGAGGCGCCTGCGGATTATTCGGGCCATGCCGTAACCCATCTCGCCGCCGCGCTCGGCCCCGACGAGCCGAGCCGGATCATCCTGCGCGGGCTGATGCGCCGCCCGCTGCGTTCGGCGCTGACCGTCGTCGGGCTGGCGGCGGCGTTGATGCTGCTTGTCGCGTCGCAGAGCCCGATGGGCAGCATCGGCCGAATGATCGACCTGGGCTTCGGCATTGCCGACACCTCGGATCTCGCCATCACCTTCGCCGAGCCGCGCGACGCGCGCGCCTTGCACGAGCTCGAGCGCATCCCCGGCGTGCTGCGCGTCCAGCCGTTCCGCGCGGTCGGGGCGCGGATCCGCGCGGGCCAATACGAGGTGCGCGAGGGGCTGTCGGGCGTCGCGCCGAGCGGCACGCTGTCGCGGACGGTCGACATCCTCGGCCAGACGTCCGATCCGCCGCCCGCCGGGGTCGTCATCACCGGCCGGATGGCGCGTCAGCTCCATGTCGGCGTCGGCGACACGATCGCGGCGGCGGTCACCGATGGCGAGCGCCCGGTGCTGCACCTCGCGGTCGCCGCGGTGCTCGACAGCCCGTTCGGCGGCTCGGCGACGCTCGACCGTGCCGAACTCGACCGGCTGCTGCGCGAGGGCGATATGCTGTCGGGGGCCTATCTGCAGGTCGATGCCCGCGCGCTGCCCGGCATCTATGCCCGGCTGAAGGTCAGCCCGATGGTCGCCGCGGTTACCGTCCGCGCGGCGACGCTGCAGACGATGAACGACACGCTCGTGCAGAATTTCAATATCCAGACCTTCTTCTACACCGGTCTGGCGATGCTGGTGGTGGTCGGGGTGGTCTATAACAGCGCGCGCATCAGCCTGTCGGAGCGCGCGCGCGACCTCGCCTCGCTGCGCGTGCTCGGCTTCCGCCGCAGCGAAGTGGCGTTCGTGCTGCTCGGCGAGCAGGCACTGCTCGTGCTGCTGTCTTTGCCGCTCGGCATCTGGGCGGGGATCGAGTTGTGGCGCTTCCTGATCAGCCGCTTCAGCACCGACATCTTCACCATCCCCTTCTTCATCGAACCGCGCGTGCCTGCGCAGGGCGTGCTCGTCGTGGTGGCCGCCGCCGGCGCGACCGCGCTGCTCATCCGCCGTCGCGTCGACCGGCTCGATCTCGTTCGCGCGCTCAAGACCAGGGAATGACCATGGCAGGCAAGCTCATCACCGGACCGCGCGTCATCATCGTGCTGATCGCGCTGGTCGTCGGCGCGGCGCTGTTCTTCGCGACGCGCAAGGCGCCGGTCGAGGTCGAGGCGAGCGCGGTCGTGCGCGGGCCGATCACCGTCACGGTCGACGATCTCGCCGAGACGCGGGTGCGCGACCTCTACACCGTGTCGGCGCCGATCACCGGCGAACTGCTGCGCGTGCCGCTCAAGCCCGGGGCCGAGGTCGTTGCCGGCACGACGCTGCTGGCGCGGATCCAGCCGGCCGAGCCGGGCGTGCTCGACGCGCGTGCGCTGGCGCAGATCGAGGGCAATGTCCGTGCGCTGGAGGCGCAGGCCGCGGCGGCACGCGCGCAGGTCGGCGATGCGCTGGCATCGCTCACGCTGGCCGATCGGCAGCTGGCGCGGGCCGCGACGCTGCGCGAGCGCGGCTTTGCCACCCAGGCCGCGCTCGACGTTGCGCGCGCCGCGCGGGATCGTGCGCGGGCGGCGATCGGTGCCACCCGCCAGGCCGAACGCGCGGCGCGCGAGAGCGTCGCCGCGGCGCGCGCCGGGCTGATCGTGCCGGGCACGCGCGCTGCCGGGCGCGGTATCGTCGATGTGCGATCGCCGGTGTCGGGCACCGTGCTGACCGTGCCGCAGGAAAGCATGCGCGTGGTGGTTGCGGGGACGCCGCTGGTCGCGGTCGGCGATCCGGCGCGGCTCGAGATGGTTACCGACCTGCTCTCCGCCGATGCGGTGCAGGTCGTGCCCGGCGCGGCGGTGTCGGTCGAGGACTGGGGCGGCGCGCGACCGCTCAAGGGGCGGGTACGGCTGGTTGAACCCAATGGCTTCCTCAAGGTTTCGGCGCTCGGCGTCGAAGAGCAGCGCGTCAACGTCGTGATCGACTTCGCCGAGCCGCGCGCGGTATGGGTGCGGCTCGGCCATGGCTTTCGCGCGACGGTGCGGATCGCTGTGTGGTCGGCGCGCGACGCGGTGCTCGTGCCGATCAGCGCGTTGTTCCGCAACGGCAATGACTGGCAGGTGTTTCGCATCATCGGCGGCAGGGCGCACGCGTCGACCGTGTCGATCGGCCGGATGAACGCCGATGTCGCCCAGGTGCTGGGCGGGCTGGCGCCGGGCGATCATGTGATTCTCCATCCCGGCGACAAGGTCGGGGATAGCGTGAAGGTTCGCGTCGCGCGCGAACGGACGCTGTAGACGTCACCCGTGCATAGCGAAGGCGACGACTTTGACGCCTTCAGTCTATAATGACAATGAGCCCGCGCTCCTATGAGCCCTCGCACGGCGGAACCGAGGTGCGATCGGCCGGTTGATAGGTGCGCCTGGCCTGCGTTTAAGTATTGAGGACCGTGAGCGTGGCCCGTATCATTGTTGCCGAAGATGACGAGATCATATCCGAGCTGCTTCAGGAAGCGCTGATCCGGGCTGGGCATGGCGTGGGCGTCCTTGCCGATGGCAACGAAGCACTGCGCGTGATCCGGGCGCGCAAGCCCGATCTCGTGATTCTCGACTGCAACTTGCCCGGCCTTTCCGGCGTGCTGATCCTGCAGGAACTGCGCAAGAGCCAGAAGACCTGGGGCCTGCCTGTTCTGATGCTCACGGGTCGACGCAGCGAGGCCGACGTCGCGCTCGCGATGTTCGCCGGTGCCGACGAATATATGAAGAAGCCCTGCGATCCGGAGGAAGTCGTATTCCGGATCGAGGAGATGCTGGCCAAGAAGGCGGCCCCTGTTCCTGCACGGCGGGCGCTATAGGCTTCAGGCCTTCGGGGCCCCGAATCCGGCGTTGACGCCGGCACCGGTTACAGAACGCGTTTCAGATCATTGTTGTGCAGCACGGCGGCGACGCGGCGCACCAGTTCTTCGGGTTCGAACGGCTTCACGAGGAAGTCGTTCGCGCCGGCGAACATCGCATTGTCATGGGTCTCCTCGGTGCGCGAGCCGGTCAGCATCAGGATGGGCATCAGATAGGTGTTCGATTGCCCGCGAATGCGTCGCAGGATCTCGATCCCCGACATGCTGGGCAGCGCGCAATCGAGGATCGCCAGGTCGGGTCGCTTGAACAGGATGGTGTCGCACGCAAGCGCGCCGTTCGCGATGACACCGACGAGGTGGCCGGCCTCCGTCAGGATCTCCCGCACCCGTTCGCCGGCAAGGTCGTCGTCTTCGACATAGATGATGCGTGCCACGTGCGGAGTCCCTGTGTTGCGGAGGTTGGTGCATCGTGCTGAAACGCCGGTCCCGGTTTCCAGCAACAACGTTGCGACAATGAATATCCGGCGCAGTGAGACCCATCCTGGGCTCGCTGCGCCGGTGGGCCAACGCGCCACGACCGCGCCGAGACCCATGTGCGATGACATTCGCGGTTGCCGGCATCCGCTTGCCCACCAGGCGCCGGCATTTTACACCATCGCAGCGTGCGCAATCGTCCCCAACGCGCAGCGTGGCGTTCGATCAGGCCGCGCAATGGAGCGCTTCGGAGACGTGTCTGAGCAGCGTGAGCCGATCCGCGCCGGACCCATGGCGCATTTCGTTTTCCAATCCTGACGCAACATCCCCCAGCGCCGCTTCGCCGAACATGCCGGCGGTGCCGGCAAGCTTGTGCAGCATCGACTCGATCTCGTCATATTCCGCGTCGGTACATGCCGCTCGCGCGATCAGTGCTTGCAGCGCGGCCAGCGTCTCCGCCTTGCGCGCGTCATATCGGTCGCGGAGCGCTTTGGACGGTCCCCGGACGGCATGCGTTACTTCTGCAGTCGGGGCTTCCGCGACCCAGTCGGTGAGGACCGCCGCCAGATCGCGCAGCCGCACCGGCTTCGCGAGGTGCGCCTGCATTCCCGCTTCGAGGCACGCTTTCCGATCGTCGGCATAGGCGTTCGCCGTCAGCGCGACGATCGGCAGCGACTTTGCGTCATATCCCGCGGCGCGAATGCGCCGCGTCGCTTCCAGCCCGTCGACGACCGGCATCTGGACGTCCATCAGAACGAGTTGGTAAGGCCTTCCGCTCGCCGCAGCGACGGCCACCATCTCGATGGCCTGCTGGCCGTTGTCGGCGATGTCGGCGTCCATGCCGGCGCGCGCGGCCATCGTGCGCATCAGTTCCTGGTTGATGTCATGGTCCTCGGCTATCAGCACGCGCGGTGTCGCGCGCCTGTCAGGAGCAGCTAGCCGAGCCTCTCCCTCGTCGACGGTCGGCACGGCGGGCGTGTCGGGTCCACTGGCGAAGGGCAGGCGGAGCGTGAAGGTCGTGCCGACGCCGACTTCGCTTTCGACCGTCAACGTGCCGTGCATCAGCTTGGTCAGGTCGCTGCTGATCGACAGGCCGAGGCCCGTCCCGCCATATTTGCGCGCGGTCGAACTGTCCGACTGCGCGAATTGCTGGAAGATCACCTCGAGGCGATCCGCCGGAATCCCGATACCGGAGTCGGTGACATCGATCCGCATCGTCGCTTCGGTGTCCGGATCGAGCATCACGTCCACGCGAACGCTGCCGCGGTCGGTGAACTTCAGCGCGTTGCCGAGCAGGTTCAGCACGATCTGCCGGACGCGCAGCGGATCGCCGACGACGACATTGGGCAAGTTCGGATCGACCGTGAGGGTGAGCGCTACGCCCTTGGCGCTGGCGACGGGCTCCATGAGTTTGATGCAACCGTCGAGCTTGTGACGCAGGTCGAACGGTTCGCTGGCTATTCCCATCTTGCCCGATTCGATCTTCGAGATGTCGAGAATGTCGTTCAACAACCGCATCATGGCCCGACCGGAATCCGCGATCAACTGTGTATAGCGATGCTGCTCTTCGGTCTGTTCGCTGTCGAGCAGCAATTCGGTGAAGCCCATCACGCCATTCATCGGCGTACGTATCTCATGGCTCATATTCGCCAGGAATTCCGCTTTCGCCGCGGCGGCCACCTCTGCGCGGACACGCGCCTCCAGCAGGGCCAGCTCCAGGGTCTTGCGATCGGTGATATCGCGGATCGACGAGATCACCTCTTTCGGATCGCCGGTCACGGCGTCGCGCACCACGCCTGAATTCGCTTCGAGCCACACATAGTCACCGGGCGAACCGTGCCGCTCGGAGCGGTACGCCACGACGATGCGTTCGTTTCGCCCGGACGTCAGGCTGGCGTACGCATCCAGCACGGCTTGTTCGTCATCCGGGTGGAAGCGCGTGAGCATGGCGTGCCCGACCAGGTACTTCGGGTCGATGCCCAGCACGTCGCGGCTCGATGGCGATGCGTAGATGCAACGGCCGGTCAGATCGAGGTGCAGAATGGCGTCGGTTGCATGCGTCGCGAGCAGCGAAAGCTGCGCGTCCCGCTCGGCAAGCTTGCCTTCGGCATGCTTTCGATCCGTGATGTCGAGCGTTACGCCGATGAAGCCCAGCAAATCGCCATTGGCGGCCAGTTCCGGCCCACCAAGGACATCGACCCAGGTGCAATGCCCATCGGGGTGAAGCCAGCGATATTCGTCGCGATAGGTGTCGCGGCGGACCACGGCCTCGGCCCAGGTCCGCGCGACGCGCTCCACGTCATCCGGGTGGACCGCGGTACCCCAGCCGTCGCCGACGGCCTGTACTGCGGTCAAACCCGACATTCGGAGCCACATCGGGTTGATGTACGTGCACTTGCCGTTCGCGTCCGAGCGGAAGATGCCGGCGGGTGCCAGGTTCGCCAGCGCCTCGAAGCGGCGCTCGCTCTCGATCAAGGCCGCATTGGCGCGGTGCTGCTCGCTGACGTCGATCGCGACGCCGATGAAGCCGGCAATGGTGCCGCCATCCTCGACCTCGGGCGCGGACATCAGATCGACCCAACGCGGGCTTTCGCCACGACGGTGAAAGCGGAACCTTCCGCGGAAGCGCTTGCCGTTGCCGATCGCCTCCATCCAGGTTTCATGGACAGAAGCGCGGTCGTCCGCGTGGATCGCATCGACCCAGCCGGCGCCAAGCGCGGACGCGGCATCAAGCCCCGAGATACCGAGCCAGGCGTCGTTCACATAGGTGCAGAACCCGAAGGGATCGGTGCGGAAGATGCCCGCGGGCGACAGTCCGGCGAGTGCGCCGAAGCGCTGCTCGCTGTCGCGCAGCGCGTCGACCGCCTCGCGCAGACTCGTGATGTCGGTATGCGTTCCGACCATCCGACGGACGCCGGTTTCGGGATGCACCGTCGCCACCGCCATGGCACGGGTCCATTGCCAGCCGTCGTCCGCGCCCCGGATCCGGTATTCGAGTTCGACCTTCGCAAGCTGTCCCCGCGCGCAGGCGGCGAATTGTGCGAGGACATGATCGCGGTCGTCGGGATGGAGGCGGTCGGTGAGCCATCTTTGCGGCCGTACCACGCTGCCGTCGGGGTATCCGAACATCGACCGCCAGGTCGAGGAAACGAAGGTTTCGCCGGTCTCGAGGTCGATGTCGAACACGCCCATGTCGGCGCTTTCGATGGCGAATTTCCATCGCCGCTCGGCGTCGGCGAGGGCGGTGGTCATCCGCCTACTCGCGGTCACGTCACGCAGGATCGCGGTGCTACGATCCTCGCCTGCTTCATTGACCCAGCGATTGAACTGGACATCGACGAACAACTCGCCGCCATCCGGCCGATGGATCCGCACGATCCCCTGCGGTAGACTGGTGGGCTCGTCCTGACCGCCGTCTCCCGCCATCAGCGTTCGGATGTCGACCCCGAGCAGCGCCGGTTCGTATCGGCCGAAGATCTCGCTTGCGGTCTTGTTCGCGGAGATCACTCGCGCATCGCCGTCGAGCAGCAGGATCGCGACCATTGCCGTGTCGACGATCGAGCGATTCTCGAATTCGCGTGCGGCGACCTCGCGCGTCTTGAACTCGACCTGGCGGTGAATATAGGCGGCGCGGCGCGAATGCGACAGCAAGAGAAGGGCGAATGCAAGTGTCAGCGCGATCCCGCCGAACAGGATCAGCTGGGGTTCGCTGGTTCCGACACTGCCTTCGAATGCCGGCGTGCTGTTCCACACGATCGTCCAGCGCTGTTCCATCACCGGCAAGGTGTGCGTTACGGAATAGGCGGGCGCGCTCGTGCGAGCCGCTTCGGCGCTCGTGTAGATCGTGTTTTCGCGCGCAATGCCCGCGCCGTCATAAACGGAGATCTCGAGATTTTGCCCCTGGCTCGCGCTAAGCCCGGCCATGAATCGCGGCGCGATGAACGGCGCGTAGATCCATCCGCGAAAGGCGGCGCGCCGCTCGGCAACGGTGCGTAGTGGCTGGCCAAGTCGGTAGACCGGCCGCAGGAGGAGGAAGCCGGCGCTCTGGTGGGTATCCTGTACCAGGAAGATGCGCCTGGTGATGGTCGCCTTGCCGGAGTCGCGCGCATGGATCGCGGCATCGCGCCGATTGGCTTCAAAGGCGATGTCGAGGCCGACCGCGGCGGTGTTGGCTGCAACCGGCTCGATATAGGTGATCGCGAAGATGTCGTGTTTGCCCGTGTCCGGATGAAGCTTCAGATGAGAAACCCCATGGGAACTGGCTTGCGCGAGAAACTGCGCGATCTGCGATCGTTCGACCGGTTCGACATAGCCGATCCCGTTGATCCCGGGCAGCCGCGCGCGGATATCGAGAACGTCGATATAGGCCTTCCAGTCGGCGAGCGACACGTCGTCCGATGCTTCGAACAGCGCTGCGCCGCCGTCGAGGCTTTGCCGGTACGAATCGAGCCGGTGAAGCAGCGCCTGTTCATTGTCCGCCGCCACCGCCTCGAACGTGGCGAGATTGCGCTGATAGGTAGTGACGCTGGTGATCTTCCAGGCCGCAAGCGTGGCGCCGACGAGCACGAACATCGCGAGCACCATCGTCGCCGTGAGGGTCGCAACCGGTTGGCCCCGCCACGTCATTTTCGCCCGTCGCCACGGGCTCAGCAGCGCGATCGGGACGACGATGACGATGCCCATCATGTCGCCGGCCCACCAGGTCAGCCAGTTGCGCAGCGCGAACGCTGCCGGCATCGTGCCGGTCGCGCGGAGTGTGGCAACGCCCAGCGTCGCCGCGACGACACAGGCCAGGGGCCCCGAGATCAGCGCAAGCCATGCGACATCGCCGGGCCGCGCGATCGCGATCGGTTCGCCAAAGCGGCGCCGGATCAGGCGGTGCGCGAGTATGGCCTGCAAGGTCGAGCCGATCGCGATGCCGACCGCGTTGACGGCGGCAAGCGCCTGCAGTCCCTCGCCATCGACGACGTGACCGATCGCCGCGTTGACCACGAACGAGCCCAGCAGGATACCGGGCCACAGGTAGCGACCGAAGAGCAGCAGGCCAGCCAATGCGAGGCCCGAGGCGGGCCAGATCAGCGTCGCATAGCCGGGCGGCACAGCCAGCCGCAGCCCCAGCCAGCCCGCGACGGCATAGGCCAGGGCGAACAGCCAGATCCGACTCATCGACGCCAGCGTGTTTATGTGTGCCGGCGTCGGGGCACGGTCTCGGCTACGGGTCATGGCTCGCGATCCGTCAATCGCGCGTCGGCGATTCCGCCGCGTCATGCGCCTCGATCATGTCGTCGGAGCGCGGTGTGTCCGATGTGGTCGCCAAGCGATGCTTGCGCCGCTCCAGCGCAACCATCACCTGTCGCGCCAGATCTTCGAGGATCTGGCGCTGATCCTCCGCGAACACGTCGCGCGGCTTGCTGTCGATGACGCAGAGGGTCCCCAGCCTGTGCCCTTCGGCGGTTTCCAGCGGGGTGCCGGCATAGAAGCGTATCGACGGATCATTCACGACGAACGGATTGTTCATGAAGCGACCATCGCGGGTAGCGTCGGGAACAACCATGGTTTCTTGCCCGCGGATCGCGTGCGCGCAAAATGCGATCGACCGGGGCGACTCCTGGAGATCGAGGCCGACGCGTGCCTTGAACCATTGACGGTTCTCGTCGATCAGCGAAATCAGCGCGATCGGGGCATCGAGCGCGTCCGCGGCGGCGCGGACGATCGCGTCGAATTCCGGCTCGTTCGGTGTATCGAGCAGGCGATAACCGCGCAACGATTGCAGTCGTTCAGTTTCGTCCGTCACGCTATACATTGAACGTCACCTGCAAGATCGAATCGCCTGTCGGCGGCGATGGCTTTGGGTGCCGGCCGAGAGATGTGTCGTCCGCCGGCGCACCGCGCATGGTCCAGTATAGAGGATCAATGCTTGGTGCATCGATTCAAGCGCGACGATTCCCCCGGGCATTGCCAGTCCTGGCTGTCTTGAACAAGCAGCATTGATGAAGTTGTCCTGCGGCCACGGGGATTTCACCTGGCGCGAACGACGCGCTGGGCTTGCTACGGGACTTCCCCGAGTTGGGTGCAGTACAAAATCGGTGCAATATCTGCTGCCTGTTGTCGTAGTCGAGAGTAGTAACGTGCTAATAATAAAGCAATCGGCAACACTCTTCCGACGAAGATCCGACAACGCCGATTTCGCCGAAGGAGCCCGCAGCGAGGCGGTTAGCAAGGGTCCGCTGATCTTTGTTGCCTGTGGAATGATGTCATACCTGCCGGCGGAGCGAGCGGCGCTGTGGATACGCTGCGCGTCGGGTGATCTCGAAGCAATCGATGCCGAGCGGATCGTGCGGCAATGGTTTCAGCCCGGCGACGGTGCGGACCGGCGCTGAAGCGGGAACTTCGCCACGGCGGCGATGCTCTCGTCCGCCATCCGGGTCGCGCCGGGGTAGTTTGGTCACGGCCAGCCGTCTGCGACGGGCGGCGCGCTATAATGTTCGAGCAGCGGCAATTCCCGGGACCGATCGGGATGAACGCGCGGGCCCGCGCCGCCGATGGCGGGGCGGGCAATGCTGAGACCGTGATCAATCATCGAAGTTGGGGCGCCGCTTGAGGATACTCTTCTACCTGCCGGTGATCACCCCCTGGTGGTTCGACCATATCGTCGCGCCGCTGATCCGTTGCCTGGCGGGCGAGCATGAGGTTCATGTCCTCGCGCCGGTCCCCTGGCAGGGCACCGGCATCGGGCCGCGCGAGCTCGATTCGGTGGCAGACCTCACCGAGGTGAAGTGGCATATCGTCGATGGTGATGGCCACCCGACGATGCGGACCGAGCCCCGCGATCGCGCGGGCATCGTGGCCTTCGCTCGCGCACTCGC
This sequence comes from Parasphingomonas halimpatiens, assembly GCF_036663795.1. Taxonomy (NCBI): domain Bacteria; kingdom Pseudomonadati; phylum Pseudomonadota; class Alphaproteobacteria; order Sphingomonadales; family Sphingomonadaceae; genus Parasphingomonas; species Parasphingomonas halimpatiens. The sequence goes on from NZ_JAXOJP010000008.1 coordinate 126,917, forward strand.
GCCCGATTACGTGCTGTGCCGGTCGGCGGATTGCGAGACGGTCCGCGCCTTTCCCGGGGTCGTTCGCCACATGATGGAGGGCGGTGCGCCGCCGCTCGCGATACCAGCGGACTGGATCGTCCTGCAGGAGGAGCCGTTCGATCACGGCCTGCTGCCGCCGCTGGACGGCGATCAGCGCGATGTGCTCGATCGGCTGATCGCACCGCTATGGAAAACGCTGACGGGCGGCGTCGACGCAATCACGCCGCTGCGTTCATGGGCCCCGCTTCCGGCTGATCGGCCGCTGCTCGCGTTGCCGCTCGAATATGAGCATGAGGAAAACTTCTTTCCGATGCACCGCGTCGGCGCGACGCCGAACCATCGGCTGATTGCCGAACTGGCCGAGCGGATCGACGATCGCTTTAGCGTCGCGGTCACCAACCACCCGCTCAACGAACAGCATATCGACAACAGCGCGCTCGAAGCCGAGATCGCGGCGCATCCGCAGATGCGGTTGCTCGCGGGCGCCAGCCCGGATGGCGAGAGCGCGACAATGGCGTTGGCGCGCGCCGCCGATGGCATGCTGATCGGCGATTCGAAGGTCTATGCGCTCGCCGGCTTCCTCGGCACGCCGATGCTGCGCCAATCGCGCTTCCGAACCGGCGCCTGGCTGAACGCCTATGCCGATCTCGCAACCTTCCTGGGCGATGTGGCCGCGGGCACGGCGCACCGCCCCGACCAGGCAGCGGCACGGATCTGGTTCGCCTTTCACGTCGCCAACAATCTGCTCGATCCCGACGATCCGGCACTGACGGCGTCGGACCTGCTGGCGCGACTGGATCGTCCGGTCGATCCGGCGCGCTGGGCGGCCGGCTTTGCGCGCCTCGACGCCGTTCTGGCGGCGGCGCCGCAATGAAACACTGCGTTCCGCGTCCGGCGAAATCGGAACCGCTGCGTTGCCTCTGCGGCGGTCAGTCGATCGTCAATCCCTTGAGGCCGTCAGCCCGCCAGTCACGGATCAGGGCATCGAAGGCGATCGGGCCGCCACCATAATATTCGTCCGCCAGGGAGATGCCGCCGCGCCCGTAAATCGGATGGCCCTGTTGCTGCGCGGAGGCGCCATAGGAATTACCGAAGTCGAAGCCCGTGGCGAAGATCATGCAATCGCCGGCATCGACGGTCACCCGAGCGCGATCACGCCCTCCGATGCCAGTGCACCGATCTCGCCATCGCCCATCCCGAGCAGGCGCGAGAGCACTTCACCGCTATGCTCGCCCAGTCGCGGCGCCCGCACCGGTGCCCCGCGCACCGCCGACGGCAAGGTAGCGAACGGCCCCGGCGCGGCATAATCGAGGCCGCTCGGATTGTCGGTTCGCCCGAATATCGGATTCTCGGTCACCAGCACGGGATCATTCGCCGCCGCGGTCATGCTGCCGTAAAAGCCGAAACAGCCGCCCTTTGCGGTCAGCGCCGCCTCCAGCGCCGCCCGGTCCCATGCTGCGACCCGCGCCTCGACCAGCGGGAACAGCGCGTCGCGGTGCGCGAAGCGAACGCCCTCGTCGCTTGCGAAGGAAACGCTGCGCGCCTGCTCGATCGCCGCAACTTCCGCCGCGATTCCGAGCACCTCGACCATGCCGCTCCACTGACGCGGCGTGATCGCCATCAGCATCAGCCGCGCGCCATCTTTGGTGGTGAAGTCGCGCCCGAACGCACCATAGACCGTGTTGCCGAGCCGCGCACGGTCCTGCCCTTCCAGAACGGTTTCCGCGAGCATCCCGAGATTGGCGACCGTGCCGATCGCGACATCGGCCAGCGGGATGCGGACTTCCTGGCCCAGCCCGGTCGCGTCGCGATGCCGGATCGCGGCAAGCATCGCGAAGGCGGCGTATGAGCCCGTCAGCAGATCCCAGGCCGGCAAAACATGATTGACCGGTTCGTCGCCCAGTTCGGCCGGGCCGGTCATGCCGGGAATGCCGACCGCGGCATTGACGGTATAGTCGAGCGCGGGCCCGCCATTGGCCTGCCCCATGATCCGCACGGTGACGAGATCGCGGCGCAGCGCGGCAAGCGTGTCGTGCGCCAGAAACCCGTCGACGGGAAAGTTGGTGATGAACTGCCCGCTCGACACCGCCAGCCGCTGCATCAGCGTGCGCCCCTCGGGTCGCGACAGGTCGAGCGCCACCGACTTCTTGGCCCGGTTGAGATTTTCCCAATAGAGGCTGAAGCCGCTCGGTCCGCGCGGCCAGCGGCGAAAGTCGGGCCCGCCGCCGGTCTGGTCGATGCGGATCACCTCGGCGCCCATCTGCGCGAGATATAGCCCCGCGGTGGGCGAGGCGACGAACGAGGAGGCCTCGATCACAATGAGGCCGGACAGCAGCTGATACATCAGGCGCCCGCCAGCGCGACGATCGCCACCGCCGACACGTTCTTGATCGGCGCGCTGCAATCGAAATCGCTGCCCGTGCCGCGAAAAGGGTCGACGAAGTCGACCGGGACGCTGTGCGTCGCGATCACCCGCGCGATCACCTCACCTGTGCCGACCAGCATCGCGGCCGCGCCGTCGCCCTTCGTCAACTCGCCTTCCGATGCCGGTCGCGCCTTGCGCAGATCGGCGGCGATGCACAGCTGGGTCCGCCCGCCGTCCAGCGCCGAAAGCAGCGCGCTGGTTCCGGCGCGCAGGCTCCCCTTCGCATCCGACGCGCGGACATCATCACTGAGCGCCAGTGCCTCCCTGACCACCCCGGCATTGAGCCGGTCGGCAAAGGGCAAGATGGTGGAGGCCAATGTCAGCCCGCGCACCGTCGCGCGGGCCACGCCGGTCAGGCAATCGCGTGCCACCTCGACCGCCATGGTCAGCGCGTCCTCGTCCCAGTTCGCCGCCGCGTGCTCGCCCTTGGCAAGCCCGCCCAGGCCCAGCGCGAACCATTTGTTGGCCGCGGGCGAGCATTCGCAGCGTCATCTCCGCATGCATGGCGCCGGTATCGTTCAATCCATTTTCCATCGCAGATCAACAGCCAGAGAGCCTCTGTCAGGCTTTCCATTTTGTACGCAAAATATCATTGGCATAGCGCATCTTAGAACGACGATCGGCTAGAACATGTCGAAAGAGGACTAACTAAATTGCATATCATGGATCAACGCACAAGGTCGCGGAATGCGCTGCTTGCCAAGCCAGGAGACGAGTTTTCAATCGAGTGAGCGAGACGTTCCGTCCTGCAGCCACGTCTTGAGCATCGACGCGCGGCAGTCGCAGTCGGGCGTCGAGTGGACCATCGAGTTCGGCAATCGGATTGTCGGGCATCTCGTGCGATTTCCGGCGATGCCCGGGCGATGAGGCGTGAACGACGCTGCAGGCGTCACCGCCGTCGATCCTCCGATTGTCGGGACCAGTTTTGAAGATAGCTGGGATAGTCCGGCAACTGGCCCGGAACGGACGCCAGCCCCCGCGAAAGGTCCTCCAGCAACGCATTGGCCTGCTCGGAATCGACCGCCTCCGCCAAGGCGTTTTCTTGCGGTACGAATCCTCGGCCGATCAGCGCAGCAATCCACATGTCCTTGCCGAACGCATCTTCATCGCCTGGCACGAACCGACCGCGGCGAACGAAATGGTCGATCGTGTCTGCGAGACCCTCGGTAAGGGTGTCCGGTTGCAAGGAAGATTGGAACAGGCAGAGAAAGTCACCCAGCCGCTCGGCTTGCAGCGACGCCCGGCGGCGATATTCGCCGACCTCGCGCGCCGCGCAGTCGCGGCCGGGAAGCAGATCGAGCGCGCGCGCGATGGCCAGATGGACCAGATGCAGATGGAAGCCGGGCACGGGCGCGGCCGACATTGCTGCGTCGCCGATCGCCAGCACATTCTCGCACCACGGATCGCGCCAGCCGGGCCGGAGCTGCACCACCTCGCGGTCAGCGCCGGTAAGCCGGGACCCGATGTCGAGCCCGCTGTCAGCGTGGAATGCGAGGCCGCGCAATTCGCGATCGCCCAGCCCGACCGCCCACGCCCAGCCGGCCGGTGTCGCTGTGATCGTATCGCAGGAACCGAGTGTCGTCGCCGGGCCGCGTGCGAGCGTGACGGCGTCGGGCAAGCTGGTGGTCCAGGCGGTCAGTTGCACGCCGAGCTGCGATAGCACGGGCGCGTCGGGGCCCGCGCCATCGATAAACAGGTCGGCTGCGATCTGCCGTCCATCCGCAAGCGCCAGCGTCGCGACGCGGCCATCGGCGCGTCGGGTGATCCCCGCGAAAACGCCGGCCGAACGTATAATCCCGACCGCATCGGCACGCGCCGCGAGCAGCGCGCGATATCGCAGCGGATCGATCCGTAGACCATAGTCATAGGTCGAAAGCGGTGAGCGCGGGTCGTCCTCGGGGTGGACGAACTTGCCGGCAGCGGCAAGCACGGCGGCGGTTGCGTGCGCGGAATATGGAAGCGCCGTTCCGGCGCGCCAGCCGCGCGCCCACAACTGATGGAAAGGTATCGATCCGATCGGGACGCCATACTGGCCGTGGACGACGAACGCCGGCGGCCTTTCCGAGGCCGGATCGATGAACCGAGTGCCGAGCAAGGGTGTCCCCGCGCCGGCCGCGATCACCGAGCGCTCGGTCAATCCGATACTGTCGTGGAAGCGCGCGATGCTGGGCCATGCCGTTGTCATCCGGTCGGCCAGCGCAGCGGGATCGGAAGGGGTCTCGACCACCGTGACGGCGATCCCGGGCAGGGCGTGTCGAAACGCCAGCGCCGCCGACAGGGCGACGATGCCGCTGCCCAGCACCACGACCGAACGGATCGCGCGATCAGGGTCAGCCATGTCGCGCCAATACCGCCGCGTGATCGGGCATGGTCGCGACGTCTGTGGCAATGCGGGTGCGGAGCCGGTCCATGGCACCCGATAAAGCCGCCGCGTCGACCGCATCGACGCGCTGATCCCAGCCGGCCGGTAGCACGCCCTGTCCGACCATCACCGCGATCCAGCTCGGCTCGAAGAACAGCCCTCGATCGTAGCGCGCGACGCGGCCGGCGGCGCGGAAAAGGGCGAGCTTGTCGTGCAGCGAATCGGGCACCGTCATGGTGCGGACGTGATCCCAGAAGGGTGAGTCGTCGCGCGTCGTCGCGTGATAATGGAGGATCAGGAAATCGCGGATCCGGTCATATTCGTAATCGACGGCGGTGTTGAACGCCTCACGGTCGGCCGCTTCGATCCGATCGAGCGGAAACAGCGCGATCAATTCCATGATCGCCGCCTGGGCGAGATAGATGCTGGTCGATTCGAGCGGCTCGAGAAAGCCCGACGCCAGCCCGACCGCGATGACGTTGCCGACCCAGCTGCGGCGGCGCCGCCCGGCACGGAAGCGCAGGATACGCGGGTCGGCCAGTGCCGGACCCTCGATCGCGCCGAGCAGCGCGGCGGTCGCGGCATCGTCCGACAGATGCGCGCTGGTATAGACATAGCCATTGCCGACGCGGTGCCGCAGCGGGATGCGCCAGCGCCAGCCGGCCGGCATCGCGGTCGCGCGGGTATAGGGTTCGATCGTCGCGCCGGCGGATGCGCAAGGGACAGCAGCGGCGCGATCGCACGGCAGCCAGTGCGACCAGTCCTCCCATGGTTCGCCCAGCGTATCGCCGAGCAACAGGCTGCGAAACCCGGAGCAATCGACGAACAGGTCGCCCTCGATCCGGGCGCCATCGGCGAGAATTAGCGCCGCCACGTCGCCGCTCAGCGCGTCGCGTTCGACCGAGACGATCCTCCCCTCGGTGCGCGTCGCGCCCAGCGTCTCGGCATGACCGCGTAAATGAGGGCCGAACCGCGTCGCGTCGAACTGATAGGCATAGCTGATATGCGCGAAGGGCGATGCGGGATCCGCCGACGGGCGGGAGAAACGGTTGGCCGCTGCCATGACGTTGCACGGCGAATAGTCGAACAGGTCGCCGGCGCCCGCGCCGCGCATGCGCAACCAATATTGGAAGAAGGGGATGCCATTGAGTGGACGGCCGAAGTCGCCGAACGGGTGGAGATAGCTGTCGCCGATCTTGCCGAAATCGCGAAAGTCGATGCCCAGCTTGTAGGTCGCGTGCGTCGCGGCCATGAACGCGGCCTCGTCGAGGCCGAGCGTCTCGATGAACGCACGCAGATGGGGCAGGGTCGCCTCGCCGACGCCGACGATGCCGATCTCGGCGGATTCGACCAGCTGAACACTACAGGCGTGTGGCAGCAATTTTGCCAGCGCGCTGGCCGCCATCCAGCCGGCGGTCCCCCCGCCGACGACGACGACGCGTTTACGCGGTCGCGACATCGGCCCAGGCGGCGACGAAGGCGCGTGCCCGCGTGGCGACCTCATCTGCCGACATGCCAACGGCGTAGAGCGCCGAGCCCAGGCCGAAGCCGGCGGCACCCGCCTTGCGCCAGGGCGTCATGGTGTCGGGCGCGATGCCGCCCACGGGGAGAACGCGGGCATCGCGCGGCAGCACCGCGCGCATTGCCTTGAGCACGGCCGGGCTGGCCCCCTCGGCGGGAAAGAGCTTCAACGCGGTCGCACCGGCATCCAGCGCGGCGAATGCCTCGCTCGGCGTGACGATGCCGGGCAGCGAGACGAGACCCGCTGCAGCAGTCGCCCTGATCACGTCGAGATTGGCATTGGGCGAAATGATCATCGTGCCGCCGACCTGTTGGACCGCCGTGACATCGGCCACGCGCAGCACGGTGCCGGCGCCGACCACGGCGCGCCCGTCGCAGCGCCGCGCCAGCCGCGCGATGCTGTCGAGCGGATCGGACGAGTTGAGCGGCACCTCGATCAGCGTGAAGCCGGCGTCGAGCAACCCGTCGGCGATCGCTTCGACCTCGTCGGGCCGCACCCCGCGCAGGATCGCGACCAGCGGACAGCGGGCAAAGGCGGCATCGAAATCGGCAATGGCAGTCATGTGATGTGCTTTCCCAGCGTGATGATGCCGGCAACGAAGGCGGCGTGGCTGTCGACGATGTGTGCCTTGCCGCCATTCGCCGCGATGGCGATGGCATAAAGTTCGCCGAGCGCGGGATCGGCCAGCACGTGCACGTCGCCGGTGGCGCCGGTCCGCGCTGCGACATCGCTGCCGATCAGCAGGCCGCTGGCATAGCTGGCGGCATCCGTGTCATCGCGTCGTCCCAGCAGTTTTGCGGCGCGGATGCCGAACAAAGACGCGGCGAGGTCGCGTGCCTTGCCCGCCTCGACGCCGTCGCGAAAGGCGCTTCCCGCGGTCACGTCGGCGGTCAATTGCGATGCGAGCAGGCCGTGGCCGCGCAACAGCGCGAACAGCTCGCCGGTCATCGCGGTCGTGAAGTCGGCGATGTCGCCGCCGACCATGCGCACCCATTTGCAGTGCGTGCCGGGCTGGCACAACAGGCTGTCGGCGGGCGCCATCCCCGCCGCGACCGCGCCGAGCAGCTGTACTTCTTCGCCGCGCATGACATCGGCGTGGCTGTCGGTCAGCAGCGAAACGCCCGGCACGATCGCGGTCCGCGCATCGATCCAGCCAAGCCCCGCGGCCAGTGCCGCGAAGCCGGCCGGGGCGGTGACATAGGGTATCTCGCGCCAGCCGATCGTCGAGCCCACCATGCCTGCCAGCAATATCGGCAGGTCGCCGAAGCGGGTGCGGATCGCGGCGATTTCGGCGGGATAGGCGTCGCGCGTCAGGCTGGTGACGCCCTGGCCGTCGCGCGAGGTGGCAACCACATTGCCATCCTCGATACGAAACACCCGCCGATTGGTCGTGCCCCAATCGACTGCGATGAAGCTGCCTGGGAAAGCCGTCACCGCGCCTTCACCACCACGTCGCATAGAGCGCGATCAGGATCGCGATGATCAGCGCGGCGGCGATGTTGAACCCCATCGAGGTGCGGAAGCTCACCCCCTTCATCGTGATGAGATTGCTGCCCGCGCGCGGCATCTGCAGCAGCGAGACGATCACGGCCAGCGCGAGCGCGACGAAGAAGACGATCATCATCCGGTTCATGAACGGAATGGCGTTGAGCATCGCCGAGCCCCCGGCGCTCGCCGGGAACCAGAAGATGAAGCTCAGCACGACCGACGCGATCGCCCCGACCAGCGCGCCGCCTTCGGTCGCGCGCGGCCAGAACAGGCCGAGCAGGAAGATGATGGTGATGCCCGGCGTCACGAAGCCGGAGAATTCCTGGATATATTGAAACGCCTGGTCGAGGCTGCCGAGCAACGGGCGCGCGGTCGCCATCGCCAGGATGATCGCGACCACGGCGGCGATGCGGCCGACGCGCACCAGCTGCTGCTCATGCGCGGGGGTGTCCGTCCCGGCGTCGCCGCGCGCCTTGACGCTGGCGAACTTGGCATAAATGTCGAGCGTGAAGATCGTCGCGATCGAATTGATCTTGGAGGCGGTCGAGGCGACGATCGCGGCGATCAGCGCGGCGAAGACGAGGCCGAGCAAGCCGGTCGGCAACAGCGCCATCATCGTCGGATAGGCCTGGTCGGGCTTGGCGAGGTTGGGCGCCAGCACCAGCGCGGCAATGCCCGGCAGCACGATGATGACCGGCATCAGCAGCTTGAGGAAGCCGGCGAACACCACGCCCTTCTGCGCCTCGGCGAGGCTCTTGGCGGCAAGCGCGCGCTGGATGATATATTGGTTGAAACCCCAATAGCTGAGATTGGCGATCCACATCCCGCCGACCAGCACGCTGATCCCGGGCAAGTCCTTGTAGTGCGGATTGTCGCGCCACAGGATCATGTGGAAATGGTCGGGCACGCGGTGCACCAGCTCGCCGAAGCCGCCGATCACGCCGCCGGCGCCGCCGATCTTGGACAGGGTCAGGAAGGCGATCACCAGGCCGCCCAGGACGAGCAGCGTCACCTGGACGATGTCGGTCAGCGCGACCGCCTTCAGCCCGCCGCGAATCTGGTAGAGCAGCGCGAAGCTGCCGAGCAGGACGAGCGCCAGATCCTGGTTGACCCCCGCGACCTGCGTCACCGCGATCGACCCGAGCCAGATGATCGAAGTGAGGTTCACGAAGACGTAGAGCAGCAGCCAGAAGACCGCCATCACGGTGCGGATCGTCGGCCCGAAACGCTGCTCGAGGAACTGCGGCATCGTGTAGATCTGGTTCTTGAGGAAGATCGGCAGGAAGAACTTGCCGACGATCAGCAGCGTCAGCGCCGCCATCCACTCATAGGATGCGATCGCCAGGCCGATGGCGTATCCCGAACCCGACATGCCGACGATCTGCTCGGCGGAAATGTTCGCCGCGATCAGCGAGGCGCCGATCGCCCACCATGGGAGCGACTTGGACGCGAGAAAATAATCCGACGTGTCCTTGACGTGCCCGGCCTTTTCCCGCGAAACATATTGCGCGAGGCCGAAGATCGCGATGAAATAGGCGATCACGACGGCGACATCGATCGTTGCAAGGCTCATGCGTCACTCCCCAGGCTGGCATGGCGGATCGACTCGCCGAAACTCGACCGCCCCCGCGTCTTCGCGGTCGTAGCATTATTTATATGACTTATTCGCATTGTCTAGCAGGGCAAATCGCGGGTAAGGAAGGCATCGTTGCACACACGGTCCAAGATGACAGGCGAAACATGGCGAGTGGCTCCCCTTTTGAGGATATGGATCCCGGCGAGATGCGGCCCGCGCTCGGACGCAATCTGACCTACGGCATGCTCGACAGCCTGGGCCGGGCAATCGTCACCGGCCGCTATGAGGATCAGCCGTTTCCGACCGAGGCACAACTCGCACAGGCGCACGGCGTCAGTCGTTCGGTCACGCGCGAGGCGGTCAAGATGCTGACCGCCAAGGGCCTGCTCAGCGCGCGGCCACGCCAGGGCACGATCGTCCAGCCTCCCGCCACCTGGAATCTGTTCGACACCGACGTGCTGCGCTGGCTGCTCGAGCGCAAATTCTCGGTCGATCTGCTGCGCCACTTCAACCAGTTGCGCGTCGCGATCGAGCCCGAGGCGGCGGCGCTGGCGGCGCGCTTCGGCGGGGCGGAAGATTTGCGCGGGATCGATGCCGGCCTGGCGCGCATGCTGGCCGCCGAGCAGGGCAATGACGAGCCGCTCGAAGCCGACATCGCCTTCCACGTCGCGATCCTCAAGGCCTCGAAGAACCCGTTCTACGCGCAGTTTCGCGATGTCGTGATGACCGCGCTGCGCACCTCGATCCGCTTCACCAATCGCATCAAGGGCCGCACGGCGAGCGTCGCCGACCATGGCGCCGTTCGTGACGCGATCGCGGCGCATGATCCCGACGCGGCGCGTACGGCGATGCGGCATCTGATCGGCGATGTCCTTTCGCTGATCGAGCAGGTCGAGGCCGACCGCGAAGCCGCGGTCGGCGCCCGCTGATTACGGCGTCATCTTGATCGGCACGATTTGCCCATATTGGTCGTAGCTTATCGGCTGGATCGCGACACGGCGGTCGTCTTCATACGGCCCGTCGCCCTTCTTGCCCTCCCAGCGGTGGTAGACGATCCACGACGAACCGTCCTTAGGGTCCTGTACGAAGCTGTGATGGCCGGGGCCCTTATATTTCTTGTCGCTTTGCAACAGCACGCCGCGATATTTCCACGGGCCGAGCGGCGAGGGCGCCATCGCATAATGCACGGCATAGCCGGCCGTGTTCCATGGGCCGTGGCTGTACGACAGATAATAGATGCCGCCGCGCTCGTGCATGAACACGCCCTCGGTGAACAGCGGCGGCTGTTCGATTTTGACCTCCTGGTCGATCGTCACCATGTCGGGCTTCAACGTGAAGACGCGCAGCTTCGCGCCCGCGCTGCCGCCGGCATAAAGGTAGCGCGTCCCCGACTTGCGATCGACGAACACCATCGGGTCGATCGCCTCGAAGCCGTTCCCGCCCGTCAGCAGCGGCTTGCCGCTGTCGACGCACGGTCCTTTCGGCGTCTCGCACACCGCGACACCGAGCCTGCTCGGCGTCGGATTTTGCGGGCCGACCGAGTAATAGAGATAATATTTGCCCGCTGCCGCCACCATGTCGGGCGCCCACAGATAATGCCGGGGCTGCTTGTCGTCCTTGACCCAGCCGATATCCTTCAGCGCGAGCAATTCGCCGGCGCGGGTGAACGAGATGCGGTCGGGCGAGGACCAAGCCTCGAGCTTGTCGCCCCGCCCGGTGGGATCGACCCACAGCTGCCCTTCGAAATAGGCGGCGGCGGGATCGGCCCCCACGATCACCGATTTCACTTCCTGCGCGGAGGCCGCACCCGGCAGGAGCAGCGCCGCGGCGGCGGCGAGAAGTGTCGTCTTGCGCATCGCCGGCCTCCTCAGTTGGCCGGCGGCACCACGCCCTTCGGCGCGGTCGACAGGCGGGCGATGAGATCGGTTTCGGCGACGCGATACGGCGTGCCGTCGGCGCGCAACACCTCGTGGAACCAGATCGGCGGCTCCTCATAGGTATAGGGCTTTTTCCAACTGTCCCAGGGCAGCCGGGTCTGCGTCTTGCCGTCAACGAACCCCCAGTTGAACATGCCGATGTTGAGCTTCTTGCCGATCGGCAGCGAGCCGTCGAAGGTCGAGCCGTTGCCGCGCGCCATATATTCGGTGCACAGCACCGGCCGGCCATAGCCCAGCATCTGCCGCGCCCGCACGATGAAGGTCTCCGGCCAGCTATAGTCGTGAAAGCTGATCACGTCGGAGCGTGCGATCTGGATCCGCTCGACCGCATCGAGCGTCGCCGCATTGTCCCAATGATCGCCGGTCCACACGCCGGACGTCAGCGGCTGGGTCGGATCGGCCGACAAAGCCCAGTCGAACACCTTGTCGAGCAGGGCGGCGACCAGCTTGGTCTTGTCGGGCGTGGGCGCGTAATTGCCGCCGCCGCCATTATTGGGCTCGTTCCACACGTCCCAGCCGAGGATGCGGTTGTCGCGCGCAAAGCTGCCGACGACATCCTTCACATAACCTTCGAGCTTGCCATACTGGCTCTTGTCGGCCAGCCGCGCCGCGCCCGGGGCCTGGACCCAGCCCGAATTGTGTACGCCCGGGATCGGGGGATGCTGCGGTCCGGCGACGGGATTGGGATCCCAGCAGCTGTCGAACAGCACGAACAGCGGCTTGATATGGTGCTTCGCGGCGATCGTCAGGAACGTGTCCATCCGCTGCTTGAAGCCCTTGGCGTCATCCTCCCACAGCATGTTGTGGAGGAACACACGCATCGTCGTCATGTGCAGCTTTTCCGCCCAGCCGAGTTCCTTGTCGATCGTCGCCGGATCGAAGGTCTCGGGCTGCCACATCTCGAGCTGGTTGATGGCGCTGGCGGGGGTGTAGTTCGACCCGACCAGCCATGGCTGGGCATCATACCAGCTCTTGGCCTGCGCCTTGGTCCACATGTCGCGCGCCTCGGCGGGCGCGCCGGCGAACAACGCCGCGCTGGCGGCGAGGGAAAACAGGATGCGGTAGTTCATCGAAAAGTCTCCGCTTATCGGGCGCGCTGGCCGGTGGTCAGCCGATAGGTCATCACATTGCGATAGGCTTGGCCGGGTGCGAGCCGCGCCGAGCCGAATTTCGGCCGGTTCGGCGTGTCGGGGAAGATCTGCGGCTCCATCACGAAGGCGTCGCCCTCGCGGTAGATGTGGCCCGATTTCCCCGAGCTCGTCCCGTCGAGGAAATTGCCCGAATAGAATTGCAGTCCGGGCTGGTTGGACCACAGCTCGAAACCGCGGCCCGAGGCGGGGTCATAGGCGCGTGCCATCAGGTGCTGGGTCGGCGTCACGTTTCGGCCGACGAGCCAATTATGATCGTAACCGCGCCCGAACACGATCTGCTCGTCGCTGGCGGTGCGGACGCGCGCGCCGATCGCGTGCGGCGTGCGGAAATCGAACACCGTTCCGGCGACGGGCCGGATCTCGCCGGTCGGGATCGCGCCGCTGTCGGTCGGGGTATAGGCATCCGCCGGGATGGTCACCAGCGTGCCCATCGCGCCACTGGCCGAGCCTTCGCCCGACAGGTTCCAATAAGCGTGGTTGGTGATGTTGGCGATCGTGGCGCGATCGGTGGTGGCGCGATATTCGATCGTCAGCGCGTTGTTCTCATCGAGCGAATAGATCGCGTCGACCGTCATCGTCCCGGGATAGCCCTGGTCGCCGTCGGGGCTGACATAACGCAGCGTGACCGATGCGGTCGGGCCGGATTTCACCTCGACCACCTGCCACAGCACCTTGTCGAAGCCGACCGTGCCACCGTGCAAGGAGTTGACGCCGTTGTTGACCGGCGTCTGATAGGTCGTGCCGTCGAGCACGAAGCGCCCCTTGGCGATGCGATTGGCGAAGCGCCCCACCGTGCCGCCGAAATATTGCGGTTTGGCGAGATAGTCGTCGATCCCGGCATAGCCCAGCGCGACGTCGGCGCGCTTGCCGGCGCGATCGGGCATCACGAGCGATTGCAGCGAGGCGCCGTAGGCGATGATCGTCGCCGACACGCCGTGCGCGTTGCGGAGCGTGACGGCCGGGACCGCGCGCCCGTCGGGCAGCTTGCCGAAGCTCGAGCGCTTCGCCTCCGCCGCCAGCGCCGGGCTGGCCGCGACGCCAGCCAGCATGGCGAGCGCGCCGATCGTCGCTTTCGTGATGTGCCTCTTCATGACCCTGTCCTCCCGTATTAATGGCTGTCGCGCGGCAGGCCCCTGGTCTGGGCTATCCGCTGAAATTTCACCGCATTCTCGAACACGGCACCGGTGTCGAACTGGCCGACCAGATCGCGGTGGATCTCCTGCCACGGGGTCTGCGCCGCCGGGGCAAGCGTGTCCCCCGTCGTCGCCAGCGCGGCACGACGGCGTTCGATCTCCGCCTCGTCGACCAGCATGTCGACGCGCCGGGCGTTGAGATCGATCCGCACGCGGTCGCCGGTCTGCACTAGCGCGAGCCCGCCGCCGGCGGCAGCCTCGGGGCTGGCGTTGAGGATCGACGGACTGCCGCTGGTGCCCGACTGGCGGCCATCGCCGATGCACGGCAGGGCATGCACGCCGGCGCGGATCAGGGCGGCCGGCGGTCGCATGTTGACGACCTCGGCGCCGCCCGGATAGCCGATCGGGCCGGCCCCGCGCATGATCAGGATCGTGCGATCGTCGATGCCGAGTGCCGGATCGTCGATACGGTGGTGATAATCCTCGGGCCCGTCGAACACGACGACCTTGCCCTCGAAGCAATTCGGCGAGGCGGGGTCGGCGAGGTAGCGCGCGCGGAATTCCGGCGAGATGACGGACATCTTCATCACCGCCGAGCTGAACAGATTGCCCGACAGGACGGTCAGCCCCGCCGCCGCGCGCAGCGGGCGCGCGAAGGGCCGGATGACGTCTTCGTCGGCAATCTCCGCCGTCCCGACATTCGTAGCAACCGACTGGCCGTTTGCCGCGATCGCGTCGCCGACGAGCAGCCCGGCACGGAACAGTTCACCCATCACGGCCGGCACGCCGCCGGCGCGGTAATAATCTTCGCCGAGATAGTCGCCCGAAGGCTGGAGGTTGACGAGCAGCGGCACGTCGGCGCCGTGTGCCTCCCAGTCTGTCAGCGTGAGATCGACGCCGGCGTGCCGGGCAATGGCGTTGAGGTGGATCGGCGCATTGGTCGATCCGCCGATCGCCGAATTGACGCGGATCGCGTTGAGAAAGGCGGAGCGGGTGAGGATGTCGCTTGGCTTGCGGTCGGCCTGGACCATCTCGACGATGCGGCGACCGGTCTCCCACGCGCATTGCTGGCGGTCGCGATAGGGCGCGGGGATCGCCGCCGAGCCGGTCAGCGACATGCCGAGCGCCTCGCACAGCGAGTTCATCGTCGTCGCGGTGCCCATCGTGTTGCAGAAGCCGGTCGAGGGTGCCGACGAGGCGACCAGTTCGATGAAACCCTTATAGTCGATCTCGCCGGCAGCGAGCATCTCGCGCGCCTTCCACACGATCGTGCCCGATCCGGTGCGCTCGCCCTTGTGCCAGCCGTTGAGCATCGGCCCGACCGACAGCGCGATTGCCGGGATATTCACCGTCGCCGCCGCCATCAAACACGCCGGCGTGGTCTTGTCGCAACCGATCGTCAGCACCACACCGTCGAGCGGATAACCGTAGAGCGTCTCGACCAGCGAGAGATAAGCAAGGTTGCGGTCGAGACCTGCCGTCGGACGCTTGCCGGTTTCCTGGATCGGGTGCGTGGGAAATTCGATCGGGATGCCGCCGGCGTCGCGGATACCGTCCTTGACGCGCTGCGCGAGCACGATGTGGTGGCGGTTGCAGGGCACGAGGTCACTGCCGGTCTGGGCGATGCCGATGATCGGGCGATCCGACTGCAGCTCTTCGAGGCTGAGACCGTAATTGAGATAGCGCTCGACATAGAGCGCCGTCATGTCGGGATTGCCCGGATTGTCGAACCAGGCCCGCGAACGCAACGCCGGGCGGGTCGGTGCCTTGCGACCCGCTTGTTCGATCCCGTCGCTCTTCGTCTCGCTCAAAGGCCCCTCCGCTGCGCCCGTCGCGCCATCGATCATGGCGTCGCGGTGAATTCGCCGGCTTGATATCGGCTCGCCCGCCGAATAGAAAGCATATATATCGTATAAAAGAGCAAGGGGGCGGAAATGGGCGACGGAAACAAGGCGCCGGCAGGGTCAATCCGCGTTGGGCCGATCCGCATCGGGCTGGTCGGGATCGGCAAGATCGCGCTCGACCAGCATGTTCCGGCACTCGCCGCCGATTCGCGCTTCACGCTGGCCGCCACCGCGAGCCGTCACGGCCGCGTGGACGGCGTTCCCGCCTATACCGACATTGCCGCGATGCTGGCCGGCCCCGAACGGCTCGATGCCGTGTCGCTGTGCACGCCGCCCGAGGGGCGACTCGATATTGCGCGTCAGGCGATCGCGGCCGGAGTGGCGGTGATGCTCGAAAAGCCGCCCGCCGCCTCGCTGGCTGAGGCCGAAGCCCTGGTCGCGGCCGCGCAGGCGGCGGGCGTGCCCTTGTTCACCAGCTGGCACTCGCGCGAGGCGGCGGCGGTCGGCGATGCGCGGGCGTGGCTGGTCGGCAAGGCCGTGTCCGCCGTGCGCGTCACCTGGAAGGAAGACATTCGCCGCTGGCACCCCGGCCAGGAATGGATCCTCGCCGAGGGCGGCTTCGGCGTGTTCGATCCGGGCATCAATGCGCTGTCAATCGTCACCGCGCTGCTCGCCGAACCGGTCATCGTCGATCGGGCGCATTTGCGCATCCCGGCGGGGCGCGGCTCGCCGATTCAGGCCGTGGCAGCGTTGCGTGCGGGCACGGTGCCGATCGCGGTCGATCTCGACTTCCTGCAAACCGGCCCGCAAAGCTGGGACATCGAGATCGAAACCGACGCTGGCGCCGTGACGTTGACAGATGGTGGCGCGACCATCGCGTTCGATGGCGGTGCCGCTGTCACGGCGCCCAACCGCGAATATCCTCGCCTCTACACCCGCTTCGCTGAGCTTGTGGCGACAGGCAGCTCGGACGTGGACCTGGCCCCCCTGCGTATCGTCACCGATGCGCTGACGATCGGATCCCGGGAAGAGGTTGCCCCCTTTGCTTTCTGACCTCCAAATCTGAGGTTCATCCGTCTTGTCTTATTTGTCAGATTAATCTCTTGTAAATCGTGTTGCGCCGGGCCTATAGCAGCGTGCGCGTTAGCTTCCGACCACAGGGGGCGAACCGCACATGCCAATTAAGGGGAGGTGTCATGCGCCTGAAGTCCATCATCCTGGGATCAACATCGCTGCTGGTGCTCGGCGCCGCGCTCCCTGCGGCCGCCCAGACCGCGCCATCGACACCGCCGACCGCGCCCGACGCCGGCGACGACGCCGCAGCCGGTACCGACATCGTCGTGACGGGGCTGCGCAGGAGCATTGAATCGGCACAGGCGATCAAGCGGGACTCGATCCAGCAGGTCGATTCGATCGTCGCCTCGGACATTGGCAAGCTCCCCGACATCGCCGTGTCGGATACCGCCGCGCGCATCGTTGGCGTCCAGGTCGATCGCGGCGGCGGCGAGGCGAGCCGGGTGCTCGTCCGCGGCCTGCCCGATTTCACCACCACCTATAACGGCCGCGAGATCTTTACGGCCGAGGCGCGTTCGGTCGCTCTGCAGGATTTTCCGTCGGGTGCGATCTCGGCGCTCGAAGTGTACAAGAACACAACCGCTGACCTCGTCGAGGGCGGTCTCGCCGGCGAAATCAACGTGCGCTCGCGCCGACCGTTCGATTTCGATGGCTTCAAGATCGCCGGCTCGGCCTGGGGTCTCTACACCAAGCGTTCGAAGAACTACGATCCCAATGGCAACCTGCTGGTCAGCGACCGCTGGGACACCGGCATTGGCGAGATCGGCGTCCTTGTCGGCGGCTCTTACACCCGGCTGCGCTATCTCGATTCGACGCGCTCGAACACTGACTATGTCGCCAACAGCGGCATCGGCCCGGCCGGCGCGAATGTCCGCTTTCCCGATATCCAGCGCATCGATTTCGGTCAGGGCGATCGCGTCCGCCCGTCGGTTAATGGCGCGATCCAGTGGCGCCCCGCACCGGGCCTCGAATTCTATGGCGAGGCGTTGTGGCAGGGCTTTCGCAACAAGGTCTCCGACCGCGAGACCAGCGTCCCGCTATGGGGTGGCTCGGCTTATTCCAACGTGGTCACCACCGGGTCCGGGCCAAATGCGCGCGTGCAGAGCCTGACGGTCACCAACCCGTTCCGCCCCGATGGCTTCCAGGGCGCGACCTATGCCAAGACCGACACATATCAATACGCGCTGGGCGGAAAATACGACACCGGCCGGCTGCATGTCACCGCCGATCTCGCCCACACCACCAGCACCTTCCTCGATTCGATCTACAGCTTCGACACCGCCTATGCCGCGCCGACGACCATCACGGCCAATACCGGTGTCGGCAGCCTCGACGCCGGCCCGAGCTTCACCTTTGCCAACGGTGTCGATCCGACCAAGGCGTCGAACTACATCTATCGCGGCTTCTTCGACCGCCAGCTCATTGCACACGGCTCGGATTATCAGGGTCGCATCGACCTCGCGTACGATACCGGGGTGCCGGCGCTGACGCGGATCGAGGCGGGGTTCCGCTATGTCGACCGCGACGCGCATTTCGAGGATGGCAGCCGCTACTCGTCGCGCGAGGGCGAGCGTTTGCCGCTGAGCGCGGTGCCGGTGAGTTATTATGTCGCGCCGAGTGGTTTCCCCGGCAGCGATCCAACCACGCTGCGTGGCTATTACACGCCGACCTATGACAGTATTCGTAACAATATTGCCCAGCTGCGCGCCTTTTCGGGCTTCGCGCCGGGTGCGCCGCCGCCCGATCCGTCAGTAACCTACTCAGCGAACGAACGATCCTATGCCGGCTATTTTCAGGCCAAATACGCTTTGGGCGATACCGCAGGGATTCATGTCGATGGTGTGGTCGGGCTGCGCGTCGTTGAAACCGACCTGCGGATCAACGGCACGAACCGCATTCGCAATGCCGGTGCGCCCGACAGCTTCGCGCCGATCACGGTCACCAAGACCTATTATGACTGGCTGCCCAACGCGAGTGCCAGGCTGCACTTTACCGACCAACTGCAATTGCGCTTGTCCTATACCGAAACCCGCACGCGGCCGAGCTTCTCGCAATATAATCCCGGCCTGGCGGTCGATCCGCCGACGAGCGGCAATGCGACCCGCTTTGCCAATGGCGGCAATCCTGATCTGAAGCCGCTGCATTCGCAGAATTTCGATGCGTCGCTGGAATATTATTTCTCGCGTACCGGGTCGATCTCGGGTGCGGTGTTCCGTCGCAACCTCAACGGCTTCATCCAGAATTATAATCAGGCGATCATCGATCCGACCTTCGGGCCGATCACCGTCAACCGGCCGTACAATACCGGCCGCGGCAGGATCGACGGGTTCGAGGCGCAGGCGACGACCTTCCTCGACTTTGCGATGTTGCCGGCATGGGCGCACGCCTTCGGTGTCCAGGGCAACGTCACCTATCTCGACGCAAAGACCGGCGTGCCCGCGTCGCTGGGTGGCACGGTCACGCAGGCGCCGATCATCGGCGTGTCGAAATGGACCTACAACCTCGCGGCCTTCTACGAACTCAACGGGCTGGCGATGCGGGTGTCGTGGAACCATCGCGGCGCCTATCCCTCGCGGTTCGAGCCGCGCGGGGGCGATACTTACGCCGAAACCACCAAGGGAATCGGCCGCCTCGATCTGTCGGCGAGCTACGACGTCATAAAGAACGTCACGATCTTCGCCGATGCGACCAACGTCCTCGCCAAGCCCCTGGTGACCTATCTGACTTATGGCTTCAACGGCGGGGCCGACCCGGTAACCTTCCCCCGCGCCGTCCGGTACGAAGAGTCGGTCTACTCGCTCGGCGTTCGCTTCCGCCTTTGATGTGATGCGCGCCGCTTCGCCTCAGCGCAGGCGAAGCGGCGTTGCCGCGAGACCCAGCCTCGCCATAGCTGGAATTGCATGTATGCCCCGCCGGGGGGGGCATCACGCCAACTTCTCAAGATACTCCCATACTTTCGACACGACGACCGATCCTTCGCCGACGGCGGAGGCGACGCGCTTGACCGATCCGGCGCGGATGTCCCCGACCGCGAAGATGCCGGGTTGCGAGGTCGCGAAGGGCGAATCCGCGCCGGCGTCTGCACCGGTCCTGACGAATCCCTTGTCGTCGAGCGCGACCAGATCCGACAGCCAGCCAGTATTGGGTGCAGCCCCGATCATGATGAACAATGCGCGCGTATCGACGTCACGCGTCGCGCCGGATGCGATGTCGCGGATGGTGACCCCTTCGAGATGGTCACCGCCGCGTAGCGCCACGACCTCGGCACCGTAATTGATGGCGATCGCCGGATCGGCCTCCAGCCGGCTTGAGAGATAGTTCGACATCGATGCGGCAAGCGATCCGCCACGCACCAGGACATGGACGCATTTGGCGGACCGGCTGAGATACATCGCCGCCTGACCGGCCGAGTTGCCGCCGCCGATGATGACCGCCTGCGTGCCCTTGCAGTAGCGCGCTTCGACCTCGGTCGCGGCGTAATAGACACCATTGCCCTCGAAATGGGCAAGCCGGTCGATCGGCAGCCGGCGATATTGCACGCCCGACGCGACGATCACCGCCCGGCCGCGCACGCGCTCGCCATTGTCGAAGGTCGCGCAGAATTCGTCCACCTCCAGCCGCTCGAGCGAGGCGACGCGGCGCGGCATCGCGAAGCGCGTGCCGAACTTCATCGCCTGCACTTCTCCGCGCCACACGAGATCGCCACCGGAAATGCCGGTCGGAAAGCCCATATAGTTCTCGATCCGGCTCGACGTGCCCGCCTGGCCGCCGATCGCCACGTCCTCGATCACCAGCGCACGCAGCCCTTCGGCGCCGGCATAGACTCCCGCCGCGACCCCGGCGGGGCCGCCCCCGACGATCAGTACGTCGAATGCCTCGTCGTTGTGCAGATCGCGGTTCAGGCCGAGAAGTTGCGCGATCTTTTCCGGCGTCGGATCGGTCACCACCACGTCGCGTCCGAAGATGACAGCCGGCTTCGCCACCGCGATCGAGCAGGTCTGTGCGGTTTCGGCGGCTTCGGCGCTGTCCAGTCGCAGCGAGGTGTAGGGGATGCGGTTGCGGCTTGCGAACTCGGCAATGTGGCGGACCTGCCTGTCTTCTTCCTCGCCGATCAGCTTCAGCGTGCTGTCGCGGTCATCGAGCTGGCGACGCCGGCGCGCGGCGAGGACGGTGATGATGATATCCGACATCTCCGGGATCTGCCCCATCAGGGTCAGCAAGGCATCGCGCGGAACCTCGATCACGCGGGTTGCGCGTACCGCCCGCATCGCCATCGACCAGGCACCGCCGCTCAACAGGGCAATCTCGCCCATGAATTGCGCCGGTCCCAGCGTCGAGGGGAGATGGCGCTCGTCGGTATAGGCGTTCACGACCTCGATCTCGCCGTCTTCGACGTATCGGAAGCAATTGGCGGGATCGCCCGGGCGCGCCAGGAACGCGCCGGCCGGGTATGTCACCACTTTGCCGGCCGAACGAAGCGCCGCGACGTGCGAATCGGCCAGCGGCGTGCGTTGCATCTGGCGCAGATCGGCGCCGATCGTTTCCATGCCTTGTTCCTCCGGTCCTTTCCGGGCGGCCCTCAGTGCAGGCGGGGAATCGGGCCGCGCTGTTCGGTCTGATCGATGAACGTCTCATCGACATAACACCAGCCCCAAGCCTCAAGCGGGTCGTAACCTTCGATGATCGGGTGCCGGGTCTGCTGAATATGCGCGTTTCGTGTGGAAGCCGTCCGATATGGCTGCAAGATCGGCAGAGCCGGAGTTGAAGCCAGGCCGGGCCGATCTTGGACCTCGCCGCCTGCGTCGGTATCGGCCTGCCCGGATTTGAAGGCCCGTTTCGACAATCAAATGTCGCAGCCAGAAATCAGCCGTCAGAACCGACGCGTACCTCAGGTGCTGCAGAATGTCCCCGCGGTCACTTCTCCGCGACGCAGCGATTGCGCTGTGTGCCGAGCCCGGTGATCGTTCCTTCCATCACGTCGCCATCCTTGAGGAAGACGCCGAAGGCCGATCCGTTGCCGTAGGGCGAGCCGGTGCAGATCACGTCCCCGGGCATGAGCTCGACCCGGTCGGAGAGATAGGCCACCTGCCGCTCGATCGACGCCATCATGTCGGCGGTACTCTCGTCCTGGTAGACCTTGCCGTTCACCGACAGCCGGATGGTGAGGTCATAGGGATCGGCGACGCATTCGCGCGCCACGATCGTCGGGCCGAAGGGGAGGAAGGTCGGGAAGCACTTGCCCGACAGCCAGTCGGCGCCGATCGCCGATCCGTCGCGGCGGAAGATGTGGTCGCGCGCGGTGACGTCGTTGACGACGACGAAGCCCGCGACAAAATCCATCGCCTCCTCGGGCGCGACGTGCCGTGCGCGGCGACCGATCACGACGCCGAGTTCCAGCTCCCAGTCCGGCTTCGCGACATTGTTCGGCAGCACGACCGCGTCCTGCGGCCCGACCACGCAGGAGGGCAATTTGACGAAACAATAAGGCAGCGCATTCTTGCGCTCGTCCATCATCGCCTCGACCTGGCGCTGGCGCTCCTCGGTGCTGAGGCCCTCATGCTCGGCGGTGCGCATCGACGGGTCGCCCATGATCAGGCCGACGACGTGCTTCTTGTAATTGGCGCCGGTGCAGAAGATCTGGCGTGGCACATAGGGCGCGTGGATCGTCAGCGTGTCGAGCGGGCGTGCGGCGGCATAGAGCGCGGGGTCGGCCGCCGCGCGCCGCAACGCCGGCAGGACCGCCTCCCAATCCCCGAGCAACGGGAGCAGGTCGCGGTGCTCGCCGGTCTGGGCCAGCGGGACGGCGCGATCGTCGATGACGAGCGCGACCTCCGCTTGCTGGTCGAAAGTTACCGTGGCCAGGCCGAAGGTCATCGCGCTCTTTTCCATCAATAAGGCTGTTGCAGCTGGTGCATCGTGTCGCCCAGCAACATGGTCGCCGGCATCTGATCGCCGGCCGCCATCTCGATCTCGCCGATCCTGACCGAATTCTCGACCACGAGCCGGGCCCGCTCGAAGCGCCGCGCCATGAAGCCGACCAGTGCGCTGTCGACCGACGCGTGAGCGGCGACTTCCTCGGCGAGCACGAGACCGTCCTCGACCGCGATGCCCGCGCCCGACGCCATGTGCGGCGTCGTGGCGTGCGCCGCATCACCGATCAGCACGATCCGGCCCTTGTACCACGGCGCGGGCAGCAGCATCCATTCGAGCGGCCGGTAATTGACCTGCGAGGCCGCGCCCAAGCCGGCGCACACCGCCGGGATGTCGCCGCCGAACGGCGCCAGCAGACCGGCGAGATGGGCAAGCTGCTGCTCGGGGGCGAACCATGGATTGTCGGGCACATGTTCGAGCACGAACAGGTACATCTCGGTCGGGGAAACCGGATTGATGCCCAGCTTGACGGCCGCGCCGACATACATTTCGGTGCGGTCGATATGGGCCGGGCGGCCTGCGAGGATGCGCCAGCACCCCTGGCCGGTGAAGCGCGGCGCGGCCGCTTCGGGAAACAGCATGCGTCGCGTGTCGGAAAAGATGCCCTCCGCTGCCACGACGAGATCGTAGCGACCCGTGGCGCCATCGGAAAAGGCGACGTCGACGCCGGCGCCATCGTCATCGAGGCGGACGGCCTTGATGCCGAGCCGTACCTCGACCCCCGCCTCGCGGACCGTTCGCGACAGGATGTCGTGCAGCACCGGACGCATGATGCCGCCGCTCGACTCGATCGGAAGGGGGTGTTCGGGAACGGGTGATTGCATGATGACGTGACCATCGACGCTGCGCAGTCGAATGCCGGCGCCGACGAAACCCCGCTCGCGGACCTCGTCCAAGATACCCAGATCGTCAAAGGCGCGGAGCGACATGCCGGTGAGGCTGATCCCGGCGCCATAGACGCGCCATTGCGGATCGGAATCGATCAACGTCACGGCGATGCCATGCCGGGCGAGCGAAATGGCGGCGGACATGCCGCCGACACCGCCCCCGATGACGAGAACCCGGTCTACCATATCAAAACCCTTCCGCCGGCGCTCAGGCCGGGACCTGCCACAAGCCCTTGTCGGGACTCAGTTCCGCGTGCGG
Organism: Parasphingomonas halimpatiens; assembly: GCF_036663795.1. Classification (NCBI taxonomy): domain Bacteria; kingdom Pseudomonadati; phylum Pseudomonadota; class Alphaproteobacteria; order Sphingomonadales; family Sphingomonadaceae; genus Parasphingomonas; species Parasphingomonas halimpatiens. The sequence continues at coordinate 150,527 of NZ_JAXOJP010000008.1, forward strand.
CACATTGCCCGGGATGATCCGTCCGGTTCCCCACTGGTCGGTGATCGCGGGTGTCGGCGCGAAGGTCTGCGGCACCCAATGGTCGTCGTCGACATGCTCGAGGTCGGAGGTATATTCGACCGCATTGCCATTGGGGCTGAGAAAGTAGCTGAAGGTGTTGTTGCCGGCGGTATGGCGGCCGGGACCCCAGGTCAGCGTGACATTGTTCTCGTGCATGCGCGCCAGGCCGCGCATCATCTCGTCGACCGAGCTCACGTCGAAGGCGATATGGTTGAGCGTGGGCGGCCCGGGCAGGATGGCGAGGCGGTGGTGCGCCGTGTTGCAGCGCAGGAACACCATGAAATCGCCGATCCAGTCCGACAGCCGGAAACCGAGCACTTCTTCGTAAAAGGCCTCTAGCCGCTTGATGTCGGGCGAGTGGAGCACGACGTGGCTGATGCCGAGCGGAATCGCCTCGCCCTTTTCGAGCGTGCGGTGCGCGCGCTGGGCGCCATCGCACACCACCTCGAGCGCGCGGCCCTCGGGATCGAAGAAGCGGCAGGCATAGCCGCCGGCCGGACCTTGCGCGGGGCCGGGCTCGGCGATGACCTTCGCGCCGGCCGCTATCGCCTTGGCGAAGATCGCGTCGACCACATCGCGCCCGTCGGCCGAGAAGCCGATCAGATCGGTCTTGCGCTCGGCATCCTCACGCAGCCGGATGACGAACGGATGCGGCGATCCCTCGGCGGCAAGATAGACCTTGCCGTCCTGCTCGGCGACCTCCACCAGCCCCCAGGTCGTGCCGAAGAACGCGCGTTCCGCGGCAAGATCCGGCACCGCCAGCGCGACATATTGCAGATCGTTTACGCGTGCCATGAACCCTGCGTCCCTCATCACTATCCTCGCGGTCGTCTCATATTCCGTCATGCGGGAATTTACAACCCGGCGCGGCCCTAGCGGAACCGCGCGGCGAGGCGAATGCCATAGCTGCGTGGCGCTTCGTACGAGCCGATATAGATGCCGCTGGCCGCGACCTGCGACACGGCAAAGACGCGGCGATAATCTTCGATATTGTTGATGAAGCCGGTGACCGACCAGCGCTCGTCCGCCGGCCCGAAGGTGATCGCCGCGTTGGAGGTCGTGCCGGCCTTGGCGTAGATATAGGAGGAATAGCTCGGGTCTTCTTGCGCCGGCCCGCGATAGCGCGTCCCGGCCTGCAGCACGATCTTGTAGTCGCCGAGCGGGACGGTCTGCTGCGCGTTGATGTTGAACGACCAGGCCGGTGTGTTGACTGCCGGCTGACCCGAACAGTCGATATGGTAGACCGCCTCCGTCACGCCGTTGATGACGCTGTTGCCGGCTTGCGCGCCGCACATGGTCGGTGGCGGCGGACCCTGATTGGGCACGTCGTACAGGAAGCTGTCATAGCGCGTGTGGACATATTGCACGCTCGCCGACAGCAAGGTGTTGCGCGTCAGCAGGAACTGGGCGTCGGCATCGAAGCCGTAGATCGTGCTGCTGCCGACATTGCGCGTCAGGAACACCGTCGTCGGGGGCGTGCCGAGATCGAAGCCGAAGGTGCTGAACTGCTGGTTGCGGTATTTCCAGTAGAAGCCCTCGATGTTGAACTGCACCTTGTTGTCGAGGAAGCGGTTCTTGCTGCCGATCGTCCATGCCTGGATCGTCTCGGGCTTGTAGCTTTCGAGACCCTGGGCAAAGGCGAAGCCGCCGGCGTGATAGCCGGTCTCGTAACTGACATAGGCCATCGAGCCGGACGAGAAGCGATAGTCGGCGCCGAGCCGATAGGTGAATTTCGTATTGCTGAGCCCGGCGTTGATCGAGGTCGGGGCGTTGAGCACGAAGGGCGCCGTCTGCGATCCGCCAAAGGCGGGCGGCAGCGCAAACAGCGGCACATTGGTCACCGGAATGCCGTTCGCGGCATAGAAGGCGCGCAGCGACGCCGCGTCAGGCAGCAGCGGAATGAAGGGCAAAGTCGGGCACTGGTTGGGCGGGAACGTGGCCGGATTGCCGCAGAACAGGATATAAGTGTCGCTGATGCCGTCGAAGCGCTTCTTGTCCTGCGTGTAACGGCCCGCCGCGGTCAGGCTGAGTTTCTCGCTGGCGTGCCAGGTGAGTTTACCGAAGCCGGCATAGGAATCGGTCGTCGTGGTGAAGTTCTGATAGGGCACCAGCACGAACTGGGAGAAATAGGTGTTCGCGCGGACATGCTCGCCGAAATAATAGCCGCCGAGCACGAAATCGAACGCACCGGCCTTCCCGGCATAGCGCAGCTCGGTGCTGAACTGGCGATCCTTTTCCTTGGTGCCGGCGCCGTTCATGCCGGGGGTGATGAGGTTGTCGAGCTTCGACTCGCGATAGGCGGGGACGAGCGTCAGCGTGCCCGGCCCGACGCTCCAGTTGGTCTCGCTGAGAATGCCCCAGAAATTATTGTCATTATAGGGCCGGCCCTGCACCACCTCACCGGCGCGCCCGGCCTGCACGATATAGTGCGACGCCAGATAGGCCTGCGATTTCGGGCTGAAAATGCCCTCTCCCGGCGCATAATTGGTCGGCGTAAAGGTGTAACCGGTGAAACCGGTCTGACCGAAATTGGGCGTGGCGGTCCCGACATAGGTCGCGAACAGCTTGGCGCCGCCCTGATGGGCAAAATCGGCGGAGATGCGCGTGTTGAGCGTCGGGGTCAGCTCGGCATAGAGCTGGACGCGCGCGCCATATTCGCTCTGGTCGTTGGTGCCGTCATTATAGAACGGGTCGTGCGACGCGTAATTGCCGGCGATGCGGAAGGCCGCCTTGTCGCCGATCGGCAGGTTGACCGCGCCCTGCGCGGTGAGCGCGTTGTAATTGCCATAGCTGGCCACCGCGTCGACCGTGCTCTTGTTGAGTTGCGGCCGGTTGGGGATGACGTTGATCGCGCCGCCCGTCGCGTTGCGGCCATAGAGCGTTCCCTGCGGCCCCTTCAGCACCTCGACGCGCTGGAGGTCGTAGAAGCTGCCGCTGGTCGAGGACGGGCGCCCGATATAAACGCCGTCATAGTTGAAGGCGACCGCCGGATCCGAATAGGCGTTGATCGTGGTGTTGCCGACACCGCGCAGAACGAAGGTCGTGTAGGACCCGCCCGTGCTTTCGGCGACGAGCGCGGGGACGACCCGTGACAGATCCTCGGGCCGGGTCACGGCCTGCCGCAGCAGATCATCGGGCTTGACGACGCTGATGGCGATCGGCGCGCGCTGCGCACTTTCGGAGACGCGCTGCGCGGTCACGACGATATCCGCCAGTCCGACGCCCGAGTCGGGCGTGGTGGCGTCGGGCACGGACTGCGGCGCCGGTGCGCCCCTTTCGTCAGATGTCGTCGATGGTGCCACCTGTGCAGCGGCGGGCGATATCATCGCCAGGGTGCTGGCGGTAGCGAGCAGCAAGACCACGCTCTTCATTATCGTCTCTCCTCTCCGATCGGATGCGGCTAATTCCCACATTCCTGAATTATTTATTCCGGGTATCATGAATATCGGTAACGCTCAAGCCCCGCGGACCGGTTTGCGCGGTGGGGCAGGCGCGGTTGGATTCACGTCGAAGAGTCCTGCGATCAGGCGCGGTCAGCCGTCGTCGCGGCACGCCGCGCGGCAGGGCGCCATGGTTGGCGGGCGCGGGTCGCCTTCCCGGCGCTAGTGCATGGCCACCGGATCGACGCGATCGGTCGCGGGCGCGACGTCGCCGAGGTGGCGATAGGCGATGACCAGCAGCAGCGTCGCCACCAGTGGCGCGACGATCATCGTCGCCAGGCCGTAGCGCAGCGATTCCAGGCCGTAACGCGGCGCCAGCGCGTCGCTGACGAGACCCACGACGAACGGTGCCATCGCGCTGCCGATCAGGCCGAAGGCGAACAGCATCAAGGTCGAGGCGAGCGCGCGGACACGGTGACCGACGATGCCGCTGCCCAGCGCGAAGCACGGTGCGACGCCGAGCGAGACGAGAAAGGTCATGATCCCCGTCGCCGCCATGGCGCCGCCGATGCTCGGCGCGAAGACGAACAAAGCGAGAAACGGCGTGGCGAGCGGGGTCGCGACCAGCGGCACGAGCAGCCCGGCGCGCTCGCTGCCGCGGCGGCGGACGAGCATGGTGGCGATGAGGCCGCCGATGACGGTGCCGGCGATCCCGCCGATCCCGACCGTCGGCCCGATCACCGCGCCGACCTGCGCGAGCGGGACGTTGTGGCTGCGCTGCAGAAAGGCGGGCCCCCAGGCGCCGAGCACCGCGCCGACCGTGCCGAGAAAACCGATGCCGAGCGACAGTGGCACAAAGCCGGGCGTCGCCAGCACGCGCCGGATCGCGCCGCTGCCGCCGACAAGCGCGTCGAGCGGCGCATCGCCCTGCCGGCGGACCGGATCGCGCACCGCGAAGACCATGCCCAGCATCAGCGCCAGCCCGCCGATCCCGCACGCGACGAACATCCAGCGCCAGCCATGCGCCGCCGCCAACACGCCGGCCAGGATCGAACCGCCGATCAACCCGACAAAGGTGCCGGCCTGAAACGTCGCCACCGCGCGCGGTCGTTCGGCCGGCGCGCGCAGATCGCCGATCATCGACAAGGCCACCGGAAATACCGTCGCTTCGCCGACGCCGACCAGCACCAGCGCCGCCGCGAGGCTGGCAAAGCCGCTGGCCATACCGATCAGCGCGGTGGCGATCGACCAGATCATCACGCCGATGAGCAGGATGAGCTTGCGATTGCCGCGATCGACCCAGTGCGAAATGGCGACCCCGGCGACCAGGTTGAAGGCGATGAAGACCGCGCCGTTCAGCAACGACATCTGCGTGTCGCTGAGCAGAAGGTCGCGCTTGACCGGGTCGACGACGACGCCGAGCAGCGCGCGGTCGCCCCAGCTCAGCGTGTTGGCGAGAAACAGCGCGGCCAGGGTCGGGCCCGCGCGCACGTTCCGGTTGGTCAGATCGGCCGATGTCATGCCGCTCACTCTCCTGCCTGGGCCGGCGACCTTTGCGGCCGTCCGATGGGAATCTTCGTTGTCGGGGCGTCGCCGAGGCCGGTGCCTGTTATCGCTATGCGCCGGCGCCCGGTCGTTCGACCGTCAGACCCAGCAGGTCCGCGGCATTGAGCCCCATGATCCGCGCCTGATCGTCGTCGCTCAGCCGGGCATGGAAACCCACCGGGTCGGGTTCGCTCATGTCGAAGGGATAGTCGCTGCCGAGGCACAGCCGGTCGGCGCCGTGCGTCCGCACCAGACTGTCGAGCTCGTCGCGGTCGAACACCAAAGTATCGAGCCAGAGCTTGCGCAGATAGCTGGACGGCTTGTGCGCGCAATCCGCCGAGCAATCGGCGCGGGCGTGCCAGCCATGGTCCATGCGGCCCCAATAGCCGGGCATATAACCGCCGCCATGTGCGACGCAGATCTTCAACCCCGGATGCCGATCGAGCACGCCGCCGAAAATCAGATGGCCGATCGCGAGCGTCGATTCGAGCGGATTGCCGATCAGATTGTTGAAATAATAATCGCTCATCCGCTGCGCATGGGTGAACCCCAGCGGATGGATGAACAGCAGGACGCCAAGCTCCTCCGCTGCCGCCCAAAACGGTCGGAAGCGTGCGTCGTGATAATCCACGCCGTTGACGTTCGAGCTGATCTCGATCCCGCGCAGGTCCAGCTCGCGGACGCAGCGCCGCATCTCCTCGACCGCGAGGCCGACATCCTGCAACGGCACCGTTCCCATGCCGACGAAGCGGCCCGGTGTCGCTTCGACCGCGGCGGCGATGCCGTCATTGACCGCACGTGCCGCGGCGCGGCCGGTCTCGGGGTCGGTATAGTAGAAATATTGCCCGGGGCTCGGGCTGATCGCCTGCACGTCGATGCCGAGCCGGTCCATGTCCTGCAACCGCGTGTCGACCGTGTTGAGCGTGCGGCCGATCGCGGCGAACTGCGCGCGGTTGACCTCGCTCGTCTTGGCGTTGGTGAAGTCGTTGATGCCGGGGGGCGGGCCGGGATAGACCGCCTGGACGATCGCGTCGGCCGCCGGAATGCCGAGATGGCAGTGGATATCGACGACGAGATGCCGCCCCCGGGCATTGACGCGGATCGGCGGGCGGTCGCCGCAGGTCGTGATCGTCATGCGTCTGTCTCCGTGCCGTTCCGCGCCGGAACGACGGTGCCGCTGCAATCGCCGAAACCGATCGGCCGGTAGCCGGCGGCATGCGCGCGGCCGCGGATGGTCAGCGTGTCGCCATCCTCCAGCATATTGCGCGTCGACCCGTCGGGCAGCGCGATCGGGCTGCCGCCGCGCAGCATGATCTCGGCGAGACACGCTCGCGCCGTGTCGGCCGCGCCGGACACGGTGCCCGTCGCGATCAGGTCGCCCGGCTCGAGCGGCGCGCCGTTCGAGGCCTGGTGCGCCGCCATCTGCGCCAACGTCCAGTAGAGATCGGCAAGCTCGGTCTCGACGATCCGCTGGCTTGCGCCGGCGGCAGTGGCGAGGTCGGCGGTCAGCGTGGCGGCGATCGCGCCGTGCGTGCGGTCGGTCCTGTCGTCCAGATAAGCGGGAACGGCCGGCTCGGCGTCGGGCCGGCCGCGCGCGGCGACGCGGAACGGCGCGAGCGCCTCCATCGTCACGATCCACGGGCTGATCGTCGTCAGGAAGCTCTTGCCGAGATGGGGCCCGAGAATCATCTCGAAAAACTGGATGCCGCGCGCCGACCAGTCATTGACCAGGCAGCAACCGAACAGCAGCGCCTCGGCCTCCGCAACGTTCACCGGAACACCCAGGTCGTTACCCGCGCGCAGCCAAGCGCCGAATTCGAGCTCGAAATCGAGCATCGGCTCCGGCCCCCAATGCACGTCATTGCTGCCCGCCGGTGCCTCGAACTGTCCCATCGGGCGGACGACCGGGGTGCCGCTCGCGCGCACCGAACTGGCGCGGCCATTATAGGCGACTGGCAGCGACAGCGCGGGAAGCTTGGGCACACCGCCGCCGCCCATGCGCGAGATATGCTCATAGGAAGTGCAGAAGTCGGTGAAGGCGGCCGGCTTCATCGGCATCAGCAGCTCGGCTTCGTCCATCGCGACCAGCACGGGCTCCAGCGCCGCGCGGTGCGCGCTGCCGTCGCGGAACAGCGCGAAGATTTTCGCCCGCAGCGCATTGACGGCAGCGGGGGAGGCGGCGAGCAACGGCAACAACGTGTCGTGCGATCCCGCCCGCGCCGCGGCGAGGGCGTCGCCGTCGAGCAGGCCTGTCTCAGCCAGGCGGGGCAGATCGATGATGCAGTCGCCCAGCGCGACGCCGCCGCGTGCGCCGCTCGCGGCCGTGCGAAAGAGGCCGAAGGGCAGGTTCTGCAGCGGAAAGTCGGTGTCGCCATTCGCGCTGGCGACCCAGCTCGTCACCGCCGGATCATGCGTCGCATTGATCTCAATGGTCATGCTGGCAACCCTCGGCATGACGGGTCGTTTCCCAATGATAACGGCCCATCGCGCCGAACAGGTCACGCGCCTCGTCGGGGGTGAACTGCGTGCCCCAATGCCGGTAGAGCGAGAACACATTGGCGACGATGCGTTCAGGGTCGGACCAGCCGCGATATTCGGTCATGTTGATATCGCGCGCGGTCTCGTTCCAGCCCATGCCGGCATCGAAGCGCTTGCGCGTTTCGTCGCGGACATATTCGAAATAGGCCTTGAGGTTCTTGACCGCGGTCACGTCGGTGATCGGGCCGTGCCCGGGCACGACGATCGCCGGATCGAGCGACACGATGTGCTCGCAGGCGGCAATCCAGTTCTCGATCGGGCCGGCCCACATGATCGGGTGCCCCTCGTTGAAGATGAGATCGCCGGTGAAAACGGTGCGGTCCGCCGGCACCCAGGCGAGCGTGTCGGAATTGGTGTGGGCCGGCCCGAGATCGACCAGCTCGACCGTCTTGTCGCCCACCGTCAGCGTCATGTGGCCGTCGAACAAAGTGGTCGGGAAGGTGAAGGCGTCGATCCCGCCGAAATCGAAGCGGCCCATGGTTTCGAACAGAAAGGCGCCGGCATCGCCCATGTTCATGTAGTTGGTGCGCAGCGCCGCCAAGCCGTGCGGATCGTAATCGTGCATGTCGTCGCGGCACCGCGTCGTCGCGATGATCTCGGCACCCTCGACCAGCCCGTTGCCGAGAAAGTGATCGGGGTTGGCGTGGGTGTTGAACAGGCGGTCGATGCGCTCGCCGCCCGGCACCTTTTTGAAGGCGTCGAGCATGTCGCGCGTCAGGTCGAGCCCCATCAGCGTATCGACCAGCAACGTCTCGCCGCGCGAGCTGATCAGGCCAGCATTCGACCAGCCCCAGCCGCCATCGGGCTGGACATAGCCATACAGGCCGTTGCCCAGATCGTGCACGCCGCGGGTAAAGGGCCAGGTCCGCATCCGTCTCTCCTTGCTGCTTTCGCTGCTTTATCGGCGCTTGTAAGACCGAAATTCCGCTTTGCAAGAATTGTTGCGACGGTTGCCCCGGCCGCCCGTCCCTGCCAACAATCGGTGCATGAAAAAAGAAGGCGTGAAAGCGGATACAGGCGCGGGCCAACCGGCGAAAAAGCGGCGGCGTCAGGGGCGGCCCGCCGCCGGGGTCGGTGGCGAGGCGCGCGATACGGTGCTCGCCGCCGCGCTCAACCTGTTGCGGACATCGCCCCCCAATGAGGTTTCGATTGCCGCCGTCGCGCGCGAGGCGGGCGTGGATCCAAAGCTGATTCGCTATTATTTCGGCTCGCGCGAAGCGCTGCTGCTCGAAGTGGCGAAGCACCTGGCCGAATCGGACGACCCGCCCTTCGCGCAGGATCATCCCGTCGCCGCGCTGGAGGAGTTCATCCACCGGACGTTTCGTTTCACGCGCTCAGCCAAGTACATGCAGCGCCTGATGGTCGAGGAACTGAGCGGCGCCCGCTCGCCGGCGGTGCGTGATCAGGTGCGGGCCTGGAGCAAGGGGCCGATCGACTTTTACGAACGGCTCGGGCGCCATGCGAAGGACAAGGAACTTGCCGAATTCGATCCCCTGTTCCTGCATCTGGCGATCGTCGGCATCAGTGACTTCTTCGCATCGGGCCAGCCGCTGATCCGCCTGCTCGTCCCGCCCGACACCGACATGAGCGAGCTCGAGCATCAATATGAACAGTTCGTGGTGCGCCTGCTGCTCGACGGACTGCGGCGACGCTAGCCGTCCTGTTGCGACAGGGCCGGGTCCGATCGCGATGCACCTCCGAATCCCAGGTGCCTCGCCAATAATAGGAAAATTCGTCCACCCGTGTCCGCGTTTGACCCGTCGAGTCTATGAACGACGGGTCGATCATTTTCCTGATTGATCGATTGCGTGTCAGCTATTTGGACGAAAAGACTGGTGACCCCTACGGTAGCTGTGATATTGGTTTAATGATTTGAGATTAAACGAATAATCGGTAAATTGGTTTCATCTATACCATCAGAGGTACCATCAACTGGGTGAACTTTTATGGTACGATAGCCCCCGGAACTGACTGGCAGTTTGTCCGAAGCGAAACCGGCCAGATGCGTCCCGCATATCTGTCCCACACGATCATGGGCTTCGGCGGGGCGATTCCTGAAGCGTCGAGATTGAATTCGGGCGACTGCGGCCCCGTGTCCGCTCCCCATCCTCAACGCCGTAGAACATCGGATCGTGGACTGGTGCTAAAGCGGTAGCGCGCGCACAACACCGCCCGGGACTGATTTGTATATCAAAATTATTCTGAGGGTCGGTCCCAACCGGCGCTGATCGGGACGCCAGCTGGTTGCCGATTTCCAACTTTAACTCAAGGCAGTACATGAAGAAGGGCCAACGTGCCGCTTCAGGACCGGTCCACGCCCGGAGATTAGCGATCCCCGGGGACCGAAAGGTTCAGTCATCGTCGTCGTCGTCCCGGTCGCCGCGGTGCTCGTCGCGTTGGCGGTGCCAATAGTCTTCGCGAGCGCGCTCGTGACGCCAGCGCTCGATCTGCTCCCGGCGCTCGCGCTCCTGCCAGCTGCGGTCCCGGTAGTTGTAGTAATTGTAATTCGGCGGCTGCGGGTAAGCGTAGCCTCCATTCGCATCGTAGCGCTGATCGCCATAGTCGTCATAGCTGTACCCGCCGGTCCCGAAGGTCAGCGTTACACCGGTTTGTGCGGAAGCGGCAGGGATTGCCGCCACCAGGGACGCCGCTGACAGCACTGCGGCAATGGTAAGTTTGCGAAAAATGTCCGTTCTCCTCCTTTGCGCCGCGCTCACCGGCAGCCGCTGCGCTCTATTGCGCGCCCGGCGAGAGCCCCGCCACCGGCACCGAGAATGGCGCCGGTTGTGCTTGGCTCGTTGTAAGGGCCGCCGCGGCCGACTTCCCGACCGAGGAGTGCGCCAAACACGCCGCCGATGATCGTGCCGGTCGTGCCGGAGCTGCACCGGCGTTGGCGATATTGCGGCTGGCGATAGCCATCGCGGTAATCGTGCGCATAGCCGTCACTGGCATAGCCGCGATACTGATCCTGATATTGCGCGCGATATTGCGCGCGGCGACGCTGCTCCTGATAGCGGCGATAATCGTCCTGCTGCTGACGGTAATCCTGATAGCGCGCGTCCTGATCGCGATCGTCGCGGTAGTCGCCACGATCATCGCGATCGTCGTTCTGGTGGTACGAATCTCGACCATAATAGTCCTGGGCCGACGCCGGGGCCGCGCCAAGGCCGGCACCGGCCATGGTCGCGATGGCGGCGGCGCTGATGAGTTTCCTGATCACTGCGTGTCTCCCACGTGCGCCTTGCACGTTCTCCACACCGCCGCTCTAGTTGCGCCGGCATGGCGTCACGCTGAACGCGGCTGTTATGCGGGGTTCATGATCGTCCCGAAGCGGTTCCATTCGCGCGCGTGGCGTGGGGCGTAACGTGGGAGGTCTCACAGAGCGATCACCGCGAACGCATCGTCGAAACATCAATCCCGCCGTCGAAACACCACTGCCTCCTCGCGCTCCGGCGGTGCCAGCCGGTTGGCGGTATCATAAAGGGGTGTTTTCCCGTCGCGCCGCATGCGCAGTATTGTTTCGAAGTCTTTGGCAGCTTCGGTGTCGGTAAAGCGGAAATTGGTATGACGCAGCACGAACAGGCCGCCAGGTCTGACGCAGCGCGCGAGTCCCGAGACGACGCGTTCGAAATCGGCGAAGCGTAGTCGGTGGTCGCACTGTGGCGGCGCGAGGGCCAGGTCGCCATGCCGAAGCACCGAATTGGCGAAGATCGCGTCGAAACTTTCAGGAGCGAAATCCTCGGCGGACGCGGCGACGGCAAACCGGATCGCTGGATCGCCGCCAAGCCGCAGCGCGCGGCGCCGGCATTCGCGGATACGGCGCGGGCTTATGTCGATGCCGGTAATCCGGGTTTCGGCGAAGTAGCGGCGCAACGAGAAGACCTCTTCGCCGGTCGAGCAGCCAAACGACAGCAGCTGCCGATCGGGGCCGTCGCCCACGCTCTCACGCGCGAAGGAGAACAGGTCGGGGTGACGATCGAGCTTGGTGTGGCCGGTCGGCTGGAACAGACCGGACGGGGGTGAGGATCGCAATCTGGCCGTCTCGCGAAAATTCCCGTCTAAGATCATTTGCCGCAGCCAACTGAGGGCGGCGTAGCCGGGCAGATGCCGGACCCAATGCGGCATCATGCTCCCGTCAGGAACTGGACTTTCAACACCATTTTGTCGGGGTTCCAGGTGCCGCAATGAATCCGCCAATCAGTCCGGGCTTTCACGCTGATCTTCTTATGCGATCGGAAGCTGCGACACCGCTCTGAAGTGTTCCATTCGGCGGCGCAAGGTCGCAGAGAAGCGGCCTACCCCTAATGCGCCGGAATTTATGGGAGGGAATTTGCTGCCCTGTGAACATCGGCTCTACCCAATGAAGCTCAAGACCGGTCTCGCGGTAGCGGCGATAGTCCTCCTGCCGCTGACGGTAATTCTGGTAGTGTGCACCCTGATGGCGATCGTCGCGGTAGTTGCCACCATCGCTGCGATTGTCGTTCTGGTGATGCGAGTCCCCGGCCATAATAGTCCTGGGTCGAGGTGGGGTTACGCCAATGCCAGCACCGGCTACGGTCGCGATGGTAATGATGAGTTTCCTGATCACGGCGTGTCTCCCGTGTGCGGCGTGCAAGTTTTCGACGAGCGGGCGCTGGCCGGGCCCATGGTGTCGCACTGAACGCGGTTGTTGTCGCTGTTCACGATCGTCCTGAGGTGGCGATATCTTGCCTGCGAATCGATACTATGTCCGATCAGAACGCTGCTCGTGATCTCGATGATGGTCACCGGGGACGCAGTCCCAAGACGACGCGGCCATTTTAGACAAACTGCTCGCGTTAGGCGTGAAACAGAATCGTAGAGTCGGAAGGCCGCGCCGCGTACATGGGACTCGGGATGCTGCTTTGTGCGGAGAGGTGAGGTTCATGTACCGTATCTATTATTATCGCGGTGGCATGGAGCGCGGCTCAACAGCGTGGGATGGCACCCTCGCGGCGATGATCCGGATGGCTACTGACGGGATAGTCCGGCACGGGATGGACCGCGCGATCGTCGCTGACCGTGCCGGTCACATAGCTTGGGACAGCGATCTCCTGCCCAATGCGAATACATAACGTGGCTGGAGCGTTCACAAGGTCCCTGGATAGTGCAACAACCGGCCCCGTCGGCAACGGCGGGGCTTCTTTGTCCCGCGCATCGCGACGTGCTGGGTGGTCACGCGCTTAGCTCAGCCGGTATTGAAATACCACTTCACCCATCTCGTTGCGCACCTGAACCTGGTTCGCACCACTGCGCCGGCGTTGGATCGGCAGACGGCTCATGGCGTGCTCTTTCGCGGCGGAAAGGCTCTCGCCGCAACGAGTTGTCGCCACCACGCGGTCACCATCGAGGAATACAACGCTGAAGGGCACGGGCAAACTATAGACTATTCTGACGCTGCGGCGAGTGCGATCGACTTCAACGGATCATCGGACCCGCCCTCAACGGCCGCGGGTTGAACCGATTGTTCACCGGCCGTCATGTCTGATACGGGCGGCTCGGCGCCCGAGGCACAGCACCGGGCAGCCCGAAAACGGAGGTGATGACGAGCAAGATCGTCAAATAGCTGGTTATGCAGGTTGGGCGCCGAGACGCGCTTCTCGGCACCATCCAATTTTGCTAGCGTGACGGGCGTTGTTTTATCAGCGCGGGCAGGGGACGCGTCAATGATGGGATTGCTGATCACTGCGGCTGCGGTAACGCTTGTCATGCTTGCCGGGGCATTCATAGCCCGCGGAAAAGAGTAAGCGCGCCGCAGCACCGGACCGGATGTTTGCAAAACGAATTTTCAGCGCCCTCGTGTGACGCAATCGAAATAAATGCGACAATTGAGACGATCAGCTGGATTGGTGCTGCCTGGTCCTGGACGTGGGTCCTGTGATCGTCCTTCTCCGGTGCCACGCTGCAGCGGTCCGCATTTTTGGAGGCTGGTCGAAGGGGGCATCCACATGATCCGGCACATCCGATGCGTACTTTCCCTAATGGGCGGTCACGTCGTTTCGGGTGTACATGAGCATGCTGACCGAGAGTCTCTGGCTTTCCAGTGGTGGGGTAGGTCGAGGTCGCTCTGACCTCGGCCTAGTTTCGTGATCGCCGCGCCATAAATATGTTGTCGGGCGCGTGGGCGTCAGTTGTTGAGCCCCGCCAAACTTCCATTTATTCAAGGCCGCGCGACGTTGGCCGAGATCCAGCGTGATGTCCGCTCCGTTTGACCAACACTGCTCCGCGTCGCCAAATGGGCACAGAGGGCACCCGGCTGGCCAGCATGGCTCAAAACCAGGAAAAGTTTAAGAGCGCGCACCGCGTCCGCCGCGAGTACCTCAACGACGATTCCACTCGTTTTCAGCATCATCGACCGCTTGGAGCACGTTGACGTAGGCCTGTTGCGCGCTGAGGTGTTTGCGCACTTCTTCGGGATCGCCGTCCTTGGGAAACGTCCTGTCGCCGCGAGCGGCCATGGCGAGATCGCCGACCCAGTCACCGCGAACGTGCTGGGCGAGAAGCCAGCGGCCGAAGGACTCGCGGCCGGGTTGGTAGCGGGGATGGTCACCATCGCTCAACATAGTTTCACCGATCCGCGCCGGACGATATCACCGCGCGCCCGGTACCGCCTTGATCGACAGTAGCTATAGATTTGTATGACCGATCATGAACTGCTTGTCCGCAGCGGTCCGCTCGGCATAGCCCGCAGCCATCTTGAGGTGTACGATCCGCGCTGACACGTCGCTAGTGGCGACTGCCAATTCCCGCGACCGGAATTCGCGCAAGATAAGGTAAGTTAAGTCGGTCTCTTCAGCCATGGCGGTTCTCCGGCAGCAAGCGGGAGCGTGTCTTTGCCCTCGGTCGCCATCCTGCTCGCGGCATGATCGGTGGCGATGAATCTCCATAACACATAACCGGACTTCCAACCGGTTTAATGCGCGAGTTTGCAAATGCTCGACCGATCGGCTGCGCGGCTTCATAGCCCGCCTGACGAAGCGCCATGGCCGCAATCTTCCGTTAGCCGCGCGCCATCATCGCGTACTCGTCACGAAACACCACAGTCTGGCTGAGACGGATGCGGCGTCCATCGCTACTGCTCGTGCCATGCATTTGGGGGGAAGTAGGCGTCCTCCAGCCCGTCACGTTGGCGCGACGAGCATCTACGATATCGGGCCTATACGCGGCAGGCCTTAACCTGGGTCGTCGCGCGGGATTGCCCGAATTGCCATATAGCGAGGATGCCGCGCTATCGCCTTCACCTGCGTAACGAACACATCGACTCTCCCGACCAGGAGGGTGTCGACCTTCCCGATCTGCACGCGGCCCGAGCGATGGCCGTTGCCGGCATTCGCGACGTGCTGGCGCACGAGGTACAGAAGGGAGCGATCGACCTTCGCGGACATGTCGACATCACCGACGATAGCGGCGGCGTGCTGGAAACGATCCAGTTCAGAAACGCGGCGCTCGTGATAGGTGACTCACGACCCCAATCGGATTAAATTCCGCGCATCGCGGAGACCGCTTTGCCGAATCGGTGTTCGAGAGACGATGAAGCGCTCCCGCTGTTACGTGTGAGGCACGATGCCGAAACAAATCGACCGGGAGTATTTTGCCAGCCGCGCGGTGAAGGCGCGGGCGATGGCGGAACTGGCAACCACGCCAGCCGCGCGAAGCATCCACCTCGAGCTGGCAGCGGATTATGACCAGAGGGCCGCCAACTTCACAGCCGAGGAGGAGCCCGCCCCAGGGGGAGGGTCGGCTGATTAGGCTCAGGCGCCGCTTGGTGCCGGGCAACTGTACGGCGCCTGCTCCAAAGTCTGCTCTCGCAGCACCGGCAACGCCAGAAAGCGTGACTTTACGGTCGCGGTGGGCACGTTCCCCCCATGGTCGACGACCTCGCGGCGCACATCCGAGACACTGGCGGACCGTCTCCGGCCCGCCAGCGGAAAGCCAGATGGCAAGTCTGGCTAGGCCGCCGCGCCCGTTGGAGAGGTTTTATCATCAACGGTGTAGTACATCGGATTGCGCATCCACGCGTTGACGGCTGAGTCGCGCCAGCCGGCGCATCGCGCCGCAATCTTGATCCGATCGGGAAAGGTGCCGGCCTGCATCTTTCGGTAGAGCGTGGCGCGGCTGAGGCCGGTGCGATCGAGGACGATCTTGAGCCGAACGATACGGTCGGGGGTGTCGGTGGTTATGGGTCGTTCCTGCATCGTTTGTGTTGCACTTGCTCCCCGTGACTGGAACTGAGCCGATCCAGCGGCCGTTTCAAGAGTGCTGAAAACGGTGCCGGATCAAGCAACTACACCGTAGCTATCCCCAACTTTCCGTCGTTGTCCGGCACCATCGCGTTCGTGTGAAAAATAGCTCTTTTACCGGGCGTCCCCGCGCTGGGCGCGGTGGCGCTCTATGGCGCTTCGCGCCACCGAGCCGCCTTTGGCGGCTCGTGGGCACAGCCGTAACGATCGCATGACGTAGGGCCGGACGTGCCGTCCGGCATATGGGCACCCGCGCAGGCGCGGGTGGCGTTAGCCTCCGGCATCGATCTGGCGGGTGGGCGGCGCTACCCGATAGGCCCGCCGCGGCGAGCCGCAACCTGGGCTTCGCCCAGGTCTTCCACTTCGTTGCAGCCCTGCGGGTGCCGCCCGCCGCTATGCGCGGGCCTGTCGGTCCGCTCCTGCCGCCCACCCGCCATCCCGGCGCCGGGCGCGGTGTTTGAAGGAGTGAGGAGGATGGAATTCAAGTATGCGGCGCTGGCGGTACCCGCCCCGCAGATCATTGCTGCACCGGGAGATATCCGATGAACGAAAGCATCGATCCATCCCTGTATCAGCGCGCCCGTCGAGCCTTTGAGCGGACCATTGTCGGCCGCGATGACCACCGCCCCGAGATCGTACCCGAGGCCGGAGAGATCGCACGCATCGAGGATGCGGTGTGCCGTTTGCGCCCGCTGCAACGCGAGATATTCCTCGCCGTCCGGCTCGACGATTGCAGCTATGCCGACATTGCCGAGCGAACGGGCCTTACGGTTGCTCAGGTCGAGGGGCAGTTCGCCAAATCGATGTACAATCTGATGCGTAACCTTGACAATCCCCGCCGCCATTGGTGGCGGCGCTGGCTTGGTTGATTGGGCGAAACCTTGCCCGGCGGTCGCCGGGCAAGGTTGGCGCTTCGCCGCCGTCCCGCTAGGAAGACAAAGTGAAATCCGACCTCGATCATCTACCCGAAGTTCAGCAAGCCGAGCTGGCGCGCGTCCAGCGCATTCTGATGGATGAGTTCGGCGCGGTGATCGCGCGCGCGACGCAGCCACACCGGCGGAGTGGCAAAATCTACAAGGTCATTTTGTTCGGCAGTTATTCGCGCGACGATTGGGTCGATGAGCCGGAGAACGGCTATCAGTCCGATTATGATCTGCTGGTTGTCGTCAGCCACGCCGATCTGACCGACGTCGCCGATTACTGGTATGTCGCCGAGGACAAGATCCTGCGCGATCCGTCGATCGCGCGCCCGGTCAACATCATCGTCCATTCGCTCGACGAGGTGAATTCAGCGCTCAAGCGCGGCGAATATTTCTGGGTCGATATCGCCCGCGATGGCATCGCGCTTTATGAGCTGCCCTGTCACACGCTCGCGACGCCCATGCCGCTGACCGCAGCCGATGCTTACCGGATGGCGCAGGCATATTTCGATGAATATTTTGAAAGCGCTGCCGATTTTATGCAGAGCGCGACTGATGCCGTTGGGCGCGACAAAAGGAAGCTGGCTGCGTTTCTCCTGCATCAAGCGACCGAGCGGCTCTACATCTGTTTTTTGCTCACTGAGACGCTGTATTTTCCACGCTCGCACAACATCAAATTTCTGCGCTCGCTTGCCGAGGACAAGGAATCCCGGCTGATCGGGGCTTGGCCGCGCGCGACCCGGCTCGACCGCAGTCGATTCGAGCGATTGAAGCGCGCCTATGTCGAGGCGAGGTATTCGCCGAGCTACGCTATCGGCCCCGACGATCTGACAGCACTGGCCGGGTGTGTGGCGAGCCTCCGCGAGATCGTTGATTCGGTTTGCCGGGACCGGCTTTCAGCGCTACAGGAAGCCGCCGCCGAATAGGTCAATTATCGAACGACGCATCCGGCGCTACCCGGTCGTGGGCGAAGGTGCGTTTCCCCCGCCGTCGCCAGACTGCGAGGCATACGTCGCGCTGGTCGCTTCGCAGTCGCGCAGCCACTTCCGACAAAGCGCCGAGCATCACCGCGCGATCATCGCCGGTCAGTTCGACCAGTCCGGCCTTGGCGATCAGACCGCCCAATCCGATGAGTTGGCGCGTGCGTTCGCGGCGTTTCATGACCCAGACGCGCGCGTCAGTTCTGGCGCGCCGGGCTTGCAAGCGGTAGCGTCCCGCTATCGCTCGTCGCAGTGCCGACATTGTCGCGGCGAGTGTTGTCCGCAACGTGTGCCGCCCCGCGCTGAAAGAACTCAGCGCCGCGTTTGCGCCAGTTCTCCTTCCTTGCCGTATCTGCACGCTAGACGCTGGCGAGCAGCAGGCCGGTCAGTTCGTCGATCGACAGCACATCGGCGCCAGTCGCGATGACCAGTTCGCCGAGCTGGCGGACCTTGCGTTCCTTTAGTTGTCTCGCCTTTTCGGTGAGCGCCTTCAGTTCGGCGTCGTAATCGCGTGGTTTACGCAACGGCTCATCCTCATTTGCATGGTGAGGGACATCCAGTTATCGGCTTGCTCGATCAGTCGGAATGCATTGGGATTGTTTGGGATTCATCTGTCCCGACATTGATGAAATCTTTGGAGGGCGCGCTTATACGTCGTGCCGACGTCGCTTCAGAAGTGTAGATGGATGGTCGCCATGGCGATCTACCACTTCTCGGCCAAGGTGATCTCCCGCGCTGTTGGATCGAGCGCGGTGGCGTCGGCCGCCTATCGCTCGGCCTCGCGGCTGCATGACGAGCGGCTCGACCGCACCCACGGCTTCTCGAACAAGGCCGGCGTTGTTCATTCGGAAGTGATGCTCCCGGACGGCGCGCCGGAGGAACTCGGCGACCGCGAAAAGCTGTGGAACGAGGTCGAGGCGACCGAGAAACGGATCGACGCGCAACTCGCCCGTGAAATAGAGTTTGCGATCCCGCGCGAGATGACGAAGGAGCAGGGCATCGAGCTTGCCCGTGACTTCGTGCAAAGCGAGTTCGTCGATAGCGGGATGATCGCCGATCTCAACGTGCATTGGGATGTCGGCGCCGATGGCCTGGCCAAGCCGCACGCGCATGTCATGCTGACGATGCGTGAGGTCGGCGATGACGGGTTCGGTCCGAAGAACCGCGACTGGAATGCTACCTCCCTGCTGGAGAAATGGCGCGAGCGCTGGAGCGAGCATGTCAACGAGCGGCTGGCCGAGTCGGATATCGATGCGCGTGTCGATCACCGCTCGCTGGAGGCGCAGGGGATCGACCTCCAGCCGCAGCACAAGATCGGGCCGGCGGCATCGCGCATGGCTGCGCAGGGATTGGCATCGGAACGGCTCGCCGAGCATCTGGAGACCGCGCGGGCCAATGGCGAGAAGATCATCGCCAAGCCGGGACTTGCGCTCGACGCAATCACGCACGGCCAAGCGACGTTCACGAAGCGCGACCTTGCGATGTTCGTGCACCGGCATAGCGAGGGGAAGGAGCAGTTCTACCAGGTGATGGGCGCGGTGCGCGGCTCGCCCGAGCTGGTCGTGCTGGGCAGAGACGGGCGCGGCGAGGAGCGCTTTACCAGCCGTGAGATGATTGCGACCGAGCAGCGGCTGGAGCGCGCAACAAGTGTGATGGCGCAGCGCGATCGTCATGCTGTGCCGGATCGCTACCGCGACACCGCGCTGGCGCGGGCGGCAGCGCGGGGGATGATCCTGTCGGGCGAGCAGCGCAGCGCCTTTGAGCATGTCACGGAAGACAAGGGACTGGGTGTCGTGATTGGCTATGCCGGCACCGGCAAGTCGGCGATGTTGGGTGTCGCGCGTGAGGCATGGGAGAGCGCCGGCTACCAAGTCCACGGCCTGGCTTTGTCCGGTATCGCTGCTGAAAATCTCGAAAGCGGCTCCGGCATCGCGTCGCGCACGATCGCGAGCATCGAGCATCAATGGGGGCAGGGCAGGGAGCTGCTCGACCAGCGTTCAGTGCTCGTCATCGACGAGGCGGGCATGATCGGCTCACGGCAGATGGAGCGCGTGCTGTCGGAAGCAGAGAAGCGCGGTGCCAAGGTTGTACTGATCGGCGATCCCGAACAGCTCCAGGCGATCGAGGCGGGGGCGGCGTTCCGTGCGACGGCCGAGCGTCAAGGGGGTGTCGAGATCACCGAGGTCCGGCGCCAGCATGAGGGCTGGCAGCGCGAGGCGACGCGGCAGCTGGCGACCGGGCTTACCGGGGAAGCGATCGACGGCTACAGCCAGCGCGATATGGTCCATGTCGCTGCAACGCGCGACGGAGCGCGCGCGGACCTGGTCGAGCGCTGGGATCGCGACCGGCAGCGCGATCCGTCGGCATCGCGGATCATCCTTACCCACACCCGAAAAGAAGTGGAGGCGCTCAATGACGCGGCGCGTGGGCGGGTCCGCAACGCGGGCATGCTCGGCGAGGACGTCGCGGTCGACACGGAGCGTGGGCCGCGCCAGTTCGCGCGCGGCGACCGGGTGATGTTCCTCAAGAACGAGCGCGGACTTGGCGTGAAGAACGGCACGCTCGGCACGGTCGAGAACCTCACCGCTGTGCGCATGGCGGTACAGCTCGACGATGGCCGTTCGATCGCGTTCGACATGAAGGACTATGATCAGCTCGATCACGGTTACGCCGCCACGATCCACAAGGCGCAAGGGATGACGATCGACCGAACCTTTGTGCTGGCGACGCCGGGCATGGACAGTCACGCCGCCTATGTCGCGCTGTCACGCCACCGTGACGGCGTGGAGCTGCATTACGGCAATGACGACTTTGCCGACCAGGGCAAACTGGCGCGCACGCTGTCGCGCGAGCGAGGCAAGGAAATGGCCAGCGACTATGCGCGCGATGCCGATCCCGGGCGCGCGTTCGCCGAGCGGCGCGGCATCACGTTTCGTGAGCGCGTGGTCGAGCTGATCGAGAAGGTCGTGCCCGAGAAGGTGCGGGGCATGTTCGACGGACTGAAACTCAACCTACCGGCCGCCGAGCCCCAAGTGGCGCGTGGCATGTTCGATGGCTTGCGGCTTCGTGTGCCCAAGCCAGAGGTGCCACTGCCCGAGCCGGAGCTGAGTCCAGCCGAGGCCCGTGATCGCATCATCGCGCGCCACGCGCGCGCGGTACAGGCGATCTTCGAGATGCAGGATCGCGGCGGCAAGGGAACGCCCGATCAGGATCGCGAACTGGAAGCAGCGCGTCACGACCTCAATGCCGTCCGTCCCCATGCGTCGGACGATGCAGAAAAGGCCTATGCGCGTGATGCGACGCTCGCCCCCGAAGCCGCCACCGGTGACAGCAGGCGCGCACGCGAGCAGATCGCGATCCAGCGGGACATCCGCACCGATCCAAATAGACGCGCCGACAAGTTTGTTGAGCGGTGGAACCGGCTCAGCGAAGGTGCCGAACGCGCCTATGTCGCGGGCGACGTTGATCGCCGTCGCACTATTCAAGACGAGATGCGCGGTATGGCCAAATCACTCGAACGCGATCCGCAGATGGAGTCGATCCTGGCCAACCGCAAGCAGCAACTGGGGATCTCGTTCGACAGCGGGCGCAGGCTTGGCGCGGAAATCGCGTTCCATCAGGGGATCGATCTGGGAAGGGGGCGTGGGCTGGGGATTGGTATGTAGTGCGGCGGCTTTTGATTTCCGACTTGTACCCGTCCTCGCTCTTCCGAACCGAAACGACGACACTGACCGTATAGTCAATTATGAGTTGGATCTGGGAATTGAGGGTGCGCTGGTGAACGACGACACATTGACGAGAGCCGATCTCGCGACAGCACTGCATCGCCAAATTGGATTGTCGAATGCAGACAGCGCGAATTTGGTCGAACAGATACTCGATCAAATGCGCGACGCGCTGGCAAAGGGCGAGAACGTCAAGATTCCTGGGTTCGGCACCTTCATACTCCGCGACAAGGGCGGGCGCATCGGCCGAAACCCAAAGACTGGTGTCGAAGCGCCCATCTCGCCGCGCCGAGTGCTGATATTCCGACCGAGCGGCAAATTACGTGAGCGAATTGTCACTGGCGACTGAGGTGGATCGCCCCCTTGAACGGGGTCACCGGATTATAGCGTGGAACGACCAAATCGCCGATACCTTAACGCGATTCGGCGACTGAGAGACATTGGAAAGCTCCCGCTAGGAAGATCCATGAAGACTGCTTGACGATATTCGTGTCGAATTTTTGAATCCCCAGGAACTGATCGGTCCTGACGGATCCAGTTGGACGGACCGCCAACTGCTATGGCTTCAAAAGCCGCTTCTCAGAATGGTCCCGCTCTCCTGAGCCCTTGAACGTCGAAAGCGGGATATTGGTGCAGCCGTTCAGAGCGGCCACCGGATGTGAGGTTGTACAGGCCCGGATACTGGGCCTGTACTATGCGATAGGGCTCGGACCTGGGATGCCGAACGAGGATGGATGGTGCACGTGATAACCCCTTGACCCCAAAACCCTCATTTGAGGAGTTGGAGCCTCCGGCAAACCGGGGGGCGGTTCACTACCGAGCCTCGTCGCGAACCTATCGCTACAGTTCAGCGTTATACGCATGATCGCAAAGGGTGCGCACGCTGCGAAGCTCGTATTCGTTTTTTTGTTTATTTTCGTGGGACCAGAACATGAGCGAACAGACTCGGGCTCCAAACTCCGTCGGCCGACATGTGGTGATTCTGAGTCACCCTGATCCTGACAGCTTCAATCATTCGGTCGCCCGGACATACTGTGAGACGGTCCGCGGGGCCGGTCAAGAGGTGGTGCTTCGTGACCTGTACGCGATCGGCTTCGACCCTGTCCTGAAGGCGATTGAACGACCGGGGCCGCGACATCCCCATCCGTTGCGCGACGTCGCGGATGAGCTCGAGATCATCCGGCGCAGCGACCTCTTCGTGCTCGTCTACCCGATCTGGTTCGGGAGCGCGCCCGCGATGCTGAAGGGCTATGTCGACCGCGTCCTTGGCACTGCCGTTGTGCCGCAAGCTATTCAGGAGGGGAATCCGACCAGCCTGCTCGGCGACAAGACACTTTTGAGCTTCACGACCTCGGGCACTCGCCGCGTCTGGTTGGACGAGCAGGGTGAGCAATCAGCCCTGGAAACGGTGTTCGATCGATACCTGATGCATGCGTTCGGCATGCGTGAGGAGAAGCACGTCCATTTCGACCATATCACCGAAGACCTTACGGAGCGCTTCGCGGCGCAGCATCTGCAAGACGTCAAGGACGAGGCGGAGCGCGCCTGCGCCGAAGTGACGGCTCGAAGCGGAGGTCCTCTTGGTGCCGCAGCCCTCTCCGATCGTGCTTCGCGGTGAGCAGCGTTAAACCCGACCCGCAGCCGACGCTCGGTGCCGAACAGCTCGCGCGAATGGACGCCTATTGGCGTGCCGCCAACTACCTCTCGGTCGGCCAGATTTATTTGCGCGCCAACCCGCTGCTCGAAGAGCCGCTCACGATCGAGCACATCAAGCCGCGTCTGCTCGGCCATTGGGGGACGACGCCAGGCCTGAACTTCCTTTACGTTCACCTGAACCGGCTGATCGTCGAGCATGACCTAAACATGATGAACGTCATTGGACCGGGGCATGGCGCGCCGGGTATTGTGGCGAGCACCTATCTCGAAGGCTCCTATACCGAACATTATCCAGCGATAGAGCGCAGCCGAAACGGAATGCATCGGCTCTTTCGGCAATTCTCGTGGCCGGGCGGTATCCCGAGCCACGTCGCGTGCGAGACGCCAGGATCGATCCACGAAGGAGGCGAGCTCGGCTATTCACTCCTCCATTCTTATGGTGCCGTGTTCGATAATCCCGACTTGATCGTCGCGTGCGTCGTCGGCGACGGCGAAGCGGAGACGGGGCCGCTGGCGGCAAGCTGGCACTCCAACAAGTTCCTGAACCCCGCGCGCGACGGCGCGGTGCTGCCTATCCTGCACCTCAATGGCTTCAAGATCGCCAACCCGACCGTCCTGGCGCGGATCGAGCGCGACGAACTGACCAGCCTGATGCGGGGTTATGGGCATGAGCCGTATTTCGTCGAAGGCCATATTCCGGCCGACGTCCATCAGCAGCTCGCCGCGACGCTCGATGCCGTGCTCGCGCGGATCAAGGAAATCCAGGCGACGGCGCGGTCCGCTGGCGGGTCGGTCGAGCGGCCGCGATGGCCAATGATCGTATTCCGCACGCCGAAGGGTTGGACCGGGCCGAAATTCGTCGACGGCAAGCCCGTCGAGGGAACGTGGCGCGCCCACCAGGTGCCGATCGCCGACTTCGAGAATCCCGAGCACCTGCGCCAGCTCGGTGAATGGATGCGCAGCTATCGGCCGGAAGAATTGTTCGACAACAACGGCAAGTTCCGTGAGGAATATGCGTCGCTCGCGCCGACTGGGCACCGCAGGATGGGATCCAACCCGAACGCCAACGGCGGCGGATTGCTGACACCCCTGATGCTCCCCGATTTCGAAAACTACGCTCTGGAGGTTCCTGAGCACGGCCAGACTAAGGCGGCAGCGACGGCGGTGCTTGGAGGTTATCTCCGCGATGTGATGAAACTCAACGCTGCGGCCGAAAACTTCCGGCTCTTCGGGCCGGACGAGACCGCATCGAACCGCTTGCAAGCGGTCTATGAAGTCA
The DNA here is from genome assembly GCF_036663795.1 of Parasphingomonas halimpatiens. NCBI lineage: Bacteria > Pseudomonadati > Pseudomonadota > Alphaproteobacteria > Sphingomonadales > Sphingomonadaceae > Parasphingomonas > Parasphingomonas halimpatiens. Next base: position 174,868 of record NZ_JAXOJP010000008.1, read on the forward strand.
CGGCCAAGGCCTGGATGGCGGAGATCGAGCCGGTCGATGTCAACTTGAGCCAGGACGGGCGGGTGATGGAGGTGCTGAGCGAGCATCTGTGCCAAGGCTGGCTCGAAGGGTACCTGCTAACCGGGCGCCACGGCCTCTTCTCGTGCTACGAAGCCTTCGCCCACATTGTCGATTCGATGGTCAACCAGCATGCGAAATGGCTGAAGGTCAGCAAGGCGATTCCTTGGCGCAAGCCGATCGCATCGCTGAATTATCTCCTGACCTCCCATGTCTGGCGGCAAGACCATAATGGGTTTTCGCACCAGGACCCCGGCTTCATCGGCCATATCGCCAACAAGACCGCCGATGTCGCGCGCATCTATCTTCCGCCCGATGCCAACTGTCTTTTGTCGGTGACGGATCACGCACTCAAGAGCTGCGGCTACGTGAACCTGATCATCGCCGGCAAGCAACCCGAATGGCAGTGGCTCGGCATCGACGCGGCCGTCCGCCATTGCATCGCGGGCGCAGGAGCCTGGGACTGGGCCAGCGACCAGGGCGAGCCCGACGTCGTCATGGCCTGCGCCGGCGATGTGCCGACCCTCGAAGCATTGGCCGCGGTGAGAATGCTCCGCGCATACGTCCCGGACATCCGCATCCGCGTGGTGAATGTCGTCGACCTGATGGTCCTGCAACCGCGCTCAGAACACCCCCACGGCCTCGATGACCGCGAGTTCGACGCGATGTTCACCGCCGACAAGCCGGTGATCTTCGCGTTCCACGGCTACCCGGCGATGATCCATAAGCTGACCTACCGGCGGACCAATCACCGCAACATCCACGTCCGCGGCTATAAGGAGAAGGGCACCACGACGACGCCGTTCGACATGGTCGTGTTCAACGATCTCGATCGCTATCGGCTGACGCTCGACGCGATCGAGCGCATCCCACGGCTCCACGACAGGATCGAGGCGGAGACCGCGCGCTATTGGACGACCATGGAGCGCCACAAGCTCTACATTGCCGAGCATGGCGACGATCTGCCGGAAGTGCGCGACTGGCGCTGGTAGCGGTGAACGCAATGGACGACCGCGAGATCATGCTCACGCTCAACAGCGGTTCGTCGTCGCTCAAGTTTGGCCTCTACGACGCCGGACCAGCGGAAGTTGTGGAGTTGGTCGCTGGCGAGATCGAAGCGCCTGCTTACGACGACGCCGCTTTCGACCAGATCGAGCGCATCCTGGCCAATGCGAAGGCGCCCTCGCCTACGGCGATCGGACATCGCATCGTTCATGGCGGTGCGGAGCTTCGATGGCATACACGCATCAATCTCGGCGTGATGGCGCAGCTTGAAGGAGCCGTCGCATTCGCGCCCGTTCATGGCCCGGCATCGCTCGCCCTCATTCGTCTCGCCCAGGCCCGCCATCCTGTCCTACAGCAGGTCGCCTGCTTCGACACCGCCTTTCATGCAACAATGCCCGACCTCGCCGCCGTTCTGCCGATACCCAGGATGCTGCGCGACGAGGGGGTCCGGCGCTATGGCTTTCACGGACTGTCTTGCGAATCCATTGTCCGTCAGTTGGGACACGACCTTCCCGACAAGCTGATCATCGCCCACCTCGGCAATGGTGCGAGCGTCACCGCGGTGAAGGCGGGTCGGTCGATCGACACCAGCATGGGGCTGACGCCATCGGGCGGCGTCATCATGGGGAGCCGCGCCGGCGATATTGATCCTGGGGTGTTGCTCTATTTGATGCGGGAAAAGCACTGGTTTGCCGCACAGCTTGAGGATATGATTGATCGACGGTCCGGGATGCTGGGCATCTCCGAGATTTCCGGCGATATGCGGCGGCTCCATGAGGCCAGAACATCGCAGCCGGATGCCGATCTCGCAATCCGGATGTTCTGCCGATCCACGGCAAAGCAGATCGCCGCGATGATGACCACGCTAGGCGGCGCCAGCGCGATCGTTTTCACTGGCGGGATTGGGGAGCACGACGAAGTGGTCCAGGCCGCGATCTGCGGAGAGTTGTCTTGGGCTGGCGTGACGGTTGGTTCGAGGGGACAAGGCTGCCGGGCTTTTAGTCTTCCCTCCAAGGAGGACGAGCAGATCGCGTTACATGTGCGGGATCTGCAGGCTGCGGCCGGTGCTTCAACACATCGTGTCGGCGGCTAGGTTTTCCGGCTACAGACGGCTCGTAACGCGCCGAGTTCGCAGCCTCAATTATCGACGGTCGCCTTCATTTTTGGCGACAGTCATTGCTTTGGCGGCATAGCTGGACGACACTCGCTAATGATAGAGCGCGGTTATTTTAACGTGGGCGTTCGGAGGAATGAAGGATGTCGGTCACCAACACCGAGGAAGAAGCACTCCTCGCGGTCCGCGGGCTGGAGAAGACCCGTATCGAGGCGATCCGCGGCAACGACGCCGATGCAATGACCGGCCTCCTCGACGAAAAATTCATTTACATCAATGGCAGCGGCAAAATCTATGACAGAAACTCATACGTTACGGCTGTCCGCACTCACGAGCTGACCTACTCTCCGGATCTTGAGCTCACCGAGACCGACCACCGGGTCGACGGCGATCTGGTCATCCTGGTGGGCATGATGCTTGGACATGCCCGTCTCGACGGTGAGCAGCAGGTCTATCACCTTCGGAACATGCGGGTATGGCGCGCGCGCGGAGCCGAATGGAAGCTCCTGGCTTGGCAATCGTCAGTGTTTTGGCAGGCGCCGGCTTGGTCGGGTGCGTCCAACGACGCGGCGAGCTGACGCAGAGCGCTTCATCCCTGCCAGTCTGCTCAGATCGGCATGCGATAGCCATAGAATTCATGGTCTTCGTTGTAGCCTCCCTGGCCGGCGCCGAGATGGGCGAAGTCCGCGACGAACTCGATTGCCGTGACCCACTTGACCATCTTGAAGCCGAGTTCATTCTCGCAACGTAGCCGGAGCGGCGCGCCGTGGAGTACGCTCAGCGGAGCGTCGTTCATGTCATAAGCGAGAATTGTGAGTTCGTGCCCCATGTTGCGCAACTGGTGCACATCATAATAGCGGCCGCCATCGGCACCGTTGGCGAGCGAGTAGAAGACCGCGTAGCGCGCCTCGGGTGTCGGCCGCGCCAGTTCAAGGATGTGGCGCATGGGAACCCCGCCCCATTTGGCGACGCCGGACCAGCCCTGAATGCAGAAATGGGTGGTGATCTGCTCCTGCTTCGGCATGGCCTTGAGGTCGGCGAGCGAGAACTCCTGAGGCGCTTCGACCAGGCCGCTGATCCGGAGACGGTAGCTCGCGAACCCGTCCGCGACCATGGCCTCGAACTCGTCCGAGGCTGGCATGGTCCCGTTCGGCCAGAAGAAGGGGGAAATATCCTTCTCGGTAAGCTGCGAATGGACGTCCCACCGCTCGGCGAGGCCCTTGAGCCAGCCGATCATGATCATGCCGGCGCGCTGGACGAGTCGCGCGTGCCGGATCGTGAATGGCGAGACGGCTAGCCAGGCGACCACCAGGATTGCCATCGCCAACGCGAATAGGGGAAACCCCGCCCAGGAGGCGTCATCGACACCCCCGAACATATGGTTGGTGTTTTGTCTGAGCCCGGTCACGAACACCATGATGCCGTGCATCAGGATGAACAGCACGAACCAGGCGAACGATAGGAAGTGGACCGACCGCATCGCCTGCCGGTTGAAGACTTTTCCGAACCAGCCGAGCTTGTTCGAGATCGCGGGGCTCTGCATCAGACCGGTCACGATCGAGACAGGCGCGGCGACGAAGACGGTGATGAAATAGGTCAGCTGTTGCAGGCCGTTGTAGCGGGTCCAGCTATGGTCGACCGGGAAGTTGAGCGAGGCGTACTGGATCGCGGTGGAAAGCGCCGCCGGGAACACGCCCCAGGTCAGCGGCAGCAGCCGACGCCACTGATCTGTCGAGAACAGCAACGCGTAGAACAGGACGCCGTTGATCACCCACAACAGGTTGACCGAGAAGTGCCACCACCGGGCAAGCCCCAACGAGTGGCGGACGCCCGGCAGGCCCAGCCACGCCGGAATCGTCACCGAATCGTCCTTGGAAGTCCACACCCGGTCCTTTGGCACCGGGCGCTGGAAACGGAACCAGTCCGTCCCCGGCGTCGAATCCCGTCGCCAGTAGAGTCGCGGATGGTCGGCGAGAATCTGCATGCCGGAGCGGATGATGAACAGCATGAAGAACATGTTCACGAAATGCTGGAGCTGAAGCCACCAAGGAAAGCCCGAGTCTACCGAGGGCGCGGCCTGAGCGATGCCCGGATAGTGCTTGATAAACGCCTGGACACCGGGAAGCTCGCGAAGGCTTTGCGCGATAGCGATCAGGAGGATCAGAGCCGTGACGCCTATCGGCAACGCCCACAACACATTGACCCAGCGTCGGCCGATGCGGATCCGCGGCGCGATTCCGTTTTGCGGCGGCAGCCAGTGGTTCAGGCGGAGGCGATCGTCGGCGCCGGTGAGCGCGGCTTCGAGCGGCTCGGGCATCGCAGGAATCTCGCTCATCGCCTTGCTCCTGTCGATATTCGGAGGTCAGTCACTCAGCTTCCTAAGCGCCGAGCCCTTATGGGCGGCAATATGGTCGGTCTTGCTACTCTTGATTTCATATTGTGGCGACTCGGGAGTCGCGCGGTGGGTGTGTCCCTTATAATCGAAGTCGCGGGTATGAACCTTAATGATCGTGCCGCTGACGTGACCGGCTTCCGAGTTCCATCCGACACGGTCGCCAACCTTGAGTCGTTCAGTCATCTGCATTCTCCTAGTGACCAATGCCGGCCAGTCATTTCCAAGTGGAACCTCCGACCCCATCTGTAACGCATGAACACGCTAAATTCCCTGCTGGACCAGGTTCGCGCCTGCCGCGCCTGCGCCGACGTCTTGCCGTTGGGGCCGCGACCCGTCGTCCAGATATCGGCGACCGCGCGCATTCTGATCGCCAGCCAGGCGCCGGGCACGAAGGTGCACGAAAGCGGTATTCCGTTTTCCGACGCTTCGGGGGATCGTCTGCGCGAATGGATGGGTCTGTCGGCGGACCAATTCTATGACGCGAGCAAAATCGCGATCCTGCCAATGGGACTGTGCTATCCCGGACGCCAGCAGAGCGGCGGTGACGCGCCCCCACGGCCCGAATGCGCCCCGCTCTGGCGCGGTCGCCTGCTGGCACACGTGCCCGACCTGCGTTTGACGTTGCTGGTCGGCACGCACGCCCAGACCGACGTGTTGGGACCGGGCAAGATGACCGACCGGGTAATGGGATTTCAGCAATATCTGCCCACCATTTTTCCCCTGCCGCATCCGTCGTGGCGCTCACGCCATTGGGTCGCGAAGAACCCGTGGTTTGACGCAAATGTGCTTCCGGCATTGCGCGGCGCGGTTCGAGATGCGCTTGCATGATGCCCATAGAACGTCCTCCCGTTTATACGATTGGCCATTCGACGCGGAGCATCGCCGAGTTCGTCGAGTTGCTGCGGCGTGGCCGGGTCGCGCTGGTCGTCGATATCCGCAGCACCCCGCGATCTCGGACCAATCCCCAGTTCAACCTTGATGCCCTGCCCGAAGCGCTGTCCGCTAGGCAGATCGGCCATCAGCGCATTGCGGAGTTGGGTGGCCGCAGGAAGAAATCGGAGATCGTCCTGCCAGACGTCAACGGCTTCTGGATCAACCAGAGCTTCCACAATTACGCGGACTATGCGCTGTCCGAAGAGTTTCGTGCCGGTTTCTCACGCCTGACCAAATTGAGCAGGGAACGGCGCTGCGCGATCATGTGCTCGGAAGCGGTCTGGTGGCGCTGCCACCGGCGGTTCGTCGCCGATTATCTGCTCCACGACAGGAGGGACGTCTTCCATTTGATGGGGACCGCCCGGATCGATGTCGCCGAGATGAACCCGGCCGCACGAGCCAAGGGTGCCTCGCTCGTCTATCCCGCGCTGGAAGTGACTGCGTTATAGATCGGGCAAGCGGTCGTAAAATTCGACCTGTATCCGGATGGGGCCGAACGGCTCCACGCGATGGATGTACTCGGATAGGATGAGCTCGAGGCGGCCAGGCTCTAGGATGATCTCCGAACTCGGGTCCTCGACCCGCGTTTAAAGCCCTCAGGCGTGTTTCTCTCACCGGGATCGACCGGGTGGTTGCTATAATCGGCCATCAGCGGCTGGAATGCCTTCGTTTTGAACGCCGCATTGAACGCCTCGTAAAACTATATCACCACGGATTTGTAATTCTGGGCTTCGTTGATCCCCAAGCGAGCCTCATGTAGAGAACGTCGGGTCCTAATTTTCACTGAAAATTGACCCGGATCCTTCTCGGGAAGTGACCCGCGTGGATAGTGATCCGCGTCGCTCAACTTTTCGGCAACGCATATGCCACCACGCTATCCCCGCTTGGTGTCTCCATGAAGTGATGGCCGCCAGCGAAAATCACCAGATATTCACGTCCGCCTTGCTCATAGACGATCGGCGTAGCTTGACCGCCGGCCGGAAGCGGCGCGGACCAGACGGTCTTGCCGGTCTTCAGATCGATCGCGCGGATCAAGTCGTCGGTAGCCGCCGCGATAAACACCAGCCCGCTCGCGGTCACGACCGAGCCGCCATTGTTCGGCGTACCAATGTGAAAGGGCAGATAGCTCGGTACCCCAAATGGTCCGTTCTTGCGCGCGGTCCCGAACGGGCGATCCCACAAGGTCTTGCCCGTCGCGATATCGATCGCGCGGATGCCGCCATAGGGTGGTTGCTTGCACAGCATGCCCGTCCAAGGCATTCGCCAACCCGCATTGACGTTGATCGCGTATGCTGAACCCCATTGCGGGTCGATCGAGTGTGATGTGGACGATGCCTTGCCCGGCGTCATGAAGCGCGGGAACACGCCTAGTTTCGTCGCTTCCGCGCGTGGCACAAGCTGCACATAGTTGGGCATGTCGTTATAGTTTGCGACGATGATGCCGCGCATCGGATCGACCGATACGCCGCCCCAATCGGTCCCGCCATTGTAGCCGGGATATTCGACCGAGCGTCGTCCGACATTGGGCGGTGTAAAAAAGCCCCGATAATCGGCGCGACGAAACTGGATACGACACACCATCTGGTCGATCGGCGACATTCCCCACATGTCGCGCTCGGTCAGCGGATCCTTGCGCAGCGTATGCCAGAGCGAGACGATCTGGGTCGCGGCGCGCTCAGCAGGCTCGATGCCGCCGGTCGGCGCGTTAACCTGCCCGATCGGCGTCAGCGGCGTACCCGTGGCGCGATCGAGCACATACATGTCGCCCTGTTTCGACGACACAATGATCGCGGGCCTGCCCTTATAATCGATTAGCGTCGCCTGGCTGCCGAAGTCATAATCCCAAACGTCTTTCTTAACCGCCTGGAAGTGCCATTTCGGCTTGCCGGTCGTCACATCGATCGCGACGAGGGAGGACGCAAACATGTTTTCCGCCGCCGTGCGATGGCTGCTTAAATAGTCGTTCGCGGCATTGCCCATCGGCACATAGACCAAACCGAGTTGCTCATCGCCCGAACTGCTGGTCCACGAATTCGGCGTGCCGCGCGACCAACTCTGGCCCGCTGGCGGATAGCCGTTCCATTCCGGATGCATCATATCCCAGGCCCAACGGAGCTTGCCGGTAACGGCGTCGAAGCCTTGAATGACGCCCGATGGCGCAAATCGCGTCTGCCCATCGAGGATCTGGTGGCCGACAACCAGCACACCCTTGACGATCGTCGGCGGGGAGTTGATGCCCGCGTAGCCCGGATAGACCTTACCCATGCCGATTTTGGTGTCGGTCTGACCGTTGCTGCCGAAATCGGGGCACGCCATGCCGATCAGCGCATCGACCGCGATCAGGCGCGAATCCATCGTCCCCTCGATGATCCGCGTCGCGCACGGGCTATCTGCAGCAGCGCCCGGAACCGCGTAATACACCACGCCGCGACACGCCGTGGTGTATGGGATCCACTCGTCCGGAACCTTCGGATCGAAGCGCCAAGTCTCCTTGCCGGTCGCTGGATCGAGCGCGACGATCACATTCTTGGCAGTGCAGCTATACAGCAGGTTGCCAACCTTCAGCGGCGTGTTCTCGGTACCGTAAAGCTTGGTGAAATTGGGATTGGTCGGCAGCCCGCCAGTATGCGTTTCCCAAACCTTCTCCAACCTGCCGACATTCTCCAGATTTACCTGCGTGAGCGGTGAATACCGCCGCGCGGCATAGGTTCCGCCATACGCCGGCCAGTCGGGCCCCGTCGATTGTCCCGATGGGTCGGCCATCCCGGCCGACATAGACGCTGGCAGGGCCGCGACCGCAACATCATCGTGCGTGCCGAGCGCCGTGAACAACACGACCGTTGCCAACAGCGTGGCGGCGACGCCGATCAGGCCGTTGCGCCAACGATTAGCGGCAATGCTCATCGTGGGCATCACCAGCAATACTGCGATCAATAAAACGATTGGCGCGATTACCCTGGGGACCAGCGCCCACGGGTTCAAGCCGACTTCCCAGAGAGCCCAAAGAACCGTCAGCAACACGATCGCGATATAGAGCCAGCCACCGTTGATACGACCTCGAACGAGCATGACGCCCGCCACGACCATCGCCACTCCGGTAATCAGATAGTAGAAAGAACCCCCCAGAATCGAGAGCCACGCACCGCCAATTGTCAATATGACCCCGAACAGCGCAAGCACCACGCCAATCACGAGTGCGGACCAACTGTGGTATCGGACCATCCCGTTTCCAGTTCGATAGCGCTGAGGCGTTCGGGGTAGCGTGGGGGCTGAGCCTGCGCCTCGGAAGGATCTAACCCTAAAGCTTGAATTTTGTTCCCAAGATAAGAATATCATTGCCGTTGTTTCTCTCGGGCGAATTGGACCGAGTGCGCATCGCCGAGTGAAACATTTGGCTTGGCATTGCCGGTCTTCTGGAAAAACGCCGGTTTGTCAGACCCTCCCCACGAACGAACATGCTGATCGGCTTGTCTGGCGTTTGCTCGAATTGACATCCGGTATCCGAAGAACTCGTGTCATCATTGTAGCCCCCTAACCATCGCCAAGGTGAGCGAAGCCAGCGAGAACTCGATCGAGGACTTCGTTGGCCTTGGTGCGATGTTCGCCGTGTAGGGCGGCAGGAAAGTCATCTTGTCGAACACCCGCGTGGACAAATAGGGCGGTCCGGCGTGGTCACGACGGTTCCACGCTTCGGTAATGCATCGCCCGATCGGCGAGATCGCTCATATGCGCCGCCGCCTGAATAGTCATCGGATGGTGTGTGAAGCCAGGCCTTGGAGAGATATATGCCGCCATTTCCCGGGCAAGCGCGAGTTGATGGTCGCATCCTTCTGCGAGCAACATGATCATGAGGTTCTCCAACGCGATCACGCGAACCCGAAGCTGAATCAACTCGGCGTCGGTCAGGTTGGGGATGTCGGGGTCCGGGAGAACGTGGGCATGACTCTCTTTCGGTCCGCCTCGGCCCGCCCCTCCCTCGTTGTCCCACCTGGATAGCGCCCTGTGGCGCAATTCTTCGGCACTCGGCGGCTGTGTCTTATTGTCGGGCATACGGAGGCTCTCTTAGTCAGGGAAAGATGGATGTTCGCGGCTGCGCCCCGTTGGGCTCGACCGACCCGCTCACGCCGGCGTTCCGGCCGTGGCCGGCAAGGAGGCCTTCGGCCGTTTGCGAAGGCCAGCGATGAGCGTCGGGATAAAGCGACCCTTCGCCACCTCCTGGGCCATATGCTGCACGCCGTGCACGAGGTCGGTTCCCGCTGTCTTTACGAACGAGCCGACCTGCCCGGACTCCAGCGCTGGCGCATCGCTGCGATACACGCCCTTGGCAGGCTTTACGCCCACACCGACATCATAGACGAGCTTCCCGCCCAGATAAGCGGTATAGGCAAGCACGCCGACTCCGACCGCGCCAACGCCAAGATAGGCCGCATTCGGCTTTCGGTGCTTGAAGCGCCAGAGCGCCATGCCGCCGGCGACAAGGGTGGCGACAAAGTTCAGATTACGATGGGTAATCAGCATATCCTCGGAGGCGCCCTCGACATTGACCTCCTCGCCCGCAATCAGACCTGTGACAGCGGAACCCACCGCGCCGACCGCTGCAACGGCGATCGCCTTTTGTCCAAAAGACAGGAGGGAGTCGTTATCGGTCATGATTCCGAGGACGTCCGCACCAACGGCCAGCGGCAGAAGCGCAATTGGTAGATGCACCAGGGCGGGATGCATTTCTTGCAAACGGATGGCCATGTATTCTCTCCTCAAAGTCTCTGACGATCGGCCGGACGGTTCTCGTAAGAGCCCCACGGCCAAGTTCTGGCTGTGAAAAACGTCCCAGTTTTTACTTCGCCTTCCGTCCCAGAAGAACGTCCCTCAGCACGACAGCATCGTTGTGTATCTCATCGTGGGCCGAATATACGAGCGTGAGCGGGCCCTCCCGTGCAAGCGAGCGCAGCTGGCTTAGAAGTCCGTTGTTCTGATGCAATTCCTTGCCATAGCGGCTGCGGAACTGTTCCCAACGAGCCGGATCGTGACCAAACCATTTCCGCAACTCGGTGCTGGGAGCGATCTCTTTCACCCATTGATCTAGAGCGGCATCCTCCTTCGAAACGCCGCGAGGCCACAATCGGTCAACAAGCACTCGCGCGCCATCCTCGGTACCTACGGACTCATAGGCTCGTTTCAGCTTGACGTTGGCTGCCGGGATTCTTGCGGTCATCCGCCGGACGCCGTTGAATAGGGAACCACGCCCGGCAGCCGGACTTCTGCGACAGCGATTCTCTGCTCAAATTCCAGCTCGGTGCGTAGCCCGTCAAGGTCGCGATGGACAAAGGCCTTGGCAAGCTCGCGGCCGTCGCGGCGATAGATGATCGTGCAATCCCTTGCTTCGAGCAAACCGACGATCTCGGCGTCATCCCATTTCTCGGCGTGGCCGACATAAGCGAGGCTGAAGTCGTATTGCTCGGTCCAGAAGAAGGGGATGTAGTCGAAGCGCTCGCGGCGTCCGAGGA
>NZ_JAXOJP010000009.1:0-174976 GCF_036663795.1 Parasphingomonas halimpatiens
ATGTTGCCGGCGGGCGGTATCAGTCCAGGCCATCTGCTTCTCCTATCGTCTCGACAACGACGGTGAATCACAACCTACTGATATCGCTCAACCACTTTCCGCTCGGGCTCTAAGGGAGATGAATCATGGCACACAAATTCGTCATCGAGCAGAACAAGGCGGGCGAGTATGTCGCCAAGTTCAAATATAACAGCGAGTTGATCTGGTGGACCGAAGGTTATTCGAGCAAGGCCTCGGCACAGAATGCGATCGATTCGATCCTGAAGAACGGCCCCGGCGCGCCGCAGGAATGATCTGAAAAGCCCGATCCAAGAGCCTGAACCGAAACTCAGCGGGTCGGCCTGACGGTTCTTTTCCGCGCTCGCTTCGTCGCGATCTTGCCGCGATGTAACCACATCGCGGCGGCGACCGCTCCTCGCGAAGCACGAAAAATCCCTCGCCAGCCCTCAACCGCGGAGTTTCGGTTCAGGCTCTAACCGCGCGCGGCGTCCGCCGCGTTGCTTGCCAGCCGGTCAGCCCGTTCATTCTCGGGATGGCCGGCATGGCCCTTGACCCATTGCCAGTCGATGCGGTGCGGCTTGGCTGCTTCGAGCAGCGCCTGCCACAGTTCGGCATTCTTGACCGGCTTCTTGTCGGCGGTGCGCCAGCCGTTGCGCTGCCACCCCTTGATCCATTTGGTCAGCCCATCCATCACGTAGCGGCTGTCGGTCGACAACGTCACATGGCACGGTCGCTTGAGCGCGTTGAGCCCCTCGATCGCCGCCGTCATTTCCATGCGGTTGTTGGTGGTGAGCTTCTCACCGCCCGACAGTTCGCGTTCGGTCGTGCCCGAACGAATCACGACACCCCAGCCGCCCGGTCCGGGATTGCCCTTGCAGGCACCATCGGTGAAGATTTCGACTTTGGTCAGTTCGGTCATGCGAAAAGCGTCGATCCGTAGCGTTCATAATGGTCGAGACGGCGCAGATAGGCGAGCGGATCCTTCCGCGTCACCAGCGCATCGGCGGGGGTGTTGAGCCAGTCCCAGGCGCGGGTCAGCAGGAAGCGGATGCAGGCGCCCTGCGCCAGTGTGGCGAGCGCTGCACGTTCTTCGTCGGCCAGGCCGAAGCTCGCATCATAGCCGGCAATGAGCGCGGCGCCGACCGCAGGGTCGCATGGTACGCCGAGTGCATCGAATGCCCAGGCCGAATGCATCACGGCGAGGTCGTAAGCGCGGATATCGGTGCAGGCGAAATAGAAGTCGATCAGCCCGGTGACGCGATCGCCGAGCATCAGGACATTGTCGGGGAAGAGATCGGCATGGATCGCCGCGTGGGGGAGGCTGGTCGGCCAGACCGCCAGTACACGGCGCAGTGACGACGAGACACGATCGAACAGGCCGGGTTCGATCGAGTCGAGATCGCGCCCGCAGCGCCCGAGCAGCTCGGTCCAGCCGTCAGGGCCGAGCGTGTTGGGTCGTTCGCCGGTGAAATCGGCGAGCCCGGTATGCATCCGCCCCATCGAGGCGCCGGCAGCGTGCGCCTGGGCCGGGGTCGGATGCGACACCGAAACACCGGTGAGGAATTCGATCAGACAGGCGGGCCGGCCTTCCAGCGTGTGAATGACCACGCCATCGCGGTCAGGCAGGGCGCGCGGCACCGGATTGCCCCTTACGGCAAGGTGATCGAGCATGGCCATGAAGAAGGGCAGGTCGGCGGCCGATACGCGCTTTTCGTAGAGCGTGAGGATAAACCGCCCGGTCGTCGTGTCGACGAGATAATTGCTGTTCTCGACGCCCTCGGCGATGCCCTTCGCCGAGACGAGTTCGCCATGATCGAAGCCCGCCAGGAAGCGCGCCAGCGCCTCCGCCGATACCTGCGTGTAGACGGCCATCGGCTCAGGCGGCGATTTCGAGGCCGCGCGGCAGCTTGAACGAGATCGTCTCGCGGGTCGCCTCGACCTCCTGCTCGTTGATCGTGAAGCGCTCGGCGAGCTTGGTCACCAGCTCGCGCACCAGCAATTCCGGTGCGGAAGCGCCGGCGGTAATGCCGAGCGTCCTCACACCGTCGAGGAACGCAGGGTCCAGGTCGCCAGCGCGTTCGATCAAGCGCGCCCGGGTGCCCTGTCGTTCGGCGACTTCGGCGAGGCGCAGCGAATTCGACGAATTGGGCGCGCCAATCACCAGCATGGCGTCGCACCGGCTTGCGATCGCCTTGACCGCGGCCTGGCGGTTCGACGTCGCGTAGCAGATGTCCTCGCCGCGCGGCGCCTCGATCGACGGGAAACGGCGCTGCAAGGCGGCGACCATATCGGCAGTGTCGTCGACCGACAGCGTCGTCTGGGTAAGAAAGGCGAGGTTGGCGACGTCGGTGGGCGCGAGGTGCGCGACATCCTCCAGCGTTTCGATCAGCGTCATGGAGCCGGCCGGCACCTGGCCGAAGGTGCCGATAACCTCGGGATGGCCGGCATGACCGATGAAGAGGATGTGACGACCCGCCGCGACGAGACGCTCCGCCTGGCGATGAACTTTGGAGACCAGCGGGCAGGTTGCATCAAGATAGGCGAGGCCGCGACCCGCTGCTTCGGCCGGAATTGCCTTGGGAACGCCATGCGCCGAAAACACCACGGTCACGCCCTCCGGCACCTCGTCGAGCTCCTCGACGAAGATCGCGCCTTTCGCTTTCAGCGTGTCGACGACGAACTTGTTGTGGACGATCTCATGGCGGACATAGACCGGCGCACCATATTTCTCGATCGCCAGCTCGACGATCTGGATGGCGCGGTCGACGCCGGCGCAAAAGCCGCGCGGCGCGGCGATCAGCAGGGTCAGCGGGGGCTTGGGAGCGTCGGTCATTGCGCGACGCCCCTACGCGATTGCTTGCGCCCGTGAAAGGCGCTTCCTATGGTGACCATCGTTCCGGGGCCGATGCGATATGCTTGCGGCCCCTTCCTGTGTGATAAGGTGCGTGTGCCCGTGACAGCCTGGAAATCAGCCCTTCCCCTCGTGCTTCTGCTGGCGGCGGGGTGTCGGCATGCCGGCGAGCTCGACGAAACGGGCGGTATCACCGCGGTCCGTTCGGCCTGCCCCGCGGTCGCGATTCCCGCGGCGACCGGCGATATCACGCTGTTCGATCCGGCCGGCAGCGTCGATGCGTCGGCGATCGACGTGTCGGCGACGATGACCCATGTGCGCTCGACCTGCTATGATGCGTCCGGGCCGGACATCCAGACGGTGGTGACGTTCGACATCCAGGCGCGACGGACTCGCAGCGACGCGCCGCGCGACGTCAGCTTCCCTTATTTCATCAGCGTCGTGCAGGGCGACAGCGCCGTCGTCGCCAAGCGCATCGGCCATGTCGTGGTGCATTTCGATGCCGGACGCGATCGCGCCACGGCAAGCGGCACGGCAACCTCGGTCGTGTCGCGCGCTGCCGCAACCTTGCCCGACGACGTCCGCCGCAAGCTGACCGAGAAGCGCAAGGCCGGCGACCAAGATGCCGCGACCGACCCGCTGACGCGCCCGGAAATCCGCCAGGCGGTGCTGCGCGCGACCTTCGAGGCGCTGGTCGGTTTCCAGCTCACCGAGGCACAGCTGAAGTATAACGCGACGCGGTGATCCGCTCGCGCATCGGTTCGTCTGCCAAGCCCGAGGATAGGTCGGAATGACGATGCTCGTGTGGAGTTTAGCGGCGTTTGTTGCGGTCGTTTATTGCTTCGCGCGCGGTGTCGTCGACCTGCTAGGCAAAAAATACCTGTGGGGAATCGCCGGTATTGGCAGCGCCCTTATCTTGCTTTTCGTGCCCGTGCAGACCCACGCCGTGAAGATGGATCTGCCGATCAACACGGGGCGCTGAGCGCAACGATCGGGCGATCATTTTCGGGCGAACTCGTCAACAGCGTATTTCTTGCGAAAGGCAGGAACGGGCGATTGACTCGCATGCTGCGGCGCGTCAAACCGGGTGCGTCGATGGCGGGCAACCGTCATGGGCACGCGCGGGAGAGACCCTGGACTTGGAGCCAGGGCGCCGAAGGAGCAACCGCCCCGGAATCTCTCAGGCAACCCGGACCGCGCGCGCCGAATCGACACTCTGGAAAGCGCTCCGCCACGGCGGGGCCACCGAAGGTGTAAGCCGCGCAGGCGGTCAAAGCTCTCAGGTTCCGTGACAGAGGGGGCGGTGGATCAAAGGCCTTTCGGGGCCGTTCTCCGCCGTGGCACCCTCGACACGGAGACGGCATGAGCGACGACGCAACCGACGGCTATATCGACATCGAAACCGAGACGCTGCCGCTCGATGCCTGGCATCGTGCGCGTGGCGCGCGGATGGTGCCGTTCGCCGGCTATCATATGCCGGTGCAGTATGAAGGCATCATGGCCGAGCATCTGTGGACGCGCGACTCGGCCGGCCTGTTCGATGTCAGCCATATGGGCCAGTTGCTGATCAGCGGCGACGGGCTCGACGCGGCGCTGGAAGCGGTGCTGCCGGCCCATGTGAAGGGCCTGGCGCTCGGGCGGATGCGCTATTCGCTGCTGCTCGCCGACAATGGCGGCATTCTCGACGACCTCATGATCAGCCGCTGGCCTGGCGGGATCTACATGGTCGTCAATGGCGCGGTGAAATATGACGACATTGCGCATCTGCGTGAGGAACTGCCCGACGAAATTACCATCAACCAGCTCGATGAGCGCGCGCTCCTCGCCCTGCAGGGCCCGAAGGCGTTCGATGCGCTGAAGCGGCATGTGACGGGCGAATGGCCGCTCGAGGCGCTCAGTTTCATGATGGGTGGTCGTTTCGAACTTGCCGGGGCCGAGGCCTGGATCAGCCGCTCGGGCTATACCGGCGAGGACGGGTTCGAGATTTCGATCGACGCGAGCGAGGTCGAGCGGATCGCCGACCTGTTGTGCGGCGAGCCCGAGGTGAAGCCGATCGGTCTGGGCGCGCGCGATTCGTTGCGGCTTGAGGCGGGCTTGCCGCTTTATGGCCACGATCTCGACGCCGACATCACGCCGGTGATGGCCGATCTCGGTTTTGCACTGTCGAAGCGGCGCCGCGACGGGGGCGGTTTCCCCGGGCATGAGCGCATCATGATCGAGCGTGAACAGGGCGCGGTGATCAAGCGTGTCGGGCTGCTGATCGAGGGGCGCCAGCCGGTGCGCGAGGGCGCCGCCGTGCTCGACCACGACGGCTCCGATGTCGGCAAGGTCACCTCGGGCGGCTTCGCGCCGAGCGTCGGGGCGGCGATCGCCATGGCCTATGTCCCGGCGGCGCTGGCCACACCGGGCAGCAAGATCCAGCTGACGCAACGCGGCAAGGTCCACCAGGCGACCGTCACCGCGATGCCCTTCATTCCCCACCGCTACGTCCGCACAGGAGGCAAGTGATGAGCCGTTATTACACCGAAGATCATGAATGGGTCGATGTCGACGGCGATATCGGGACCGTCGGCATTTCCGAATATGCGCAGGGCCAACTCGGCGACATCGTGTTCGTCGAGGTGCCCGAGGACGGCAAGGCGCTGACCAAGGGCGACGAGGCCGCGGTGGTTGAATCGGTGAAGGCCGCGTCCGAGGTCTATGCGCCGGTGTCCGGCAGCGTGCTCGAAGGCAATGCCGCGCTCGCCGACACGCCAGGGCTCGTCAATGAGGATGCCGAGGGCGATGGCTGGCTCTTCAAGCTGACCTTGAGCGACCCGAGCGAGGTCGAGGAGCTGATGGACGAAGCCGCCTATGAGGCGTTCGTCGCAAAGCTTTGACATTTTTTCCCCTCCCGCTTGCGGGAGGGGAGGAGTGTATCGAATGCGCTACCTGCCCCTCACCGATGCCGATCGCTCGGCAATGCTGTCCGTCATCGGCGCCGCGTCGATCGATGATCTGTTCGTCGATGTGCCTGCCGCGGCGCGGCTCGACGGGCCGATCCGCGAACTGCCGATGCATGCCAGTGAATTGTCGGTCGAACGCCATATGACGACATTGGCGCGCAAGAATCTCGCGGCGGGCGACGCGCCCTTCTTTCTCGGCTGTGGCGCATACAAGCATCATGTACCGGCGAGCGTCGATCATCTGATCCAGCGCGGCGAGTTCCTCACCGCCTATACGCCTTACCAGCCCGAGATCGCGCAGGGCACGCTGCAGATGCTGTTCGAGTTCCAGACGCAGGTCGCGCGGCTGCTCGGCACCGATGTCGCCAATGCCTCGATGTATGACGGCTCGACCGCCTGCTGGGAGGCGATCGGCATGGCGCGCCGGGTGACGAAGCGCGGCAAGGCAATTTTGTCATCAGGGCTTCACCCGCATTATGTCTCGGTCGCGCAGACGATGGCGAAGTTCACCGGCGACCGCCTGGACACTGCCGCGCCGACGCTGGGCGCCGAGACCGATATCGACGGGCTGATCGCGGCGATCGACGACGATACGTCGTGCGTCGTGGTGCAATATCCCGACATCCTCGGGCGGATCGCCGACCTGAAGCCGCTGGCCGATGCCTGCCATGCGAAGAAGGCGCTGCTCATCGCGGTCGTCACCGAGCCGGTCGCCTTGGGCGCGCTGCGATCGCCGGGCGAGATGGATGCCGATATCGTGGTCGGCGAGGGGCAGTCGATCGGCGTCGGGTTGCAGTTTGGCGGCCCTTATGTCGGGCTGTTCGGCTGCAAGGAGAAATATCTGCGCCAGATGCCCGGACGGCTGTGCGGCGAGACGGTCGATGCCGATGGCCGGCGCGGGTTCGTGCTGACGCTGTCGACGCGCGAGCAGCATATCCGTCGCGAAAAGGCGACGTCTAACATCTGCACCAATAGCGGCCTGTGCGCGCTGGCCTTTTCGATCCACATGACGTTGCTCGGCGAGGCCGGGTTGCGCGCGCTGGCGACGACCAATCATCACAATGCGGTGGCTGCGGCCGAACGGCTGGCCCGGGTGCCTGGTGTCCGTCTGGTCAATGACGGCTTCTTCAACGAGTTCACGCTCGAACTGCCGGTCGAGGCACGGCCGGTAGTGCAGCAGTTGGCGCGAAGCGGCATCCTGGCGGGCGTATCGCTCGGCCGGCTCTATCCGGGTGAGGCGGGGTTGGCCAACGGGCTGGTCGTCGCGGTCACCGAGACGGTGACGCCGGAGGATATCGAAACGCTTGCCGTCGCGCTCGAGGTGGTGCTGCCATGACCGTCAATCCGAGCGGCTGGCGCCCGGAGCGCCCCGAATCCGGCCAGCAAGTTGCGCCGACCTTTACCGGCAACAAGGCGCTGATGCTCGAAGAGGCGCTGATCTTCGAGATCGGCTCGACCGACACCAGCGGCGTCGAGGTGGCGGCCCCGGCGTCGACGGCGTCGCGACTGGGTGCGCTTGCGCGCAGCGCGCCGATCGGCCTGCCCGGCCTGTCGGAGCCCGAGACGGTGCGGCATTATACGCGTCTGTCGCGGCAGAATTATGCGATCGATCTCGGGCTGTTCCCGCTCGGCTCGTGCACGATGAAGCACAATCCACGGCTGAATGAGAAGATGGCGCGGCTGCCGGGGTTCGCGGACGTTCATCCGCTCCAGCCGATCGATACGGTGCAGGGCGCGCTGGAGGTGATCCACCAGCTGGCGCACTGGCTGGTCACGCTGACCGGCATGACCTCGGTGGCGATGAGTCCCAAGGCCGGGGCGCATGGCGAACTGTGCGGTATCCTTGCGATCAAGGCAGCGCTGGCGGCGCGCGGCGAGGGGCATCGCAAGACCATCCTCGTGCCCGAGAGCGCCCACGGCACCAATCCCGCGACGGCGGCGTTCGCCGGTTATGCGGTCGAGGACATTCCCGCCAATGCCGATGGCCGGATCGATACCGCCACGCTGCTCGCGCGGCTCGGGCCGGATGTCGCGGGCGTGATGATCACCAACCCCAATACCTGCGGGCTGTTCGAACGCGACCTCAAGACGATCTCGGACGCGGTTCATTCGGTTGGCGGATTCGTCTATTGCGACGGGGCGAATTTCAACGCGATCGTCGGGCGCGTTCGGCCGGGCGATCTCGGCGTCGATGCGATGCACATCAACCTGCACAAGACCTTCTCGACCCCGCATGGCGGCGGCGGGCCGGGGTCGGGGCCGGTGGTGTTCTCCGCCGCGCTGACGCCGTTCGCGCCGCTGCCGGTCGTCGAACGGCAGGGCGACCGCTTCGTGCTGATCGAGGAAGAGACGGCGGGCGAACATCACGGCCAGAGCTTTGGCCGCATGGTCGCCTTTCACGGCCAGATGGGCATGTTCACACGCGCCCTGACCTATATTCTGAGCCACGGCGCGGATGGCCTGCGTCAGGTGGCCGAGGATGCGGTGCTCAACGCCAATTACATCCTGCGCTCGCTCGACAAGACGCTCGATGCACCGTTCGGGGCGGCGGGACCGTGCATGCACGAGGCGCTGTTCTCGGACGAGAATCTCGCCGAGGGCTTCTCGACGATCGACGTCGCCAAGGGGCTGATCGACGAGGGTTATCATCCGATGACGATGTATTTCCCGCTCGTCGTGCACGGCGCGATGCTGGTCGAGCCGACCGAGACCGAAAGCAAGGCGGCGCTCGACCAGTTCATCGGCGCACTGCGCTCGGTGGCGGAGCGTGCCAAGGCGGGCGATGTGAGCCTCAAGTCGGCACCGCATTTCGCGCCGCGCAGCCGGCTCGACGAGACGCTCGCGGCGCGCAAACCGGTGCTGGTGTGGAAGGATCCCGACCTCGCGGTCGCCGCAGAATAGGGCTGGAATGCCGGTGGGTTAGGCTGCTATCACACCCCTGTAGGACAGGGGGCAGATTGCATGCAGGTTCATCAGGCGCCGGGTATCTGGCAGTACATCATCCCGATCGTCATTGCCGGCGTCATCCTGGCGTTTCGCGCGCGGCGCATGACCCAGATGCGGCCATTGAAGATCGAGCGGCTGTGGATCGTGCCGGCGATCTACCTGCTGCTCGTCGCCTTTCTTTACATCAAGGGGCCGCCAAGCCCGATCGGCTGGGCGATCTGCGTCGCGATGCTCGTCGTTGGCGGTGCGATCGGCTGGCAGCGCGGCAAGCTGATGGAAATCCACGTCGATCCTGAAACCCATGCGATCAATCAGAAGGGCTCGTACGCGGCGATGGTCTTTCTCGTCGGCTTGTTCACCATGACCCGGGTCGAAATGTATCTGCGCGCCAAACGTCTGCTGGACGCCGCGCGCGCCTGAACATCAGCCCTGCGCGGAGGCGAGATCGATGCGTTCGCGGTGGAGGCGGTGCTCGCGCCACACGATGTAGAGGCCGCTGGCGATGATCACCGGCGCGCCGAACCAGGTCGCGGTGTCGGGCAGCGCGCCGAACAGCAGCCAGCCGAACAGCGCGGCCCAGACCAGCCCGGTATAGTCCATCGGCACGACCAGCGAGACGGGCCCGGCGCGCAAAGCGGCCGTCATGCACAATTGCGCGGCCCCCCCCGTCATGCCGACGCCGATGAGCAGCAGCCAGGTCGATAGCGCGTGTGGCTGGGCGTAAAAGGCGAAGATGATCCCCAGCGGGGGTACGGAAAGCGCGGAAAACCAGAAGACGGTCGTCGCGGCGCTCTCGGTGCGGCCGATCTGGCGCAGCAGGATCGACACGCCGGCGCTGAGCAGGCCGGCGAGCAGGCCGGTGACGATGCCGAGGCTGGCGATGTGGCCGGTGCCCGGCTGCGTCACGATCACCACGCCGATAAAACCGGCGATCACGGCGCCCCAACGATGCCAACCGGTCGGCTCGCGCAGTAGCAGCGCGCCGAGGATTGTCGCGAAGATCGGCAAAGTAAACTGCAATGTCGTCGCTTCGGCCAGCGGCAGCAGCAGGATGGTCGAGAACATGAAGGCCATGCTGACCAGCCCCAGTGCGGTGCGCGACAGATGCGCGCCGATTCGCGCCGTGCGAATCGAGCCCAATCCGGGTCCCATCACGATCCACAAGGTCACCACCGGCAGCGCAAAAGCCTGACGAAAGAACATCACCTCTGCGAGATGTGCACCGCCACCTTCGGCGAGTTTGATCAGCGCGTTCATGCCGGCGAAGATTGCCGCCGAGACGAGTCGGATCGTCACCGCGAACAGGATTCGGTCTTCATTGTGCGCTGTGCCACCCATTGACCCGCCTTGGGTTGTCGCTAAGCGCTCGTCAAATGATCAAGCACGCCCTCAACGTCACCCGCGAAGCCGATTTCGCCGCCTGGTACCAAGCCGTCATCGCTGAGGCCGACCTCGCCGAGGAGAGCGGCGTGCGCGGGTGCATGGTCATCCGGCCATGGGGTTATGGCATCTGGGAGCGGATCCAGCGTCTGCTCGACGATCGCATCAAGGCCACTGGCCATGAGAATTGCTATTTCCCGCTGTTCATCCCGCTGTCCTATTTCGAAAAGGAAGCGGAGCATGTCGAGGGCTTCGCCAAGGAGATGGCGGTGGTCACGCACCACCGGCTGATCAGCGACGGCAAGGGCGGGCTGGTGCCCGACCCTTCCGCAAAGCTGGAGGAGCCGCTGGTCGTTCGGCCGACGTCGGAGACGGTGATCGGCGCGGCGTTCGCGCGCTGGGTGCAGTCGTGGCGCGACCTGCCGGTGCTGATCAACCAATGGGCAAACGTTGTGCGCTGGGAGATGCGCACGCGCATGTTCCTGCGCACCAGCGAGTTTCTGTGGCAGGAAGGCCATACCGCGCATGCCTCGGCTGAGGAGGCGCGCGAAGAGACGCTCAAGATGCTCGAAGTCTATCGCAGCTTCGCGGAGGATTGCCTCGCGCTGCCGGTGGTCGCTGGCGAAAAGCCCGAGAATGAGCGCTTCCCGGGTGCCGTCGCGACCTATTCGATCGAGGCGATGATGCAGGACGGCAAGGCGCTCCAGGCGGGCACCTCGCATTTCCTCGGCACCAATTTCGCGTCGGCGCAGAATATCAAATTTCAGAACACGAGCGGCGAATTCGAACTCGCCAATACGACGAGCTGGGGCGTGTCGACGCGGATGATCGGCGGCGTGATCATGGTGCATGGCGACGACGACGGCCTGCGCGTGCCGCCGCGGGTGGCGCCGTGGCAGATCGTGATCGTGCCGATGCTGCGCGACCAGCCCGAGGACGCGGCGATCGTCGAATATTGCAAGGGGCTGCAAGCCGAGCTCGCCGCGCAGTCGGCGCTGGGCGAACCGGTGCGCGCGCTGCTCGATCTCAAGCCGGCCAAGGCGGCGACCAAGCGCTGGGGCTGGGTCAAGAAGGGCGCGCCGATCATCGTCGAGGTCGGTGGCCGCGATGTCGCGGGCGGCAATGTCTCGGTGGTGCGCCGCGACCGGCTGTACCGCGAGGACGGCAAGCTCGACAGCGCGATCGTCGCGCGCAGCGATTTCGTCGCCGATGCGGCTGCGATGCTGGGCGATATCCAGGCGGCATTGCACGCCGAGGCGGGTAAGCGGCTGCGTGCCAACATCGCCCAGGCCGAGGATTTCGCGGCGGTGGAGCAGCATTTCGCGGAAGGGGTGAAGAATCCCGGATGGCTCGAAGTGCAATGGTCGAAGCCGACCGGCGCGGCGCTCGATGCGGTGGTCGAGCGGCTCAAGGCGCTCAAGCTGACCGTGCGCAACGTGCCGGTCGATGCGGCGCCGGCAGATGGTCGGTGCGTGTTCACCGGTGAAGCCGCGGTCGAGCGCGTGCTGATCGCGCGGGCTTACTGATTGCGGCGTGTTCGCCGAGGTTCATCTCGCGCGGGTCAAACAGGCCTTTGCGGCACAGTTTACGCCTGAGCGTGACGGTTACGTCTATCGACGCGGGCAGCGGGGGCCGGGAATCCGGGTGACGGTTGCCGAGCGCGATCGCTTCGTCGCGGCGTTCGATCGCGCCATTGTTAGATGGGCTTGGGGCATGGTGCTCGCGACCATCGTCACCCTCGGTGGATTGGCGCTGTTCCCGATCTCGCTGCCGGGCCCCCTGAACGGCGCCGAAGAAGGCGTGGCGACGACGGTGCTGATCGTTTTCTTCATGTCGTCATGGTGGTGGATCCGCGCTGCGCCGGCACGCGCGCTGGATCGCCGGGTGCAGATCGATCAGGGTGTATCGGGTGCCGATTTCCGGCGAGCGTCATTGGTGGCGATGCCGTGGTCGCTACCCGCCGTCGCAGCGCTGTTCCAGATCGCGTTGGTCGTGCGCGTCGCCTGTTTCGAACCAGATCCCTGGGGGCGACAGCAATGGGGCTATTATGCGGTCGCGGCCGTGGGGCTGACGGGCATGGCCGCCCTCGCCTGGTTCAAATGGCGCGCGAGCCGCTGAAGTCGACGGAAGGCGGCGCGGACCTTGCGGTCCGCGCCGTGTTGCGGCTCAGCGGCAGCGCATGTTGCCGCGATCGATCGAGCGGCCAAGCAGCGCACCGCCCGCGCCGCCGAGCAGCGTGCTGAGCGTGTTGCCGCCGATGGCATTGCCGAGCACGCCGCCGGCAACCGCGCCGATCACGAGACCGGTCGTGCCGTCGTTGCGACGGCAATAATAGCGACCGTCATTGCCGCGATAGATGCGGTCGTTGCGGCTGAGGCGACGCTCGCGGTAATTGCCGTTGCGGTAATGGTCGGATGGGTTCCAGTTGCGGTCGTTGCGATCGCCATCCCAGCGATTGTCGTACCCACGACCGTCATTCCCGCGCCGGTCATCGCCGCGCCTGTCGTCGCCGCGCCGATCGTCGTGATGGCGTTGCGCGACGGCGGCAGACGGAACGACCGCCGCTGGCGTGATGACGGCTACGGCCAGCAGGGCCGCGAGAATCTGCTTTTTCATGAAATGTTCCTTGATCTACATCAGCCCAACGCTGGGTGGGCGGAACAGTTGCACGGCGCCGGCATTACATCGGGGTTGGTTTACCGATCGCTCGTCGTTTGCGGTCGGGCGCCGACATGGGCAGTGCCGCGCGCTTCGGCGAGTTTCACCTGGCGATGGCGCTCGGCATAGCCGGCGCGGCGGGCGTCGTCGCGTTCGGCGTGGCAGGCGGGGCAGGATATACCTTCGACATAAAGCGGCGAGGCGCGGTCTTCGGGGCTGACCGGCATGCGGCAGGCGCGGCACAGGCTGTGCGACCCCTGGGTCAGGCCGTGGCCGATCGCGACGCGCTCGTCGAACACGAAGCACTCGCCCTCCCAGCGGCTGTCGCTTGCCGGCACCTGTTCCAGATAGGCGAGGATGCCGCCCTTGAGATGGAGGACCTCGGCGATGCCCTCGGCCTTGAGCAGGGCGGTAGACTTTTCGCAGCGTATGCCGCCGGTGCAGAACATCGCGACGCGGTCCGCTGCGGCGATCTCGTCGCGATGCTGCTCGACCCAGGCCGGAAAGTCGCGAAAGCTCGACGTGGCGGGGTCGACCGCGCCGGCAAAGGTCCCGACCCGCACCTCGTAGTCGTTGCGCGTGTCGATCAGCAGCGTGCCGGGCTGGGCAATAAGCGCATTCCATTCGGCCGGCGCGACATAGTCGCCGGTGCCCTCGAGCGGGTCGAGGTCGGGCACACCCATCGTCACGATCTCGCGCTTCACGCGCACCTTCATGCGCAGGAACGGCATCGTCGCCGCCTGCGACCATTTGACGTCGAGATCGGCGCAACCGGGCAGGGCGCGCAGCGCGGCGACGACATGCTCGATCGCGTCGGGCGCGCCGGCGATGGTGCCGTTGATACCCTCATGGGCGACCAGCAGCGTGCCCCTGATCTCCCTTTCGGTGCACAGGATGGCGAGGCGATCGCGCAATGCCGCGGGGTCGTCGAAGCGCGCGAAACGGTAGAGCGCCGCGACGCGGATCATGCCAGGGCCGTCCATGCCTGTTCGAAGGCGCCGCGCTCGGCGGTGCTGAGTGTCAGGCCTACCTTGCTGCGGCGATCGAGCGCGTCTGCCGCGCTGCGCGCCCATTCGCGGTCGCGCATCCAGCGCGCCTCGATCTCCGTCAGCCCGCCGCCCAGGTCGTTGCCCATGCCGGCTTCGTCCTTCGCGTCATGCAGCATGTCTCCGAGCATCGACCCGTAAGCGTGCGCCATGCGCGCCGAGCGTGCATCGCCGAGGAACGGCCAGGTCAGGCGAACCTGCTCAAGGAAATGATCGAAATCGGCGATTGCTCCGCCCGGAAAGACCCGCATCCGCGTTACCTGATGCGGCTGCACGCCGATTGCCGGGCCGAGCTTGCCCATCGCCTCTTCGGCGAGGTGGCGGGCGGTGGTGATCTTGCCGCCGAACACGCTGAGCAGCGGCGGGCCGCTGGTGTCGAGTTCGAGGACGTAATCGCGCGTCACTTCCTTGGCTTCGCTCGCGCCGTCGTCATAGAGCGGGCGGACGCCGGACCAGGTCGCGGTGACGTCGGCCGGGCTGATCTGTTTGATGAAGTGCGTGTTGATCGCATCGCAGAGATAGGAAATCTCGCCGGCATCGATTTTCGCGTCTTCGGGCGCCTCGACCGGAATGTCGGTGGTGCCGATCTCGGTCTGGCCCTGCCACGGAATCGCGAAGATGATGCGGCGATCAGGCAGTTGCAGGATATAGGCGTGGTCGCCCTCATAGAGTTTGGGCACGACGATATGGCTGCCCTTGACCAGCCGCACGTTGCTCTTCGCATTCACGCCGAGCCGTTCAAGCAGCAAATGCACCCACGGGCCCGCGGCATTGACCATCGCGCGGGCTTCTACCGTCCGACCGTCGGAAAGGCTCGCACGCCAGATGCCGTCCTCGCGTCGGGCGCTCTCCAGCGCAATGCCGGTGATGATCTCGGCACCATTGTCGCGCGCGTCCATCGCATTGAGCACGGTCAGGCGCGAATCGTCGACCTGTGCGTCGGAATAGACGAAGCCGCTGCTGCCGCCCTTCAGCGGCGCGGTGTAGGCGGTGTCGCTCCGCCGCAGCCCACGCGAACGCGCGAGCGACATCTTCCCGCCGAGGAAGTCATAAAGGTACAGGCCGATGCGCAGCATCCACCATGGCCGCAGCGAATTTTCCTGCGGCAGGACGAAGGTGAGCGGACAGATGATATGCGGTGCGGCGTTCACCAGCCGCTCGCGCTCGCGTAGCGCCTCGGCAACGAGCTTGAACTCATAATATTCGAGATAACGCAGCCCGCCGTGAATGAGCTTGGTCGAGGCCGAGGAGGTATGCGCCGCGAGGTCGTCGCGTTCCACCAGTAGGACCTTGAGACCGAGCAACGACGCTTCGCGCGCGATCGCGCAGCCGTTGATGCCGCCGCCGATAATAAGGAGATCGTATGTCACCGCTGTCATATATCCTTCGCGTTCAAGCAAAGCCAAGCGGCATGGCCAAGGCTGCACCAACGGGGTGGCCGCTCACGGTGTAAGCGCCTTGCCAGCCCGCCACCATGCGACATGGCGCCGTACCGATTGCGGGCAGTCATGGGGAAGTGTCTCGGGTGAAAACTCACTGGCGGCCTCGATTTCCAGGCTCTGTCGGAAACGATAGTCCGCGCCGGTGACGATGAAGAGGGCCGGGCCTGTGCAGTTCGGGTCGGCATGGTCGTTGGGCTCGTCGCTCTGGCCGATCGTTGCCCAGCCAACGAGGCCGATTTCCTCGCGCAATTCACGGATGATGCCCTGCTCGGGTGTCTCGCCGCGCTTGAGGCCGCCGCCGGGAAAATGCCAGCCCGCCATATAAGAATGCCGCACGAGCACGATGCGACCGTCCGGAGTGACCACCAGCGCCTTGACGCCCACGCCGCCATTGCCCGTGATCCGCGCGACTCCACTGAGCGTGCGGTAGGCCAGCGTCATCCCAAGACGGCGCCCGAAGGTGAGCCATGGTCTCATCGTCGCGAAGAATCGTTGGCGGCAGGGGCAGGGTGGTGCATGACAGGGTTCGTCCACGGGATGCGTGACGATCCCGCGCGACCCATCTTACCGACGCGGCCCGAGATCAAGTCCCGTGCCGCCATTGACCACGCCCGAGTCACGCTATATAGGCGCGCCCGTCCAGACAGGGCTCGTTCCTTGTCCAGACGCGCTTGAACATTGCTGGATGCACCCGGACCCGGGGGGTCGAAAGGCCGCCGTGGTCCTTTTGCTATTCCCGTTGTTTGGCTCCAGCAAAGTAACCACGTGAAAGGTGAAGGGCTTCATGCCGACGATTAACCAGCTGGTCCGCAAGGGCCGCGATCCGCAGAAGGCCAAGTCCAAGGTCCCTGCGATGGAACAGAACCCGCAAAAGCGCGGTGTCTGCACCCGCGTCTATACGACGACCCCGAAGAAGCCGAACTCGGCTCTGCGCAAGGTGGCCAAGGTTCGCCTGACCAACCAGCGCGAAGTCATCAGCTACATCCCGGGTGAAGGGCATAACCTGCAGGAGCACTCGGTGGTACTGATCCGTGGCGGTCGCGTTCGCGATCTTCCCGGCGTTCGCTACCACGTTCTCCGCGGCGTGCTCGACACACAGGGTGTCAAGGATCGTCGCCAGTCGCGTTCCAAGTACGGCGCCAAGCGTCCGAAGTAAGCCGGTCGGCTCTGATAGCCGACCTCAATATGGCTGAAGTTTAGAAGGAAGATTGAAATGGCACGTCGTCGTCGGCCCGAAAAGCGGGTCATCCTGCCTGATCCCCAGTACGGGGATGAGGTTCTCTCGAAATTCATGAACAGCGTCATGCTCGACGGCAAGAAGTCCGTCGCCGAGCTGATCGTCTATGGTGCGCTCTCGACCGTCGAGCAGCGCGCCAAGAAGGATCCGATCGGCGTGTTCCACGAGGCACTGGCCAATGTGAAGCCGGGCATCGAAGTGCGCAGCCGCCGCGTCGGTGGTGCGACCTACCAGGTCCCGGTCGAGGTGCGCCCCGAGCGCGCCCAGGCTCTGGCGATCCGCTGGCTGATCACGGCCGCCCGTGCGCGCAGCGAGAACACCATGGCGGCCCGCCTGTCGGGCGAACTGCTCGACGCGTCGAACAATCGCGGCAACGCGGTGAAGAAGCGCGAAGACACGCACCGCATGGCCGAAGCCAACCGCGCGTTCAGCCACTACCGCTGGTAGGAGCTCGATCGCCGGCCCTTTTGCCGACGGTTATCATAGCTATATAGTGGAGGGCCGGCGATCCCGGCTCTCCACATTCTCAAGGAAACACCGACCATGGCCCGCAGCCATCCGCTCGACATGTATCGTAACATCGGCATCATGGCCCATATCGATGCCGGCAAGACGACCACGACCGAGCGCATCCTTTACTACACCGGCAAGTCCTACAAGATCGGCGAGGTCCATGAGGGCACCGCGACGATGGACTGGATGGAGCAGGAGCAGGAGCGCGGGATCACGATCACGTCCGCCGCGACGACGTGTTTCTGGAACGATCACCGCATCAACATCATCGACACCCCCGGGCACGTCGACTTCACGATCGAAGTCGAGCGTTCGCTGCGCGTGCTCGACGGCGCCGTGGCATGTTTCGATGGCGTTGCCGGCGTCGAGCCGCAGTCCGAGACGGTGTGGCGTCAGGCCGAGAAGTATCACGTGCCGCGCATGTGCTTCGTCAACAAGCTCGACCGCACCGGCGCGAACTTCAACATGTGCGTCGAGATGATCAAGGACCGCCTCGGCGCGCGTCCGGCGGTACTGTATCTCCCGATCGGCCTTGAGAGCGATTTCAAGGGCCTGGTCGATCTGGTTGAGAATCGCGCGATCATCTGGCTCGAAGAGTCGCTGGGTGCGAAGTTCGAATATCAGGACATTCCCGCCGACCTGGCCGATGCCGCCGCGTCTGCTCGTTCCGATCTGATCGAGATGGCCGTCGAGCAGGACGACGACATCATGGAAGCCTATCTCGAAGGCAATGAGCCTGATGCCGCGACGTTGAAGAAGCTGATCCGCAAGGGCACGCTGAACTTCTCGTTCGTGCCGGTGCTGTGCGGTTCCGCGTTCAAGAACAAGGGCGTGCAGCCGCTGCTCGACGCCGTGGTCGATTATCTGCCTAGCCCGCTCGACGTGCCCGCGATCAAGGGCCTGAGCCTCGACGGCAAGACCGAGGATTCGCGTCCGGCCGACGACAATGCGCCCTTCTCGGCGCTGGCGTTCAAGATCATGAACGATCCGTTCGTCGGCACGCTGACCTTTGCGCGCATCTATTCGGGCAAGCTCGAGACCGCGTCGCAGGTCTTGAACTCGGTCAAGGACAAGAAGGAAAAGGTCGGCCGCATGCTGTTGATGCATGCCAACAGCCGCGAGGATATCCAGGAGGCATTCGCCGGCGACATCGTCGCACTGGCGGGTCTCAAGGATACCACGACGGGCGACACGCTGTGCGCGGCCAACCTGCCGATCATCCTCGAGCGGATGGAATTCCCCGAGCCCGTGATCGAGCTGTCGGTGGAGCCGAAGACCAAGGCCGACCAGGAGAAGATGGGCATCGCGCTCAATCGCCTCGCCCGCGAGGATCCGTCGTTCCGCGTGTCGTCGGATGCCGAGAGCGGCCAGACCATCATCAAGGGCATGGGCGAGCTCCATCTCGAGATTCTCGTCGACCGCATGCGTCGCGAGTTCAAGGTCGAGGCCAATGTCGGCGCGCCGCAGGTGGCGTATCGCGAATATCTCGCCAAGCCGGTCGAGCTTAGCTACACCCACAAGAAGCAGTCGGGTGGTTCGGGCCAGTTCGCCGAAGTGAAGGTCAAGGTCACGCCGGGCGAGCGCGGCACGGGCTTCGTGTTCATCGACTCGGTCAAGGGCGGTAACGTCCCGAAGGAATATATCCCGTCGGTCGAGAAGGGCATGCGCGAGACGGCGCTGACCGGATCGCTGATCGGCTTCCCGATCATCGATTTCTCGGTCGAATTGCTCGACGGCAAATACCATGACGTCGACTCTTCGGCGCTCGCGTTCGAAATCTGCGCGCGTGGTTGCATGCGCGAAGCCGCCCAGAAGGCTGGCATCAAGCTGCTCGAGCCGATCATGAAGGTCGAGGTCGTGACGCCGGAAGATTATCTCGGCGACGTGATCGGCGACATGAACAGCCGTCGTGGCCAGATCCAGGGAACCGACAGCCGCGGCAACGCGCAGACCGTCGACGCGATCGTGCCGCTGGCCAACATGTTCGGCTATGTGAACCAGCTCCGTTCGTTCACCCAGGGGCGCGCGCAGTACAGCATGCAATTCTCGCATTATGATGAAGTGCCTGCCAACGTTGCCGATGAAGTGAAGGCAAAGCTGGCGTAACCTGAAAACACTCGTTATGGCGCCGCGTCCGTGCGGTGCCATAGCGCCCCCGGTATTCGATCAAGAAGGTAGGAAAAATGGCGAAGGCAAAGTTTGAGCGGAACAAGCCGCACCTCAACATCGGCACGATCGGCCACGTCGATCATGGCAAGACGTCGCTGACCGCTGCGATCACGAAGGTTCTGGCCGAGACGACCGGCGGTACGGCCGTCGACTTCGCCAACATCGACAAGGCGCCGGAAGAGCGCGAGCGCGGCATCACCATCTCGACCGCGCACGTCGAGTATGAGACGGCTGCACGCCACTATGCGCACGTCGATTGCCCGGGCCACGCCGATTATGTGAAGAACATGATCACCGGTGCTGCCCAGATGGACGGCGCGATCCTCGTCGTCGCGGCCACCGATGGCCCGATGCCGCAGACCAAGGAGCACATCCTGCTCGCCAAGCAGGTCGGCGTTCCGACGATGGTCGTCTTCCTCAACAAGGTCGATCTCGTCGATGACGAGGAAATCCTCGAGCTGGTCGAGATGGAAATCCGCGAGGAACTGTCGAAGCGTGAATTCGACGGCGACAACATTCCGATCATCCGTGGCTCGGCAACGGCTGCGCTGTCCGGCTCCGACGACAAGCTCGGCAAGGAAGCGATCCTGGCGCTGATGAAGGCGGTTGACGAATATATCCCGCAGCCCGAGCGTCCGCTCGACAAGCCGTTCATGATGCCGATCGAGGACGTGTTCTCGATTTCGGGTCGTGGCACCGTCGTCACCGGCCGCGTCGAGACCGGCATCGTCAAGGTCGGCGAGGAAGTCGAGATCGTCGGCATCCATCCGACCGTGCGCAAGACCACGGTCACCGGTGTCGAAATGTTCCGCAAGCTGCTCGATCAGGGCCAGGCTGGCGACAACGTCGGCGCACTGATCCGCGGCGTGGGCCGTGAAGAGGTCGAGCGCGGCCAGGTGCTGTGCAAGCCCGGCTCGATCAAGCCGCACACCGACTTCTCGTCGGAAGTGTACGTGCTGTCGAAGGACGAGGGTGGCCGTCACACGCCGTTCTTCGCCAACTATCGCCCGCAGTTCTACTTCCGTACGACCGACGTGACCGGCACGATCGAGCTGCCCGAGGGCACCGAGATGGTGATGCCGGGCGACAACGTCGCACTGGGCATCAAGCTTATCGCACCGATCGCGATGGACGTGGGCCAGCGCTTCACCATTCGCGAAGGCGGTCGTACCGTCGGCGCAGGGGTTGTCAGCGCGATCTCGAAGTAATAAAGGACTGCCTTCGCCCGATTCCCTGTAGGGAGTCGGGCGGTTGCCATTTTATGTACACAGCAAGAGCCGTCATCAGGCGGCCCGCTCTTTCGCATCGGTAGGGTTATGGAAACGCAGAATATTCGGATTCGTCTGAAGGCATTCGATCATCGTGTGCTCGATCAGGCCACCGGCGATATCGCCGATACGGCACGCCGTACCGGAGCGCTCATTCGCGGTCCTATCCCCTTGCCGACGCGCATCGAAAAGTTCACCGTCAACCGCGGCCCGCACATCGACAAGAAGTCGCGCGAGCAGTTCGAGGTGCGCACCTACAAGCGTATGCTGGACATCGTTCAGCCGACGCCGCAGACGGTCGATGCGCTGATGAAGCTCGATCTCGCCGCAGGCGTTGACGTGGAGATCAAGCTCGCCTAAGGGGCAACGCGACGCGGTCGACCTTGCGGTCCTGCGACGCACGACAATTTGAGATACCGCTGGCGGCTTCGGCAGCCAGGACAGCGTCTCCCGTCACGTTTCTGCATTGCAGGGACACCCAGCCCGGGACGGGGGCTCGCTTCGCTTTACCGGGCTGACATGCACCTGGGGATGTCCTGCTGGTGCCTCTGTGAGGAGAATGGATCATGCGAACCGGCGTGATCGCGAAGAAAATGGGGATGACCCGCCTTTTCCGGGATGATGGTCGGCATGTGCCGGTTACCGTCCTTTCCCTGGAAGGCTTGCAGGTTGTCTCCGTCCGCGAGAATGAACGTGACGGCTACACCGCCGTCCAGCTTGGCGCTGGCACCGCCAAGGCCAAGAATGTTTCGAAGCCGCAGCGTGGCCATTTCGGCAAGGCCGAAGTGGAGCCCAAGGCGAAGCTGGTCGAATTCCGCGTTTCCGAGGATGCGATTCTCGATGTCGGCGCGGAAATTTCAGCCGACCATTATGTTGCCGGCCAGATCGTCGACATCCAGGGCGTCACCCAGGGTAAGGGTTTCCAGGGCGGCATGAAGCGCTGGGGCTTCGGTGGTCTTCGCGCCACCCACGGCGTCTCGGTCTCGCACCGTTCGCTCGGTTCGACCGGTCAGCGCCAGGATCCGGGCAAGGTCTTCAAGAACAAGAAGATGGCCGGCCATATGGGCGACAAGAACCGCACCCAGCAGAATCTCGAGATCGTCGGCACCGACGTCGAGCGCGGCCTGATCTTCGTGAAGGGCTCCGTGCCCGGCTCGAAGGGTGGCTGGCTGATCGTCAAGGACGCGGTGAAGATCGCGCGCCATGCCGAGGCTCCGTATCCCGCCGGCCTGAAGGCCGCTGCGAACAGCAACAACGCACCCGCCGAGACACCCGCCGAGACGGTGGATGCTCCCGAAGCGGCCGAAGGCCAGGAGGGCTGAACGTGAAGGTCAAGGTTCAATCCTTCGACGCCAAGGCAGCCGCTGCCGATGTCGAGCTCAGCGACGAGGTCTTCGGCCTCGATCCCCGCGCCGACATTCTGCACCGCGTTGTCACCTGGCAGCTCGAAAAGCGTCGTGCGACCGCACGTGGCACGCGTGAGCGCGCCGACGTTGCCCGCACCGGCAAGAAGTTCGGTCGCCAAAAGGGCGGCGGTACCGCGCGTCATGGCGATCGTCGCGCTCCGGTGTTCATCGGTGGTGGTAAAGCACATGGCGCGCGCGTCCGTGACTTTAATCCGTCGCTGAACAAGAAGATCCGCGCGCTGGGTCTGAAGATGGCACTGTCGAGCCATGCCAAGGCTGGCTCGCTGATCATCATGGACAGCCTGACGGTCAAGGACGGCAAGACCAAGGCGCTCACCGCCGATCTCGCCCGGCTCGGCTTCGGCAAGGCGCTGGTGATCGACGGCGATATGGTCGAGAACAGCTTCGCGCTCGCCGCGGGCAACCTGTCGCAGATCAATGTGCTGCCGGCCGCCGGCGCCAATGTCTACGACATCCTGAAGCATGACACGCTGGTGCTGACGCGCGCTGCGGTCGAGAAGCTGGAGGCGCGCTTCCATGGCTAAGAAAGCAAAGACGTCGGTCGACATCCGTCATTATGACGTGATCGTCGCACCGCACATCACCGAGAAGGCCACGTTGCTTTCCGAGCAGAACGCGGTCGTGTTCAAGGTCGCGAACGACGCCACCAAGCCTGAGATCAAGGCTGCGGTCGAGGCATTGTTCGGGGTCAACGTCACGAACGTCAATACGATCGTCCAGAAGGGCAAGACCAAGAAGTGGAAGGGCGCGCCGTATCGCCGCTCTGACATCAAGAAGGCGATCGTCACCCTCAAGGATGGCCAGTCCATCGACGTGACGACGGGGATTCAGTAATGGCTCTCAAGCATTATAATCCGACCAGCCCGGCACGACGCGGACTTATCCTCGTCGACAAGTCGAGCCTGCACAAGGGCGGCCCGATCAAGGCGCTGACCGAAGGCAAGCGCAAGACCGGCGGGCGCAACAACAAGGGTCACGTGACCTCGCGCGGCATCGCCGGCGGCCACAAGCAGCGTTATCGCATCGTCGATTTCAAGCGCCGCAAGTGGGACGTCGAAGGCACCGTCGAGCGGCTGGAATATGATCCGAACCGCACCGCGTTCATCGCCCTGATCAAGTATCCGGACGAAGAGCTCGCCTATATCGTCGCGCCGCAGCGTCTCGCCGTCGGTGACAAGGTCATCGCCAGCAAGAAGACCGACGTGAAGCCGGGCAACGCGATGGAACTGGGCCAGATGCCCGTCGGCACGATCGTCCACAATGTCGAGATGAAGCCCGGCAAGGGTGGTCAGCTCGCACGTTCGGCCGGTACCTATGTGCAGATCGTCGGCCGCGACAAGGGCATGGTTATGGTTCGCCTCAATTCGGGCGAGCAGCGTTACATCCACGCCAATTGCATGGCGACGGTGGGCGCGGTGTCGAACCCCGACAACCAGAACCAGAACCTCGGCAAGGCCGGACGCAGCCGCTGGATGGGCAAGCGCCCGCTGACCCGCGGCGTCGCCAAGAACCCGGTCGACCATCCGCATGGCGGTGGTGAAGGCCGGACCTCGGGCGGCCGTCATCCGGTCACCCCATGGGGCAAGCCGACCAAGGGTGCACGCACCCGTCACAACAAGTCGACCGACAAGATGATCATCCGGTCGCGTCACGCCAAGAAGAAGGGCTAACCCATGGCTCGCTCCGTCTGGAAGGGTCCGTTCGTGGACCTTCACCTGCTCAAGAAGGCAGAAGCCGCGCAGGACGCCGGTGGCCGCGCTCCGATCAAGACCTGGTCGCGTCGCTCCACCATCCTGCCGCAGTTCGTCGGTCTCACGTTCAGCGTCTACAACGGCCGCAAGTTCGTGCCCGTCTCGGTCAACGAGGACATGGTCGGCATGAAGCTCGGCGAATTCGCGCCGACCCGGTTCTTCCCGGGTCATGCGTCGGACAAGAAGGGCAAGCGCTGATGTCTAAACCAGCATCCCCCCGCAAGGTCGGTGACAAGGAAGCCTTGTCGGTCGGCACGCAGATCCGTGGTTCGGCGCAGAAGCTTAACCTCGTTGCGGGCCTGATCCGCGGCAAGAAGGTCGGCGACGCGATGAACATCCTGGCCTTCTCGACCAAGGGCATGGCGATCGACGCGCGCAAGGTTCTCGCCTCGGCGATCGCCAATGCGGAAAACAACCACAATCTCGACGTCGACGCGCTCGTCGTCGCCGAGGCGTCGGTCGGCAAGTCGATCACGATGAAGCGTTTCGCCACGCGTGGTCGCGGCAAGTCGACCCGCATCCTCAAGCCGTTCAGCCGTCTGCGCATCGTCGTGCGCGAGCAGGAAGAAGCATAATGGGTCAGAAGAGCAATCCGATCGGCCTGCGCCTGCAGATCAACCGCACCTGGGACAGCCGTTGGTACGCCGACGGTGCTGACTATGGTCGCCTGCTGCTCGAGGATCTGCGGATCCGCAAGTACATCGTCGAGACGCTGCCGCAGGCCGCCATCTCGAAGGTCGTCATCGAGCGTCCGGCCAAGCTGTGCCGCGTCTCCATCTATGCCGCGCGCCCCGGCGTGATCATCGGCAAGAAGGGCACCGACATCGAGAAGCTTCGCAGGAAGCTCGGTTCGATGACGTCGTCCGACGTGTCGCTGAACATCGTCGAGATCCGCAAGCCCGAAGTCGACGCCAAGCTCGTCGCGCAGGGCATTGCCGATCAGCTCGAGCGTCGTATTGCCTTCCGCCGCGCCATGAAGCGTGCGGTGCAGTCGGCGCTGCGGCTCGGAGCCGAGGGTATCCGCGTCGCTTGTGGCGGTCGTCTCGGCGGCGCCGAGATCGCGCGTTCGGAGAGCTATCGCGAAGGTCGCGTGCCGCTCCATACGCTGCGCGCGAACATCGATTATGCCGAAGCCACCGCACACACATCCTATGGGGTGTGCGGCGTGAAGGTTTGGGTCTTCAAGGGCGAGATTCTCGGCCATGACCCAATGGCGCAGGACCGGCTGATGATGGAGGCGCAAACCTCCGGCGTCCGTCCGGCCCGCTAAGGAACACGAGACATGCTGCAACCAAAACGCACCAAGTTCCGCAAGGCCTTCAAGGGCCGCATCCATGGCGATGCCAAGGGTGGCGCGGCGCTCAACTTCGGTTCCTACGGGCTGAAGGCGATGGAGCCTGATCGTATCACCGCGCGCCAGATCGAGGCCGCGCGTCGTGCGATCACCCGCCACATCAAGCGCCAGGGCCGCTTGTGGATCCGCATCTTCCCGGACGTTCCGGTTTCCGCCAAGCCTGCCGAAGTCCGCATGGGCAAGGGCAAGGGTTCGCCGGAATTCTGGGCTGCACGGGTCAAGCCGGGCCGCATCCTGTTCGAGCTCGACGGTGTCGACGGCCCGCTGGCCGCCGAAGCCTTCAGCCGCGCGGCGATGAAGCTGCCGATCAAGACCAAGGTGGTGGCGCGTCTCGGCGACACCTCGCACCTGGGAGGCGAATAGTGAGCCGCATCGACGACATTACCGCGAAGACCGACGACCAGCTGGGCGACGAGCTCAGCAATCTGAAGCGCGAGGCCTTCAACCTCCGTTTCCAGGCCGCCACCAACCAGCTCGAAAAGCCGAGCCGGGTGCGTGAGGTCCGTCGCGACATCGCCCGCATCAAGACCGTGCAGAACGCTCGTACGCGTTCGGCCACGAAGTAAGGAACGAGACATGCCGAAGCGCGTGCTGACCGGAGTGATCGTCTCCGACAAGGGCGAAAAGACGGTGGTCGTGAACGTGGAGCGCAAGGTCAAGCATGCGCTCTACGGCAAGATCATCCGTCGTTCGAAGAAGTATCATGCCCATGACGAGGGCAACGAGTACAAGGCCGGTGAGACGGTGCGGATCGAAGAGACCGCCCCGATTTCCAAGCTGAAGACCTGGAAGGTGATCGATCGGGTTAACACCCATGCGACGCCGGAGCGGGTCGACGTCGACGCGTAAGCGTCCATTTTAGGCGGGTGCCGGTCAGCAATCGGCCCCAGAGTGAGAAGGAAGCGGATCGATGATCCAGATGCAGTCCAATCTCGACGTCGCTGACAACAGCGGCGCGAAGCGGGTGCAGTGCATCAAGGTGCTGGGCGGCTCGAAGCGTCGCACGGCCGGCGTCGGCGACATCATCGTCGTCAGCGTCAAGGAAGCACAGCCACGCGGCCGCGTGAAGAAGGGCGACGTGCACCGTGCTGTCATCGTTCGCACGCGCAAAGACATTCGTCGCGCCGATGGCTCGGTCATCCGCTTCGATTCGAACGCGGCAGTGCTGGTCAACAAGAACGAGGAGCCGATCGGCACCCGTATCTTCGGGCCGGTCGTGCGCGAACTGCGCGGCAAGAAGCACATGAAGATCATTTCGCTCGCGCCGGAGGTGCTGTGATGGGTGCCGCAAAGATCAAGAAGGGCGACAAGGTGATCGTTCTGTCCGGCAAGGACAAGGGCAAGACCGGTGAAGTGACCCGCGCCATGCCCAAGGACGGCAAGGTCGTCGTGTCGGGCGTGAACGTCGCGATCCGCCACACCAAGCCTACCCAGGGCGACCCGCAGGGTGGCCTGAAGCGCGCGGAAGCGCCGATGCACATTTCCAAGGTCGCGCACGTGACCGCGGACGGCAAGCCGACCCGCGTTCGTTTCGAGACGACCGCCGACGGCAAGAAGGTCCGCGTTGCGGTCAAGACCGGGGAGAAGATCGATGGCTGATGCCAGCTACAAGCCCCGGATGAAGGGCCTTTACGACGACACGATCATCAAGGCGATGACCGAGAAGTTCGGCTACAAGAACGCGCTCGAAGTGCCGCGGATCGACAAGATCGTGCTCAACATGGGCGTGGGCGAAGCGACGCAAGACAAGAAGAAGGTCGAGAAGGCAGCTGTGGAAATGCAGCTGATCGCCGGCCAGAAGCCTGTCGTCACCAAGGCGAAGAAGTCGATCGCACAGTTCAAGCTGCGCGAGGGCATGCCGATCGGCGTGAAGGTTACCCTTCGCCGCGAGCGCATGTACGAGTTCCTCGACCGCTTCATCACGATCGCGCTGCCGCGCGTTCGCGATTTCCGCGGGCTGAACCCGAAGAGCTTCGATGGGCGCGGCAATTATGCCTGCGGCCTGAAAGAGCAGCTGATCTTCCCGGAGATCAGCTATGACCAGGTCGACCAGATGCGCGGCATGGATGTGATCGTGGCGACGACCGCGAAGACCGACGACGAGGCGCGCGAGCTGCTCCGTCTGTTCGGCTTCCCGTTCCCGCCCGAGGTTGTTAGCGAAACCGAAGAGAAGAAGGCAGCGTAAGCTGCTGATTTCCTAAGACAGGAAGAGAGCTTAAGTCGATGGCGAAACTGAGTTCGATTAACAAGAACGAGCGTCGCAAGCTGCTGGTGAAGAAATATGCCGGCCGCTATGCGAAGCTGAAGGCGCAGGCAAAGGATGCCTCGCTCGATGAGGGCGAGCGTCTGATCGCGCGCCTCAAGATGGCGGAAATTCCGCGCAACGGTAACCCGACCCGCATCCGCAATCGCTGCGAGCTGACCGGCCGCCCGCGCGCTTATTACCGCAAGTTCCGCCTCTGCCGTATTCAGCTGCGCGATCTGGCCAACAAGGGCCTGATCCCCGGCGTTACGAAGTCGAGCTGGTAAGGATCACGAGATGGCATTGACCGATCCCCTGGGTGACATGCTCACCCGCAT
The DNA here is from genome assembly GCF_036663795.1 of Parasphingomonas halimpatiens. Taxonomy (NCBI): domain Bacteria; kingdom Pseudomonadati; phylum Pseudomonadota; class Alphaproteobacteria; order Sphingomonadales; family Sphingomonadaceae; genus Parasphingomonas; species Parasphingomonas halimpatiens. The sequence goes on from NZ_JAXOJP010000009.1 coordinate 27,568, forward strand.
CCGCAACGGCCAGCGTGCGCGCAAGGACTCCGTCCTTTCGCCCGCGTCGAAGCTGCGCGCTCGCGTCCTCGACGTGCTGCAGCGCGAGGGCTATATCCGTGGCTACAGCGAAGAAGAGATGGGTCCTGCAAAGGGCATCCGCATCGAGCTGAAATATTTCGAAGGGCAGCCGGCGATCAAGCACGTCGCGCGCGTTTCGAAGCCCGGCCGTCGTGTCTATTCCGGCTCGCAGGAACTCCCGCGCGTCATGAATGGCCTCGGCATCACCATCGTTTCGACGCCCAAGGGTGTTCTGTCCGACGCGGAAGCGCGCGAGCAGAATGTCGGCGGCGAAGTGCTCGCGGAGGTATTCTGATGAGCCGCATCGGTAAAAAACCGGTCGCGATCCCGAGCGGTGTCACCGCTTCGATCGACGCCGGCGTGCTGAGCGTGAAGGGCCCCAAGGGCACCCTGGCACTCAATATGCGCGACGAGATCAGCTACACGCTGGAAGACGGCGGCATTTCGGTGGTTCCGGCCAACGACACCAAGCGCGCTCGCGCGTTCTGGGGCATGCAGCGGACGCTGGTGCAGAACCTGGTGACGGGTGTCAGCGATGGCTTCACCAAGAAGCTGCTGATCACCGGCGTCGGTTATCGCGCCGACTCCAAGGGCAAGGTGCTCAACCTGAAGCTCGGCTACAGCCATGACGTCAACATCGACGTGCCGGCCGATCTCGACGTAAAGACCCCGGACAACACGACGGTCGAGATTTCGGGCGCCGACAAGCAGAAGGTCGGCCAGCTGGCCGCCGAAATCCGCCGCTGGCGTAAGCCCGAGCCCTACAAGGGCAAGGGCATCAAGTACGAAGGCGAGTTCATCTTCCGCAAGGAAGGGAAGAAGAAATAATGACCAAGGGAATGTCACTGTTCGAGAAGCGGCGCCGCCGCAATCGCACCGCGCTCCGCGCGCGGGGTGGCCAGCGTCCGCGCCTTTCGGTGCATCGCTCGGGCAAGCATATCTATGCCCAGGTGATCGACGATGCGCAGGGCACGACGGTCGCTTCGGCATCGACGCTGGAGAAGGACGTGCGCGGCACGGCCGGCTCGAACGTCGCCGCGGCCACCGAGGTGGGCAAGCGTGTTGCGGAAGCAGCCAAGGCGGCCGGCGTGACGCAGGTCGTGTTCGACCGCGGCGGTTTCCTGTTCCACGGTCGCGTCAAAGCGCTGGCGGAAGCCGCGCGTGAAGCCGGATTGGAGTTCTAAGAATGGCCGACGAAACCAACCAGCCGGAAGTCCAGGCTGCTCCCGACGGCGCGCCGATGGATGCGCCGCAGGGCGGTCCGGGTCGTGGCCCGCGTGGCGGTCGTGGTCGTGGTGGCCCGGGCGGCGGTCCCGGCGGCGGCAATCGCGGTGGCCGTGACGGCAACCGCGGCGGGCGTCGCGACGATCGTCGTGGCGGCAGCGATGATGGCGGCGAAGAGCTGATCGAAAAGCTCGTCCACATCAACCGCGTCTCCAAGACGGTGAAGGGCGGCAAGCGCTTTGGCTTTGCGGCGCTCGTCGTCGTCGGCGACGGCAAGGGCCGGGTCGGCTTCGGTCATGGCAAGGCACGCGAAGTGCCGGAAGCTATTTCCAAGGCGACGGCCGCTGCCAAGAAGGCGATGGTACGCGTTCCGCTGCGCGAGGGTCGCACGCTGCATCATGACGGCAATGGCCACTTCGGTGCCGGCCGCGTGACGCTGCGCTCGGCGCCGCAGGGTACCGGCATCATCGCCGGCGGCCCGATGCGCGCCGTGTTCGAGAGCCTTGGCGTGGCGGACGTGGTGACCAAGTCGGTCGGTACGTCCAACCCGTACAACATGATCCGGGCGACCTTCGAGGCACTGACCTCGCAGACCTCGCCCAAGGCCGTGGCACAGCGCCGTGGCAAGAAGATCGCCGACCTGCTCGGCCGTGGTGGTTCACAGACCGCCCAGGCCGACGCCGAAGCGATCGTGGAGTAAGACAGATGGCGAAGAAGCAGGAAGCCGCCGGTAAGACGGTGACGGTGACCCAGACCGGGTCGCCGATCCGTCGCGAGAAGGATCAGCGCGCGACGCTGATCGGTCTCGGCCTCAACAAGATGAACCGCACGCGCGAGCTGCAGGATACCCCCGAGGTTCGGGGCATGATCCGCAAGGTTGCGCACATGGTGTCGGTCTCCGAATAATCCTCCGGTCCTTTCCCGTTCGCGGGAGAGGGCAGGGTGGTAATCTCCCAACATTTTCTCCCGCACGCGGGGGATGCGCGACAAAAGCGAAAGCGAGTGCACGACATGAAATTGAACGAAATCCGCGACAATGCGGGCGCCCGTAAATCCCGTATGCGCGTCGGACGCGGCATCGGCTCGGGCAAGGGCAAGACCGGTGGCCGTGGTCACAAGGGTCAGAAGAGCCGTGAGGGCGTTTCGATCGCCGGCTTCGAGGGTGGCCAGATGCCGCTCCACATGCGTCTGCCGAAGCGCGGCTTCAACAACGTCTTCGCCAGCGATTTCGCCGAAGTGAATCTCGGTGCGATCCAGAAGGTGATCGACGCCGGCAAGCTCGACGTCAACGCCACGATCGATCACGCGACGCTGAAGGCCGCGGGCCTGGCGCGTGGCGGCAAGGACGGCGTGCGGCTGCTCGGCAAGGGTACGCTGACCGCCAAGCTGAGCTTCTCGGTCAACGGCGCGTCGAAGGGCGCGATCGAGGCAGTCGTGAAGGCCGGCGGTTCGGTCGCGGTGATCCCGCACGTGCCGGCGGCTGAAAAGGCGGCTGCCAAGAAGGGCAAGGCCCGTCTCGCGCGCATCGCCGTCAAGGCCGAGAAGTCGGCCGACGCGGCCAGCGCTGCCAAGGCAGCCAAGGCGAAGTAACTTTTCGTCCCTGCCTTTTTGTCGCCGGGGTTAGACAAGGCCGAATGGGCGCCTATATGAGCGGCGGGGGCGCGGACAACGCATCTCCGCCGTTCTCGTTTCAGGACCAACACCATAATGGCATCCGCAGCCGACCAGATGGCCTCCGGGCTCAACCTGTCAAAATTCGCGCAGGCGACCGATCTCAAGAAGCGCCTATGGTTTACCATCGGCGCGCTGATCGTGTTCCGGCTGCTGTCCTATGTCCCGCTGCCGGGCATCGACGCGACGCAGCTGAGCTTCCTCGCCGACAAGACCAATGGCGGCGTGCTCGACTTCTTCAACAATTTTTCGGGCGGTTCGCTCAAGCGGATGAGCATCATCGCGCTGGGCGTGATGCCGTACATCACCGCTTCGATCGTCGTGCAGCTCGCCACGTCCTTGTCGCCGCAGCTCGCCGCGATCAAGAAGGAAGGCGAGAGCGGGCGCAAGCGGCTCAACCAATATACCCGCTATGGCACGGTCGCGCTGACCGCGGTGCAGGGCTATTTCCTCGTCGCCGGGCTTGAGGCCTATGGCGTCAACGAGGGCCATCCGGCGGTCGTCGATCCCGGCATGCTGTTCCGCATCGTCGCGGTCATCTCGCTCGTCGGCGGCACCATGTTCCTGATGTGGATCGGTGAGCAGATCACCAGCCGCGGCATCGGCAACGGCATGTCGCTGATCATCATGTCGGGGATCGTCGCCAATCTGCCGACCAACCTCTACAACCTTGCCGAAGGTGGCCGTTCGGGTTCGCTCGATACCACGCGCTTCATCGGCATTGTCGTCGCGGTCGTCGGGCTGGTTCTGTTCATCTGCTTCATGGAGCGCGCGCAGCGCCGGATCCTGATCCAGTATCCGAAGCGACAGACGCAGCGCGGCATGCAGGCCGATCGCAGCCATCTGCCGTTGAAGCTCAACACCGCCGGGGTCATCCCGCCGATCTTCGCCTCGTCGCTGTTGCTGATGCCGGTGACGATCACCCAGTTCGCCGGCAAGCCCGGCGGCACGGGCTGGTGGAACGACCTGGTGATCTCGCTCAACCAGTATCTCCAGCACGGCTCGCTGGTGTACATGCTGCTCTATGGTGGCGGCATCCTGTTCTTCTCGTTTTTCTACACCGCCGTGGTGTTCAATCCGGAAGAGACCGCCGAGAATCTCAAGCGCTATGGCGGGTTCATCCCCGGCATTCGCCCGGGCAAGGCGACCGAGAATTATTTCGACTATGTGCTGACGCGCATCACCGTGATCGGGGCGGCCTATCTCGCCGTCATCTGTCTGGTGCCGGAATATCTCGTCTCGGCGCTGGCGATCCCATTCTATCTCGGCGGGACCAGCCTGCTCATCGTCGTCAATGTGACGATGGACACGGTCACGCAGATCCAGAGCCACTTGCTTGCGCACCAATATGGTGACCTGATCAAGAAGGCGAAATTGAAGGGTGGGCGTCTCCGCTAAGAGCGACGCGCGCCGCAAGGGAGCAGGGGCTTGAACATCATTCTCTTGGGTCCGCCTGGTGCCGGTAAGGGCACGCAGGCGAGCCGGTTGGAAGCCGATCGCGGCATGGTCCAGCTGTCGACGGGCGACATGTTGCGCGCGGCCGTCAATGTGGGGACGCCGGTCGGGCTTCAAGCCAAGGCCGTTATGGCTGCGGGCGAACTCGTCTCCGACGCGATCGTCTCGGGCATCATCGGCGAGCGGCTCGACCAGCCCGACACCAAGCAGGGCGTGATCTTCGACGGTTACCCCCGCACGGCGGCGCAGGCCGAGCAGCTCGACGCGCTGCTCGCGGAGCGCGGTCGGACGCTCGACAAGGTGATCGAACTCGAAGTCAACGAGGACGCGCTGGTCGCACGCATCGTCGGTCGGTTCACCTGCGCCAAGTGCGGCGCGGGCTATCACGACACTTTCAAGCAGACCAAGGTCGCCGGTGTCTGCGATGTCTGCGGATCGAGCGATTTCAAGCGGCGCCCCGACGACAATGAGGAAACCGTGCGCACGCGCATGGCCGAATATCGCGCCAAGACCGAGCCGATCATTCCGATCTACCAGCAGCGCGGGCTGCTCGCGCGTGTCGACGGCATGGCCGATATCGATGTCGTGACACAGGCCATCGCGGCGATTCTTGACGCGGCGAAATAAGCGCGCGGAAAATCGTCTGCGGGGGATGACGAAGCGGCTGTGTCGGCGGTAGTATGCCCTCGTTGAATCACGGGGAGGTTCGAATGTACCGCTACGCCTTGCTTGCCGCCCCGCTTCTCGCGCTGGGCCCCGCTGCGCCGGCCGAAGTCACCCAGTCGAGCGCCGCGGGGTTCGAGATTACACAGGCCGTCACCGCCGACGCACCGATCGCGCAAGTGTGGGAGACGCTGCGCGCCCCGCAACGCTGGTGGGACAAGGAACATACCTATTCCGGCGATAGCGCGAACCTCTATCTCGACAGTCAGGCCACGGGGTGTTTCTGCGAGCGCCTTCCCGGAAAGGGCAGCATCGAGCATGCCCATATCGTCTATATCCAGCCGCCGCGCATGATGCGCCTCGTGGGCGGTCTCGGTCCGCTCCAGGCCGAGGCGGTCAATGGTACCTTGACCTTCAAGCTCGATCAGGAAGGGGCCAATGCGACGCGGATCACCATGACCTATGTCGTCGGTGGCTATGTACGCGCCGGCGCAGACACGCTGGCGCCCAAGGTCGACGAGGTGCTGGCCTTGCAGATGATCAATCTGAAAAAGGCCGCCGAGGCCCCGCCGCCGACTGCAAAATAATGCGCGCCGCCCCGAACGCGAGGCGATGACAATTTCTTCATGCCGGCTTCATCGCCGGGCGCGCCGCGTCGCCCTAAAGAGGGCGCATCGCCGATGCACGCGGTGGAAGAAATTGTCAGTTCGGTGTCCGCACTCCCGGGGACACCGAAGGCCGGCGGGGAGTTCGCTTTCCGCCGGCCTCATTTCCTTATAGGCTTGCCGTTCTTTTCGGAAATGTCACCCATGACCCGCAAGCTGTTGATCGTCGAGGATGATGCCGCCACGGCGAGTTATCTCGCCAAGGGTTTGGGCGAAGCCGGCTTCTCGGTCGAGACCTGCGCCGATGGCCGCGATGGTCTTTTCCTCGCCACCGAGGGCATCTTCGACCTGATCATCGCCGATCGCATGTTGCCCGGCCTCAACGGGGTGGCGATGATCGGTGCGATCCGCGCCGCCGGCATCCGCACGCCGGTGATGATCCTGTCCGCGCTGGCAACGGTCGACGACCGCATCGACGGGCTTCGCGCCGGCGCCGATGATTATCTCGTCAAACCCTTCTCCTTCGCCGAGCTGTCCGCGCGGGTCGAGGCGCTGTTGCGCCGGTCCGAGCATGTCCCGGTCAATGCCCAGCCGACGCGGCTCGTCGTCGGCGACCTCGAAATCGACCTGCTCGGACGTACCGTGACGCGCGAAGGGCGCTCGATCGCGCTCGGCGCACGCGAGTTCAACTTGCTGGAATATCTCGCGCGCCATGCCGGCCAGGTCGTGACGCGCACGATGATGCTGGAGAAGATCTGGAACTATCACTTCGATCCGGGGTCGAACGTCGTCGATGTCCATATCGGCCGGCTCCGCCGCAAGATCGAAGAAGGCTTTGGCGCGCCGATCCTGCACACCGTGCGCGGCGCCGGTTATCGCCTGTCGGTCGAGGCATAACTCGGCCAATGCGCCTGTCGGTTACCGCGCGCATCGCGCTGCTGGCGATCGGCCTGGCCCTGATTTCCAACCTCGTCCTGGTGGCGTTTGTCTGGCAACAGGTCCACGATCACGCGCTCGATGCGCTGCGCCGCGACACGATCGAACAATCCGACGCGCTGGTGGCGGTGTACCGTTCGGGCGGCATCGGCGCGCTGACCCGCGCGATCGATGAGGCGCGCGCGCCCGGTGATCGTTCGCTGGTGATCGCCATCGTCGACAACAGCGGACAACGGCTCGCCGGTGTGGGGCCTGACGATATCACCGTTTCGGGCTCGCCGGCACCGACCACCTTCCGCATGGGCATGATGGGCGCTGCGCCGCCCTGGTCCGAGCGCGAGGCGGGATATTCGGTCCGCCCGATCGGCCCGAACTGGCTTGTCAGCGGGCGCCTGCTCGACGACTGGGAACAGGAGCAGCGCGACATTGCCAGCGCGATGCTCGCCGCGACCTTGCTGTCGCTGGCGCTCGGCATCGGCGGCGGCCTGGTGGTGACGCGCTATGTCGGTCGTCGCCTGAACAGCGTCGCCGATGCGATCGAGGGTGTCGCCGGCGGCGACCTGTCGCGCCGCGTGGTCGGTGCTCCGGGCGGCGGCGACGCGTTCGACCGGCTGGCGACCCGGCTCAACGGCATGCTGGACAAGGTCGAGCGGCTGATGACCGAACTTCGCGTGGTGACCGACAGTCTGGCGCATGACTTGCGGTCGCCCCTAGCGCGGCTGCGCACCAAGACCGAGACCGCGGTGTTGCTAACCGACCCGGGGCAACGCGATGCCGCGCTCGGCGGGCTGTTGGTCGAGACCGATCTCGTGATGCGCATGCTGACCATGCTCATCGAGATCAGTCGCGCCGAGTCGGTTTCGCGTGATCGCTTCGCGACCGTCGATCCGGCCGCGCTGGTCGAGGAAATCGCCGAGCTTTACGAGCCCGTCGCCGAGGAAGCGGGGTTGACCTTCACCACGGTGATCGAACTCCATCCGCTTCGCATCACGCTCCACCGCGAGTTGATGACGCAGGCGATCACCAATTTGATCGACAATGCCCTGCGACACGGTGCGGTGGGCCGGGAAGTGACGCTGCGGCTGTCGAGCGAGCATGGCGATGTTCGCTTTCAGGTCGAGGATCGCGGTCCGGGTATCGCGGACAGCGATCGCGGGCACGCGCTCAGTCGCTTCGGGCGCCTCGATAATGCGCGCAGCACCCCGGGTGCAGGCCTGGGCCTGTCGCTGATTGCCGCAGTCGCGCGGTTGCATGGCGGGCGCTTTGAACTTGGCGACAATGCGCCGGGCCTGAAGGCGGCGATCATCATTCCGGCCTGAACCGGCAGAGCTGGGCGAGGCTATGTCATTGTCGTCCCGCCGACGGTACATCGCAAGATTGGGTGGTTTTCACCATCAGCGGTACGCGAAGTTCTGTGGCTTATCGCCGCTTTGCGGGGCTCGCGCGCTTATTTGAGGCTTGGGCGATATTGCTCATCAAAGCGGCTCTCATATGCGATCGGCGTGACACGGTGCCGGTCGCTGCTATAATAGCCTGAGCTACGAGAAGCTATTCGGCCGTCCGGATAAGGAATTGGTCACCCTGTCGTGTCCGCGCGCCGCACGCCGCTTGACAGGAGCCCTGCCGGCTCCTAATTGACTATTATTCCGAAACACCGGTTTCCGGCGGCGCTTGTTTGCGCTCGCCGGTATCTTGCGTTTCGGTTTGCAACGCGTTGAGATGGGGTGCGCTGCCATGCACCCTGTGGAGCTAGGAGAACAAGTTTCATGGCACGTATCGCCGGGGTCAATATCCCGACCAATAAGCGCGTCGTTATCGCGCTGACCTACATCCACGGTATCGGCCCCGCCAAGGCGAAGCAGATCACCGACAAGCTGAACATCGCCGCCGAGCGCCGCGTGCAGGACCTGACCGATCAGGAAGTGCTGCAGATTCGCGAAGCGATCGATGCCGATCACACCGTCGAAGGTGATCTGCGTCGCGAGACCGCGATGAACATCAAGCGCTTGATGGATCTCGCCTGCTACCGCGGCCTGCGCCATCGCAAGGGTTTGCCGGTTCGTGGCCAGCGCACGCACACCAATGCGCGCACCCGCAAGGGCAAGGCCAAGCCGATCGCCGGTAAGAAGAAGTAAGACGCTGGGCGGCCGCGCGCCGCTCGCTCTTCCAGCAAACAGGTCAGGAATTCCACTATGGCACGCGAACCTCAGCGCATCCGGCGCCGTGAACGCAAGAATATCACGTCCGGCGTCGCGCATGTGAACGCCAGTTTCAACAACACTATGATCACCATCACCGATGCCCAGGGCAACGCCATTTCATGGTCGTCCGCCGGCACGATGGGGTTCAAGGGCAGCCGCAAGTCGACGCCGTACGCGGCGCAGGTCGCTGCGGAAGACGCGGGCAAGAAGGCCGCCGAGCACGGCGTCCGCACGCTCGAGGTCGAGGTCAAGGGTCCGGGTTCGGGTCGCGAGTCGGCGCTTCGTGCGCTGCAGGCGGTCGGTTTCCAGATCACGTCGATCCGCGACGTGACCTCGATCCCCCACAACGGCGTTCGTCCGTCCAAGCGCCGTCGCGTCTGATTTTCGTCGGCCCGCGCGCGATTGATCACGCTGCGCGGGCGATTTTCACGGCCAGAGCAAGCCCCCGCTCCGGCCCTAGATAGGGGAAGCCCGTGTCCGTCAACGCTAAGAACTGGCAGGAATTGAAGAAGCCGAGCGGCCTCGAAAAGAAGCCGGGCGGCGATCAGAAGCGCAAGGCGACCTTCGTCGCCGAGCCGCTGGAGCGTGGCTTCGGCCTGACGCTCGGCAACGCGCTACGTCGCGTGTTGCTTTCGTCGTTGCAGGGTGCCGCCGTCACCTCGATCAAGATCGAGAATGTGCTGCACGAATTCTCGTCGCTGGCGGGTGTCCGCGAGGACGTTACCGACATCGTGCTCAACGTGAAGCAGATCGCGCTCAAGATGCAGGGCGAGGGGCCCAAGCGCCTCCAGCTCTCCGCGACCGGTCCTGCTGAAGTGAAGGCCGGCGACATCGCCGTCTCGGGCGACATCGAAGTGATGAACCCGGAGCTGGTGATCTGCCATCTCGACGACGGCGCGACGCTCAACATGGAGCTCACCGCCGATGTCGGTAAGGGCTATGTCGCGGCGATCGCCAACCGCCCGGCCGATGCGCCGATCGGCCTGATCCCGGTCGATGCGCTGTACTCGCCGGTGCGTCAGGTGTCGTACAAGGTCGAGAACACCCGCGTCGGGCAGGAACTCGATTACGACAAGCTCACGCTGACCGTCGAGACCGACGGCACGATCACGCCTGATGACGCGGTCGGCTATGCCGGTCGCATCCTGCAGGACCAGCTCGCGCTGTTCGTTCACTTCGACGATTCGCTCGTCTCGCGCGCTGCACCGGTCGGCCATGCCGCCCCGGCCGCTGCCGGCGAGGTGTCGGGCGACACGCAGCAGATCAACCGCTATCTGCTCAAGAAGGTCGACGAGCTCGAGCTGTCGGTGCGCAGCGCCAACTGCCTCAAGAACGACAACATCATCTATATCGGCGATCTGGTCCAGAAGACCGAAGCCGAGATGCTGCGCACGCCGAATTTCGGCCGCAAGTCGCTCAACGAGATCAAGGAAGTGCTGTCGAGCATGGGTCTCCGCCTGGGCATGGAAATCCCCGGCTGGCCGCCCGAGAACATCGAAGAGATGGCGAAGAAGCTCGAGCAGGAAATCATGGGGTAAGCCGCTCGGCCCGTTCCGCGTCATCCCGGCGAAAGCTGGGATCTCGTGGTTCGGGCCGGACGCTTTCCTCAGGGAGATCCCGGCTTTTGCCGGGATGACGGTTTTTTTTGGGTGGCCTCTCCGTCGCCACCTGGTCCCGGGTACCTGACACGGCCCCCGAACGAACGAAGGAAGTTACCATGCGTCATCGCGTAGGCGGCCGTAAGCTGCAGCGTACCTCGGCCCATCGCATTGCGTTGTTCCGCAACATGTCGGCCGCACTGATCAAGCACGAGCAGATCACCACCACCGTCGCCAAGGCGAAGGAGCTTCGCCCCTATGTCGAGAAGCTGATCACGCTCGCCAAGAAGGGCGGCCTGTCCAACCGCCGTCTGGCGCATGCGCGGTTGCTCGACGATGCCCAGCTCGTGAAGCTGTTCGACGTGCTGGCGGCGCGCTACGCCGACCGCAACGGCGGCTACACCCGCATCATCAAGGCCGGCATCCGCCAGTCGGACGCTTCGCCGATGGCGATCATCGAATTCGTCGATCGTGATGTCACCGCCAAGGGCCAGGATTCGGGCCCGGTGATGAACGACGAGGATTACGAAGACGCGGCCTGAACGCCGCGGCATCGCCGATCTTGACGGGGCCTCGCGAAAGCGGGGCCCTTTTTCGTGGGTGGCGCTTGTCCGTCAACGTGCCGCGCTCGATATGAAGGGCATCGCCGTTGCCCATCGCGCCGCGGATCAATGCAAAGGCCGCGCCTTCCATGTCTGACTCGATCGCCTATCCCGAAACGCGCCGCGATGACGTGGTCGAGAAGCATTTCGGCACGGCCGTTGCCGATCCCTATCGCTGGCTCGAGAACGACGTCCGCACCGATAGGGAGGTGCGGAGCTGGGTCGAAGCCGAGAATGCCGTCACCGAGACTTATCTCGCGACGCTCCCCGGTCGCGACATCTTCGCGGGCCGGCTGACCGCATTGATCGATTATGAGCGCGTCGGCGTGCCGGTGAAGAAGGGCGGGCGCTATTTCTATGCGCGCAACAGCGGGTTGCAGAATCAGGCGGTGCTCGTCGTGCGAGAGTCGCGCGATGATATGGCCGCGCGGCTGTTGATCGATCCCAATGGCTGGTCGTCGGATGGCGCCATGGCGTTGGCGGAATGGGTTCCGTCGGAGGATGGCGGCAAGATCCTCTATGCCGTGCAGGACGGTGGTAGCGACTGGCGGACGGTCAAGGTCATGGACGTCGTCACCGGCGAAATCCTGCCTGACACCGTCGAATGGGTGAAGTTCTCCCATCTCGCCTGGGCGAAGGATGGGTCGGGTTTCTATTACTCGCGCTTTGCCGCGCCGGCCGAGGGTGCCGCCTTTCAGGCGCTCAACGAGAATCAGGAAATCCATTTCCACTGCATCGGGACGGCGCAGACGCTTGACCGGTTGGTCTATGCCACGCCCGAGGCGCCGCGGCGCGGCCATAGCGCGCAGGTCACCGATGATGGCGACTGGCTGGTCATCACCACGCATGAGGGCACCGACAATCGCTATGAGGTCACCGTCGTCGATCTGACGCGTGCCGATACGAAACCGCGCACGATCTTCGCCGGGCTCGAGAACCAGTGGAGCCTGGCTGGCAATATCGGGGCGAAATTCTACTGGGTCACCAACAAGGATGCACCCCGGCCGCGGATCGTCGCGACCGACCTGGGGGCGTCCGACGTGGTGGCGTCGCTCGAGGTGATCGTGCCCGAAGACGTGGCCGTGCTCGACGGTGCGTCGATCGTCGGTGGCAAGCTGCTCGCCAGCTACCTCGTCGACGTGAAAAGCGAGGTTCGCCGCTATGCGCTCGACGGTACGCTCGAGGCGCTGGTCCCGCTCCCGGGCATCGGCAGCGCGAGCGGCTTCGGCGGTGATGACCGCGATCCCGAAACCTTCTTTGCCTTCACCAGCTTCGCCATGCCGGCGACGATCTATCGCTACGATGTCGAGACCGGCACGACGATGCCCTGGGCTGCGCCAAAGATGGCCTTCGACCCCGCGCGCTACGTCGTGACACAGCGCTTCTACGCGTCGCGCGACGGCACCCGGGTTCCAATGTTCATCGTCAGCCGGAATGATCTTCCCGCCGGGCCGGCGCCGACCCTGCTTTATGGCTATGGCGGCTTCAACGTGTCGTTGCCGCCGGGCTTCTCGGCGACGCGGCTTGCCTGGCTCGAACAGGGCGGGGTGCTCGCCATCGCCAATCTGCGCGGCGGCGGCGAATATGGCCAGGATTGGCATGACGGCGGTCGCCTCGCCAACAAGCAGAATGTCTTCGACGATTTCATCGCCGCGGCCGAGAATATGATCGCGCAGGGTGTCACCACGCAGGACAAGCTGGTCATCCAGGGCGGCTCGAACGGCGGGCTGCTGGTCGGTGCGGTGGTCAACCAGCGCCCGGACCTTTTCGCCGCCGCGATCCCGCAGGTCGGCGTGATGGACATGCTGCGCTTCGATCGCTTCACCGCCGGCCGCTATTGGGTCGACGATTATGGTCATCCGTCGCGGGAGGCCGATTTTCGCACGCTGTTTGCCTATTCGCCCTATCATAATGTTCGTGCGGGCCGCGACTATCCGGCGATCCTCGTCGAGACCGCCGATACCGATGATCGTGTCGTTCCCGGGCACAGCTTCAAATATGCCGCGATGCTCCAGTCGCTCGACCTCGGCCCGAAACCGCGCCTCATTCGGATCGAGACCCGTGCCGGCCACGGCTCGGGCAAGCCGACCGACAAGATCATTGCCGAAGCCGCCGACAACTGGGCCTTTGCCGCGCACTGGACCGGCATGAAGGTAAAGCCGATTCGATAGCGCGGGGACTTCCGCGTCGCGCGGCATCTGCTATCCGGCAGCATGACCCAGCACAGCGACTCGATCCTCATCGTCGATTTCGGAAGCCAGGTGACCCAGCTCATCGCGCGCCGCGTGCGCGAGGCGGGGGTCTATAGCGAAATCGCCCCGTTCACGACCGCCGCCGAGGTGTTTGCGCGGATGAAGCCGGCAGGCGTGATCCTGTCGGGCAGCCCGGCCTCGGTGCATGACGAGGGTAGCCCGCGCGTGCCGCAGGCGATCTTCGATTCGGGCGTGCCGGTGCTCGGCATCTGTTACGGCCAGCAGGTCATGATGGCGCAACTCGGTGGCAAGGTCGTGCTCGGCGAAGCCGGCGAGTTCGGCGAAGCCTTTATCGAGGTGCAGGACAATTGTGTGCTGTTCGACGGACTGTGGTCGATCGGCGAACGCCACCAGGTGTGGATGAGCCACGGCGACAAGGTCGTCCAGCTCGCGCCGGGTTTTCGGCCGGTCGCGGTCAGCCCGGGCTCACCGATCGCCGTCGTCGCCGACGATGCACGGCGCTATTACGCCACCCAGTTCCACATGGAGGTGGCGCACACCCCCGATGGCGCAAAGCTGATCGCCAATTTCGCGCGCCATGTCTGCGGTCTCAAGGGCGACTGGACGATGGCCGGGTACCGTGCCGCCAAGATTGCCGACATCCGCGCGCAGGTCGGCAAGGGCCGGGTGATCTGCGGCTTGTCGGGCGGTGTCGACAGCGCAGTGGCGGCGGTGCTGATCCACGAGGCGATCGGCGAGCAGCTGACCTGCGTCTTCGTCGACCACGGCCTGATGCGCGCCGGCGAGGCCGATCAGGTCGTCAGCCTGTTCCGCAACCATTATAATATCCCGCTGGTCCATGTCGACGCGTCGGAGAAGTTCCTCGGCGGCCTTGCCGGCGTCACCGACCCCGAGGCCAAACGCAAATTCATTGGCGGCGCCTTCATCGAGATATTCGAGGAGGAAGCACGCAAGATCGGTGGTGCCGAATTCCTCGCCCAGGGCACGCTCTATCCGGACGTGATCGAGAGCGTCAGCTTCACCGGCGGCCCGTCTGTGACGATCAAGAGCCACCACAATGTCGGCGGGCTGCCGGCGCGCATGAACATGACCCTGGTCGAGCCGCTGCGCGAGTTGTTCAAGGACGAAGTCCGAGTGCTCGGCCGCGAGCTCGGCTTGCCCGAAATCTTTGTCGGTCGTCACCCCTTTCCGGGGCCGGGCCTCGCCATCCGCATCCCCGGTGAGGTCACCAAGGAACGCTGCGACATCCTGCGCAAGGCCGACGCGATCTATCTCGAGGAGATCCGTGCCGCGGGCCTGTACGACACGATCTGGCAGGCGTTCGCCGTACTGCTCCCGGTGCGTAGCGTCGGCGTAATGGGCGATGGCAGGACCTATGACAATGTCCTCGCGCTCCGCGCGGTCACCTCGACCGACGGCATGACCGCGCAGGCGTTCCAGTTCCTCGGCGACTTCCTGCCGCGCGTCGCGACGCGACTCGTCAATGAAGTGCGCGGTATTAATCGGGTAACCTACGACTATACCTCGAAGCCGCCGGGCACGATCGAGTGGGAATGATTCGGAGCGTTTGAAGACCTCCGACTACGATCGGGGTTGTGCTCGTAAGTGTTTCTAAAATAATTATTTCTCTTCGAGTGCGTTCGAGGACGTTCGGTAGGCAGCATTCGCGCCTGACGGCGGTGCTGACGGTTGCGCCCCCCTGTTGACGGCGTCGCTTTTCGAAGTACCGTCAGGCTCTCAAACACAGGCGACGGTCTTTTTGGCCGCATAACCTCCTGAAAGGAAAGTGATTTCCTTGCGGGAGACGTATGTTTTGAGAGTGACGGCCTTTTTCGCGGAGAAGGGCAAGATGCTGACGGATGCTGCACTTAAATCACTGAAACCAAGGGATAAGCCGTACAAGGTGTGAATCGGCCTGCAATATTGACCCCTTTCGGGGCTGATCGGCTTCCAAAATTGACCCCCTTAACGGATGCGGTTCACGCCTCGTCGCTTTGCGGCGGAGGCGCGTGGGAGATGCTGGTCGTGGAGACAGTGGCGCGCATCCGGCGCGAGTTTTTCGTCAAGGGCAAGTCGATCAAGGAGATCGTGCGCGACCTCGGCGTGTCGCGGAACACGGTCAGGAAGGTGCTGCGCTCGGGCGAGACGGCGTTCGCGTACGAGCGCAGCGTGC
Organism: Parasphingomonas halimpatiens; assembly: GCF_036663795.1. Taxonomy (NCBI): domain Bacteria; kingdom Pseudomonadati; phylum Pseudomonadota; class Alphaproteobacteria; order Sphingomonadales; family Sphingomonadaceae; genus Parasphingomonas; species Parasphingomonas halimpatiens. Next base: position 42,969 of record NZ_JAXOJP010000009.1, read on the forward strand.
AACCACTGCCGAAGCTGGGGCCATGGACCGCCGATCTGGATCGGCTGCTGGAGACGAACGATCGCAAGACGCGGCGCGAGCGGCTGACGATGATCCGCGTCTTCGAGGAGTTGCAGGGGCTCGGCTATCGCGGCGGTTACGACGCGGTCCGGCGCTATGCGGGGGCGTGGCACCGCGAGCGATCGGTGGCAACCGCAGCAGCCTACGTGCCGCTGAGCTTCGCGCCAGGCGAGGCTTACCAGTTCGACTGGAGCCATGAGATCGTCGTCATCGCTGGCGCCACGACGACGGTGAAGGTTGCACACATGCGGCTTTGCCACAGCCGGATGTTTTACGTGCGGGCCTATCCGCGCGAGAGCCAGGAGATGGTGTTCGACACTCATGACAGGGCGTTCGCGTTCTTCGGCGGCGCCTGCCAGCGCGGTATCTACGACAATATGAAGACGGCGGTCGATACAATCTTCGTCGGGCGCGAGCGGCGCTATAACCGCCGCTTCGAGCAGATGTGCGGGCACTATCTGGTCGAACCAGTGGCGTGCACGCCGGCGTCGGGCTGGGAGAAGGGACAGGTCGAGAATCAGGTCGGCCTGCTGCGCGAACGCTTCTTCACGCCGCGGTTGCGGTTCAAGAGCTACGCCGAGATGAACGCTTGGCTGGAGGATCGCTGCGTCGCGCGATCGAAGCAGGCGGCGCATCCCGAGTTGAAGGATCGCACCGTCTGGGAGGTGTTCGAGGCGGCCGACCGCCCTACGCTGATCGCCTATCGCGGGCCGTTCGACGGCTTCCATGCGCTGCCGGCGTCGGTATCGAAGACCCTGCTGGTGCGGTTCGATTACAACAAATACTCGGTCCATGCAGCTGCTGCCGGGCGACCGGTCGAGATCCACGCCTATGCTGACCGGATCGTCGTCCGCCAGGATGGCGAGATCGTTGGCGAACATGCTCGCCGGTTCGGTCGCGACCAGACGATCTATGATCCCTGGCATTACGTGCCGGTACTGGCGAGGAAGCCCGGCGCGTTGCGCAACGGCGCGCCGTTCAAGGACTGGCCGCTTCCGCCCGCGATCGAGCGGGTACGGCGACGCCTCGGCGGCCATGCCGATGGCGGTCGCCAGATGGTCGGCATCCTGAGCGCGGTAACGACCGATGGGCTTGATGCGGTCGAGGCCGCCTGCGCCGAGGCCCTGGCGGGCGGTACGGTCAGCCGCGACGTCGTGCTCAACATCCTGACCCGTCAGCGCGAGCCATCAGCGCCGCTGACCATCGCCACGCCCGAGGCGCTGCGGCTTGTCCATGAGCCGGTCGCCGACTGCGCCCGATACGACAGCCTGAGGAGCTTTTATGGAACGCCACGAGATCCTGGAGATGATGGGAACGCTGAAGCTTGCCGGCATGCGGCACGCCTATGACGAGGTGATCACCGACGCGGTGAAGCGGCAGCACGCCCCCGGCCGCGTGGTCGGTGATCTGCTGAAAGCCGAGATCGACGAAAAGCAGGCGCGCTCGATCAAATATCAGATGACGATCGCCAAGCTGCCGCTGGCCAAAGACATTACCGGCTTCGATTTTACCGCGACGCCGATCAACGAAGGGCTGGTCCGCGACCTTGCCACCGGAGCGTTCCTGGCCAGTCAGCGCAACGCCGTGCTGGTCGGCGGGACCGGCACCGGCAAGACGCACCTTGCCATCGCGATCGGGCGATCCTGCGTGCGCACCGGCGCCAGGGTCAGATATTACAATACGATCGACCTGGTGAACCGGCTCGAGGCCGAAAGCCGCGCCGGTCGTGCCGGGCGGATCGCCGAGCATCTCTCGCGGCTCGATCTCGTGATCCTCGACGAGCTCGGCTATCTGCCGTTCGCGCTGTCGGGCGGGCAGCTACTGTTCCACCTGGTCAGCCGCCTTTACGAGCAGACCTCGATCGTGGTCACCACCAACCTCGCGTTCGGCGAATGGCCCAGCGTGTTCGGCGACGCGAAAATGACCACCGCGCTGCTCGATCGGCTGACCCACCACTGCGACATCGTCGAGACCGGCAACGAGAGCTGGCGGTTCAAAAGCCGCGAAGCTGCCTGACGGCGAAAAGATGCAATCGGCATGGGTGTGCGCCGGCTCCGGGCTACGCCCTCCGCCGCCGCACACCCATGCCGACCTTCCTTACGCCCATCGGTAGGATCGAAGCAGCGGGGTCAATGTTGGACGCCGTTCGGGGGTCAAGATCCCACGCCGGTTGACACTCCGTGCCGCGGTTCTTGAGCTCGTTCATCACCCTGAGCCAGAACTTGGCGCCCTCATTCTGTTCGAGCCACAGGCCGAGCACTTCCTTGGCGCCATCGGCGCGGACGCCCAGCGCGATGTGGATCGCCTTGTTGCGCACCATACCCTCGTCGCGGATCTTGACCCGGATCGCGTCGAAGAAAACGAGCGGGTAACAGGCATCGAGCGGCCGCTGTTGCCAGGTAGCAACCTCATCGAGCACCGCGTCCGTCACCGTGCTGATCAGGTCGGGCGAGACGTCGATGCCGTACAGATCGCGCAAATGCCCGGTGATCTCCCGCGTGCTCATGCCGCGCGCATACATCGACACGATCTTGTCATCGAAGCCGGGGAAGCGCCGCTGATACTTGGCGATCAGCTGCGGATCGAAGCTCGACTGACGATCGCGCGGCACGTCGATCGCCAGCCTGCCCGTCTCGGTCATCACGGTCTTCCGGCCGTAGCCGTTGCGCGTGTTGCCGGCGCCATCATCGCCGGCCAGGTGGTGATCCATCTCTGCGTTCAAGGCGCGTTCGGTCAGAGCCTTCTTCAGAGAATCAAGCAGGCCGCCCTGCTCAAACGCGGCACTCGCCGCGCCTCCCGCCAGCAACTGGTCGAGAAGCTCGTTCGGTATCGCAGGCTCTTTGCGTCGGGACATACTGGGGCTCCTTTTTTACCCATTATGCCCGCCCACACACGGAAATCCTGACAGTCCCATGGCCCGACACCTCAATCGGCGGACGATCCCAGAATCAGCGTCGCCTGGCTCGACAATGCGCCGCCATTGCCATGTGCCAGTGCCAGCGTGGCGCCGTCGATCTGCGATGCTGCCTCGCCACGGAGCTGGCGGACCGCCTCGGTGATCGCGAGCAGCCCGTACATGCCGGGATGTGCGCAGGAGAGACCTCCGCCATTGGTATTGACCGGCAGCACGCCGCCCGGTCCGATCGCGCCGCCCGCGACGAAATTGCCGCCCTCGCCCTTTGGACAAAAGCCTAGGTCCTCGAGGAACAGGATCGTGTTGATCGTGAAGGCGTCATAGAGCGAGACGACGTCGATATCCCGCGGCCCGATGCCCGCCATCGCATAGGCACGGCGGCCCGATTCGGCGGCGGCGGTCGTGGTGAGATCGGCCATTGCGGAAATGTCGTTGTGCGTCGTCGCCGCGGCGGCGCCGAGCACATAGACCGGCGCGCGCCGCAGATCGCGCGCGCGATCGGCGCGCGTCATGACGATCGCCGCCGCGCCGTCCGTCACGAGGCAGCAATCGCGCGCCGACAACGGGCTGCTGATCAGCCGCGCGTTCAGGCAGTCGTCGATGCTCAGCGGTCCCTTGGCGAATGCCTCCGGGTTGCGGTTGGCCCAGCCGCGCGCGGCGACGGCGACCTCGGCGAGTTGCGCGCGCGTGGTGCCATATTGGTGCATGTGGCGCGCCGCCGCGAGCGCATAGCTGCTGACCGGAAAGAGCGGACGATAGGGCGCTTCCCATGTCGAACTGCGCGCGGCGGAAACGAGCTTGCCGCCGGCACCACTACGCTGGTTCGATCCATGCGCGATCAGCGCCACATCGATCATCCCGGCGTCGAGCATGGCGGCGGCGGTGACGACGTGGCTGATGAACGCCGAGCCGCCGGTGCGATTATTGTCGGTGAAGCGTGGTTGCAAGCCAAGCACCTGGGCAAAGGTCAGGCCGGCGAGGAAATCATCGGGCGTGCAGATGAACAGTGCATCGACATCCCCCAGTGCTACGCCGGCGTCCGCCAAGGCGATCTGCGCGGCTTTGGCGGCGAGCTCCATCGAACTCCAGCCTGGCATCTCGCCCAGCCCGAAGGTCGCTGCACCGACGATCGCGGTCTGCGCGCGGGGAAATTGCTCGGCCATCCTCATCTCCTGCCAGCAGTTGCCCTGCCGTGGTCCGCGGCTTAGCGAAGTCGCGCACAGGAGCAATATCGATGACGATTCAAGCACCGACCAATCCGATGACGATGGCCGGGAGAGTGATTCTCGTCACCGGCGCGAACCAGGGCATCGGGCGCGCGGTCGTCGATCTGGCGATCGCGCTGGGTGCGCGCGTTGCGGCCGTCGATGTCGATATCTCCGGGCTTGCCGAGAGCGACCAGCTCCTGCCGATCGCCTGCGACGTCAGCCGCGCGGCCGATGTCGAGGCGTCGGTGGCGGCCGCGCTCGCCCGGTTCGGGGGCATTGACGGCCTGGTCAACAATGCCGGCATCTCGCGACCGTCAATGGCCGACCGGATGACGCTGGCGGCGTGGCAGGCGGTGATCGATGTCAACCTGACGGGCAGCTTCCTGATGCTGCAGGCGGTCGGCGCCCGGATGGTGGCGGATGCCAAGCAGGGGATTCCCGGCGAGCGCGCGATCGTCAACATCGCGTCGGATGCCGGACGACGCGGTACCGTCGGCCAGATCAACTATGGTGCGGCCAAGGCCGGCACGATCGGCCTGACGATGAGCGCGGCGCGCGAATGGGCGCGCTACGGCATCCGGGTCAACGCGATCAGCTTTGGCATTGTCGAGACGCCGATGACCGAAACCATCCGTGAGGAGCGGTTCCGCGACACCTATTTGCAGCAGATCCCGCTTGGGCGGTTCGCGCCGCCCGAGGAAGTCGTCCAGCCGGTACTGTTCCTGCTGTCGGGGGCGGCGTCCTACGTCACCGGGCAAACCTTGTCAGTCAATGGCGGCTATGTGATCAGTGCCTGAAGCTGGCGGCCAAGAGGAGACGCGTCGAAATGAGTCCCGAAACCGGTCCTGAAGCGCATTGGCGACAGGCGCTCTCCGAAGGCCGCTTCCTGTTGCAGCGCTCACCCGTCGACGGACGCCATTTCTTTCCGCCGCGCGTGATGGCGCCGTCGCCGGGCGGCGATGCGCTGGACTGGATCGAGGCGTCGGGCAGGGGCGTGGTGCATTCGGTGACCGTGATCGGCCCGAAGCCGCCGGCCGAACCCTATAATGTCGTGCTCGTCGATCTCGATGAGGGGCCGAGGATGATGAGCCGGGTCGAGGGGCTGCCCGCCGCCGCAGTCACGATCGGCATGCCGGTACGCGCGCGGATCGCCGAAGAGGACGGCGTGCCGATCCTTGTGTTCGATCCCGCCTAGCCCGCCACGGCGCGCAGCGCGCCCGACCCTTCCAGCGCGGTAATCTCGCGCGCCGTATACCCGGCTTCGGCCAGCACTTCATGATTGTGGGCACCGAGTGCCGGGCCGATATCGCCGACCGCGCCGGGCGTTTCGGAAAAGCGCGTCGGGACCCCCGGCATGCGCACCGGGCCAAGCGCACTGTCGGCGCGATGCCAGAAGCCGGTTGCCGCAAGATGCGGATCGTCGAGCAGGTCGCTGGTCGAGAAGATCGGCATTGCGGGGATTTCCGCCTCGCGAAACGCTTCCATCCATTCATCGGTCGTCCGCGTGGCGATCACGTCGCCGAGCCGGCCAAGCACGGTGCCGATATTCTCCGTCCGGCTGGTCATCGACGAGAATATCGCATCGCGCGACCAGTCGGGATCGCCGATCAGCGCAAAGAAGCTGCGCCATTGCTTGTCGTTGTAGATCATCAGCCCGATATGGCCGTCGCGCGTGCGATAGGGGCGCCGATCGGGGGCGGTGACGCGGGGATATTCCGCCGGGCCGCTGGGCGGCTCGGTCACCGCGCCACAGAGATGCTCGGCCATGACGAACGACGTCATCGTCTCGAACATCGGAACCTCGATTTCCTGCCCCTTGCCGCTGCGTTCGCGCGCGAACAGCGCCGCGATCACCGCATAGGTCCCGGTCAGCCCGGCAACCTTGTCGGCGACCGCGCTCGCGACATAACCGGGGTCGCCGCCGGTCAATCGACCCTGCAGCGATGCCAGTCCCGAAGCGGCCTGGACGATATCGTCATAAGCGGGGAAATCCGCATAGGGACCGCCGCGGCCAAATCCGTATAGATTGGCGTAGATGATTCGCGGATTGGCATCCTTGAGTGCCACATAATCAAGTCCCAGCCGCTCGATCGCGGCGCCGCGCATCGAATGGATGAACACGTCCGCCGTCGCGGCCAGCCGCAACACGACGTCGCGCCCGGCCGCGGTCTTCAGATCGATCGCGATGCTGCGTTTGCCACGGTTGATGTTGACGAACATCGCGCCCTGGCCGGGGGCGAGCACGGGCGGGAGGCGACGCGTCGTATCGCCTTCGGGGCTTTCGATCTTGACCACGTCCGCGCCGAGATCCGCGAAGATCTGCGTCGCATAGGGGCCCATCAGCACACTGGTGAGATCGAGGACCGTGACCCCGGCCAGCGGCCCGCTCGCTTGACCGCTCATCGATGGTCCGCCACTTGGGTGTTCATTGAACGCCTTGTCCTAACCGGGTCGGTCGACCCTCAAGCCACGAGCACCGATCATGACGCACGTTCACGTGGTGGCCGCCGGGAAGTATCACGATATCGATTTTGCGCGGCTCGAGTTGCTCAAGCTGCTCGCCGAGAAGCCTGCTATCCGGACCAGCGTCGCGGCCGACTATGCGTCGACCGGGCACCTCGCCACTGCCGATTTTCTGATCACCTATACCTGCGACCTCGCGCCCAGCGACGATGAGGTCGCGGCACTCGCAGCCTTTCTCGAGCGCGGCGGGCGCTGGCTGGCGCTCCACGGGACGAATTCGCTGTTGCGGTTTCTCGAGGACGGCACGGTGGCGACGCCCGACGATGCGCCGGGCTTCATGGAGCTGCTCGGAACCCGATTCGCGGCGCATCCGCCGATCGGCGCGTACAAGGTACACATCACGCGCGACGACCATGTGATGACGCGCGGCCTGCGCGCCTTCAACACGATCGACGAGCTTTATCTGGTGCGGCCGACCGCGCCGATCGACGTGCTGATGCACACCAGTTTCACGGGCAGCTGCCCGGAATTCGTCGATCGCGAATGGGACGAGGCGCAGGTGCCGGTACTCTACGAACGCCGGCTCGGGCGCGGGTCGGTGCTCTATCTCACGCTGGGCCATTGTCGCGGCCATTATGATCTCGCGCCGATCAGGCCGTTCAATCCGCATCCCGAGCGCGGCAGCTGGAACTACCCGATCTTCTACGAACTGCTGCGCCGGGCGATCGCCTGGGGTGCGCGAGATGAGGAAGCCGGCCATTCCGCCTAGGCTGACGATGCCGCTGGTTTCAGCGCCTCGATCTGGCGTTCGAGATCGCACAGGATCGGCTCGACCATCGCATCGTCGATGCCATGGGTCAGACGGTTGATCGCCATTCCCTCGAGGACGTTCTGCGACAGCGCCAGTGCGAGATCGAAACGTGCGCGATCACCCTGCCATTCGGGAAATAGCTCGATGGCCTGCTTGTACCAGCGGTTCCGGAAGTCCTCCTGGGCGGGAACCAGGATATTGGCGAGATCCGGGTCGGTGCGCGCGGCGATGGCGAGTTCGTGGAAAGCGGTGAAGGTCTGGCTCGACACCTGTTTCCAATAGGCGCGCACCAGATTGTGGACATCGTGAACGGTCGATCCCGCGCTGCGCCGGAACGCCTGGAGGCGCTTCTCGTGCAGTTCGGCGATCGCCGCCTGCATCAGGGCACTGCCATTCTCGAAATGATGCAGCATCGCCCCGCGCGACATCCCCGCCTCGTCCGCGACGCGCGGCGTGGTGGTGCGCGCATAGCCGTGCTTGACGATGCAGCGGATCGTCGCTTCGATCAGGCGCGACCGCGTTGCCGCGCTTTTCGACGCCTGAAGCGTGGGCGCGTGGCTGGCATTGAGTTTGGTCGACTGTGCTGCGCTAACGGCCATCCGATCCGGGGCCTCCATGAATAAAAGACAATCATGATTGTTTTTGCTTTGACAGGCAACCGATAGCGGCGCCTTATCGCGAATAAATAATAAGCAGGGAGTCGAGCATTGGGAAGGGTAGTTGGGAAGGTCGCGTTGGTCACGGGCGCCGGGTCGGGGCTCGGCAGGGCCGATTGCCTGATGCTGGCGGCCGAGGGGGCGATGGTTGTCGTTAGCGATATCAATGCCGTGACGGCGCAGGCGGTGGCCGACGAGATTGGCGAGAACGCGATCGCCGTTCAGCATGACGTGTCGAGCGAGGCGGACTGGCAACGGGTGATCGCGGCGACCGAGGCGCGCTTTGGCGGGCTCCACATCCTGGTCAACAATGCTGGCATCGTCGTCGTTGCCGATCCCGAGGAGACCACGCTCGAACAGTTCCGCAAAGCCAATGCCGTGATGTCCGAAGGCGTTTTTCTGGGCTGCAAGCATGCGATCCCGCTGATGGCGCGATCGGGAGGCGGGTCGATCATCAACATGTCCTCGACGGCAAGCCATCTCGGCTATCCGGTGTTTTTCGCCTATTCCGCGGCCAAGGGCGCGGTGCGGGCGATGACCAAGTCGATCGCGATCCATTGCCAGGCCAAGGGCTATGGCATCCGGTGCAATTCGGTCCATCCCGCGTCGATCGAGACACCGATGATCCAGTTTGCCGAAGGGCGCGAGGGGGCCGAAAACACGGTGCCCGACGGCGTGTTGCCGGCCGGTGCGGTCGGGGCGCCGAAGGATGTCGCCGCACTCGTCCTCTACCTCGCATCGGATGAGTCGCGCTTCGTGAACGGGACGGAGATCATGATCGACAATGCACTCGTGATCAGCCCATAAAAAAGCAATCATGATTGTTTTTATTGCGACCCGGCGAGAATTGGTTCAGTGAGGGCTCATGGGCGAGGATCGACAGCGTGCGCTGGTGCTGGGTGCATCGAGCGAAGGGGGGCTCGGCGAGGCAGTGGCCCGTCTGCTGGCGGCGCGCGGCGCGCATGTCGTGGTCGCCGGTCGCCGGATCGCGCCGCTCGAAGCGCTCGCGTCGGATATCGGCGGGACGGCGATCGCCTGCGACATCACCGATGACGGCCAGGTCCAGGCGCTGATAGCGGCAGCCGGGCCGCTCGACATCGCGGTCAATGCATCGGGCACCAGCACGGCCTTCTCGATTGCGCGAAGTACGTCGGCGCAGGTCGAGGACCAGTTCGCGATCCATGTCACGGGCAACTTCTCCTTCCTGAAGCACGCCTGTCGGGCAATGCCGCAGGGCGGGTCGATCGTGCTGTTCTCGTCGCTGACCGCGTCGATCGCGGGCGTGGGGCTGGCAGCCTATAGTTCGGCCAAGGCGGCGCTCAATCAACTGGTCCGGGTCGCGGCGCTCGAGTTCGGGCCACGGGGCATCCGGGTCAATGCCGTCGCGCCGGGCTTTTCCAGGACGCCGATGACGGCGGGATTTCTCGAGGATAAGTATTTCCTCGATCTCTATCGTGGAGAAAGTCCGCTGGGCGCGCTGGCCACGCCGGCGCAGGTCGCCGCCGCCGTCGCCTGGCTCAGCGCGCCGGAGTGTTTCATGACCGGCGAGATCATGCAGGTCAGCGGCGGCGCGCAGCTCGGGCGATTGCCGCGCAGCCAAGAACTCAGTCGAGCATAGGAGAGCAAGGTGGACCTCGGTTTGACGGGCAAAAAGGCGATCATCGTCGGTGCCGCGCGCGGCATCGGCATGGCTGTCGCCGAGATTCTGGCGCGTGAGGGGTGCGATCTGGCGATCACCGCCCGCTCCGAGGATGGCGTGAAGGATGCCGTCGCCAATCTGCGCAAATACGGTACCAAGGTCATCGGCTCGGCGGTGAACGTGAAAAAGGAAGACGCCTACAAGGCGTGGCTGGCCGACGCGATCGAGCAACTGGGCGGCTGCGATATCCTGATTCCGATCTCCTCGTCGGGCGGCGGCATCGGCAGCGAGAAATATTGGCACAATGCGTTCGAGGTTGACGTGCTGGGTCCGGTGCGGGCGGTCGAAGCGGTGTTGCCGGGAATGACCGAACGCCAGACCGGATCGATCGTGCTGATCGCGACCACCTCGGCCGGTGAGGCAATGGGCGGACCGCAGGCGTATAATGCGATGAAAGCCTCGCTCGTCACCTGGGGCAAGCAGCTTGCACTGGCGCATGGCAAGGATGGCATCCGCGTCAACGTCGTGTCCCCCGGCCCGGTCGAGTTCGAGGGGGGCAACTGGGACATGATCAAGGGCACAATGGAGAAATTCTACGCCAGCACGCTGCGCCAGCAGCCGCTCGGCCGGTTGGGCACGCCCGAGGAAATCGCCCGCGCGATCGTCTTTCTGGCCAGCCCGGCGGCAAGCTGGTGCAACGGATCGCATCTGGTGGTCGACGGCGGCTATACCAACCGCACCCATTTCTGACGGGCGGGCCGCAAGCAATGGACGTCAAACGCCAGGTCGACATCATCCGGGTCAATCCGCAGGACTGGCCCAGCGGAACGCCAGCCGAAAAGGCCGACGATCCCGATCTTGGCAATGACCTGATCCCAGCCGCGCGCTATTTTTCCCCGGATTTCATGGCGATGGAATGGGATCGGGTGTGGACCAAGGTCTGGCTGCTCGGTGGCCGGTCAGACGACCTGAAGCAGCCCGGCGACTATATCTGCACCGATATCGGGCGGGAGTCGGTGCTGATCGTGCGCCAGCCCGACGCTTCGCTGCGCGCCTTTCCCAATGTCTGCCTGCACCGCGGCAATCGCCTCCGCCCCGAAGGGTTAGGCAACACCAGCGATTTTCGCTGCATGTATCATCACTGGGCTTATGGGCTCGACGGCACGATTACACATATTCCCGATCTCGCCAGCTTTCCGCAGGGGGGGCCGCCCGGGGGCCGGCTGCCGGCATTGCCGTGCGCCGAATGGGGCGGCTTCGTGTGGTTCTCGCTCAACCCCGATGTCGAGCCGTTGGCCGATTATCTGGGCATGATCCCGGCGCATCTCGATCCCTATCATTTCGAACGGATGGCGTGGACGCGCGACATCACCGTCGAGTGGGAGTGCAACTGGAAGACGTCGGTCGATGCGTTCCACGAAAACTACCATGTCCAGGGCATCCACCCGCAGCTGCAATGGTATCTCGACGACGTCAACGTCCAGATCGATTGCTACGACAAGCATTCGCGCTATCTGGTGCCGTTCGCCACGGTCAGCCCGCGCGTCGCGCTGCCGTCGGCGATCCCCCCGGCCATCGACCATATGATGCGCAAGGCCGGCATGGACCCGGCCGAATATGAAGGGCGGGTGTCGGACATTCGGCACGATCTGCAGCGCTTCATCCGGCAGCACGCGACGGCGCAGGGCAAGGACTTTTCCGAGCTCAACGACGATCAGCTGACCGACGATTACCATTATTCGATCTTCCCCAACGTTTCGATGAACATCCATGCCGAGGACATCATGATGTTCCGGCAACGCCCGCATCCGACCGACCCCAACAAGATGCTTTATGATCTGTGGTTGTTCGAGCTGGTGCCGGAGGGTGTCGAATGGCCCGAACGCGTTCGGCACCAGCACTTCAAGCACGGTGACAAGTCGATCGGCCAGGTGCTCGACCAGGACGCATTCAACCTGCCGACCGTGCAGAAGGGCATGCAGTCGAGCGCCTTCAAGGGGTTGTGGCTCAACCGCCAGGAACTGCGCATCCGTCATTTCCACCATGTGCTCGACCAGTTCATCTACGGCGAGCACGGCAAGCAGCCAGAGGACCTATAGTGCAGTTGAGCCGGGATCAGTTGTTGCGCGCCTATCGCCAGATGGCGGTGATCAGGGCGTTCGAGGAACGCCTTCACGAGGAGATCAAGACCGGCGAGATCGCCGGCTTCACGCATCTCTACTGCGGCCAGGAAGCCGCGGCGGTCGGCGTGTGCGAACATCTTGCCGATGACGATTTCATCGTGTCGACGCACCGCGGCCATGGCCATTGCATCGCCAAGGGCTGCGATGTGAAGGGCATGATGAAGGAGATTTACGGACGTGCGGGCGGCCTGTGCAACGGCAAGTCGGGGTCGATGCACATCGCCGATCTGTCGGTCGGCATGCTCGGCGCGAACGGCATTGTCGGTGCGGGTGCTCCGCAGGCGGTCGGCGCCGCGCTGTCGGCCAAGATCGACGGGCAGGGCAAGGTCGCGATCGCCTTTTCGGGCGATGGCGCGTGCAACCAGGGGACAACCTTCGAAGCGATGAACATGGCGGTCGTCACCAAAGCGCCGTGCATCTTCGTGTTCGAGAACAACCATTATTCGGAACATACCGGCGTCGACTATGCCGTCGGGACCAGCCGCGACATCGCCAGCCGCGCCGAGGCGTTCGGCATGCGGGTGTGGCGCGCCAATGGCTGCGACTTTTTCGATACCTATGACACGATGCGCGAACTGCTCGACTATGTCCGCGCCGGCCACGGCCCGGCCGCGATCGAGCTGGATACCGAGCGCTTTTATGGCCATTTCGAGGGTGATCCGCAGCGCTATCGCGGCGTCGGCGAACTCGACCGCATTCGTGACGAGCGCGATTGCCTGAAGGCGTTCCGCACGCGGGTCGGCGAGGCGGGCTTGCTTACCGTCGCCGAACTCGATGCGATCGACGCCGAGGTTGCCGCCCTGATCGACACCGCGACGGCCGAGGCCAAGGCGGCGCCGCCGCCGGACCCGGCGACCGTCACCACCGATGTCTATGCGGAATATTGAGGAAGCGCGGACCATGACTGTGATGACGATCCGCGATGCGATCAATCGCACGATCCATGCCGAAATGGAGCGCAACCCCGACGTCGTCATACTCGGCGAGGACATTGTCGGCGGCAACGGCACGGCCGGCGGGCCGGAGGCGATTGGCGGCATCTGGGGGGCGACGGGCGGGCTTTATGCCAAGTTCGGCCCCGACCGGGTGATCGATACGCCGATTTCCGAGAGCGCGATCGTCGGCGCCGCCGCCGGGCTGGCGCTCGCCGGCAAGCGCCCGATCGCCGAACTGATGTTCGCCGATTTCGTGGGCGTCAGCCTCGACCAGCTGTGGAACCAGATGGCCAAGTTCCGCTACATGTTCGGCGGCAAGACCAATTGCCCTGCCGTCGTGCGGCTGATCTACGGTGCCGGCATGAACGCGGCGGCGCAGCACAGCCAGTCAGTCTATGCGATGCTGACGGCGATCCCGGGATTGAAGGTCGTGCTCCCGACCACGCCGGCCGACGCCAAGGGCCTGTTGACCGAGGCGCTGCGCGGCGACGATCCGGTGATGTTCTTCGAACACAAGGCACTGTTCGGCGCCAAGGGCGAGGTGCCCGACGAGGATTATCGCATCCCCTTCGGCCAGGCGAGAATGGCACGCGAAGGCGGCGACGTCACGATCGTGACCTGCGGGCGGATGGTGAGTTTTTCCGAGCGCGCTGCCGACAAGCTGGCAGCTGACGGTATCGGCTGCGATGTCATCGACCTGCGCACGACCAGCCCAATGGATGACGAGGCGATCCTCGATTCGGTCGAGGCGACCGGCCGGATCGTGATCGTCGACGAGAGCTCGCCGCGATGCAGCCTGGCGTCCGATATCGCCGGGCTTGTGGCGTCGCGGGCGTTCACCGCGCTCAAGGCGCCGCCCGAAATGGTCACCGCGCCGCACAGCCCGATCCCCTTCGCCCGCGAGCTCGAAAAGGCGTGGCTGCCATCGGCGATCGGCATCGAAGCGGCGGTTCGCCGCACGCTGGCCTTCCGGTAGGTGCGGACCATGGCCAATCTCACCGCCTTCACCATGCCCAAATGGGGCATCGAAATGAGCGAAGGCACCGTCGCCGAATGGATGGTGGCGGAAGGCGCGCGCTTCGACCGTGGCACCGTGCTGACCCTGATCGAGACCGACAAGATCACCAACGAGGTCGAGGCCGAGGCCGAAGGGTGCTTTGTCCGGCTGATCGCGCGCGCCGGTGAGACCTATCCGGTCGGTGCGTTGCTGGCGGTGCTGGGAGACCCCAATGCCGATCCGGCGGCGATCGACGCCTTTGTGGGTAGTTTTCGCGCGGCCGATACCGGCTTTGCCGGCGCCGAAACCACCGAGCCGCCGGCTGCCGCGCCGCCGGTCGCGGTGGCACCGGTGCCCGACCGTCACATGATCAGCCCGGCGGCCTATGAGGCCGCGGTCGCGGCCGGTGTCGATATCGGCTCGATCACGGGCACGGGGCGCGGCGGGCGCATCTCGCTCCAGGATGTGCATCAGGCAACACGCCAGGCGCCGACACTGTCACTGAAGGGGGCGTTCGACCTGATGCCAGTGGTGGGGTCGTTCGCATCGCCGATGGCGCGGCGACTGGCGGCAATGCACGGCGTCGACCTCACCGGGCTGACGGGAACCGGGCCGCGCGGCCGCATCTGCAAGGCCGATGTGCTGGCGGCGGCCGAGATTGCGCCGGCGCCGGCGCCGGTTGCCAGTGCCGCGCTGGTGATCGAGCCGATGTCGAAGATGCGCCGCACGATCGCACGGCGCCTGACATTATCCAAATCGACCATTCCGCATTTCTATGTCCGGCAACGGGTCCGGGTCGATCGTCTGATGGCGCTTCGCGCCGCGGCCGATCCGCGGCCAAGCCTCAACGATTATCTGATCCGCGCCTGCGCACTCGCGCTGCAGCAGGTGCCCGCGCTCAACATCCAAGTCCATGGCGACGATATTCACCGCTTGCCGGGCGGCGATATTGCGGTTGCGGTCGCCACCGATGGCGGACTGATCACGCCGATCGTCGCGGGCGCCGAGCAGCGCAGCGTTGCCGATATTGCCGCACTGATGCGCGATCTCGGCGCTCGGGCGCGTTCGGGCCGGCTGCGGCAGGAAGAGTTCGAGGGCGGCAGTTTCAGCCTGTCCAATCTCGGCATGTTCGGCGTCGAGCAATTCGACGCGATCATCAATCCGCCGCACGGCGCGATCCTTGCGGTCGGCGCGGCGCGCGCCGAGCCCATCGCCGACGAGGGCGCAATCCGGATCGTGCCGATGCTGCACCTGTCGCTCAGCTGCGATCACCGCGCGATCGACGGTGCCGATGCCGGGCGTTTCATGATGGCGCTGGCCGGGCTCATCGAAGCGCCGGAGTCGTTGTGATCCTGCCGGGCAGCGCCATTGTCCAGATGGCATGGGTGGTCACCGATCTCGATGCCGCGGTGCGCCGCTTCAGTCGCGCCTATGGCTGCGGCCCGTTCATGATGAACCGCCACATCAAGCTGGCCGATCCGCGCCATCGCGGGCTGGCAATGGCGACCGATTTCTCGCTGGCGCTCACCCAGGCCGGCGATGTTCAGATCGAGCTGGTCGAGCAGCATGACGATACGCCATCGGTCTACCGCGACCTCTATGCGCCGGGCATCGAGGGTTTCCATCACGTTGCGGTGATCGTGCCGGACGTCGGCAAGGAGGTTGAACGCTATCGTGCGCTGGGCTTCGCGGTCGGCAGCACGGGCCGGTTCGGCGAAGCCGACTTCGCCTATGTCGATACGTCGCCGGCAACGGGTCACATGGTCGAAATCCTGCCCGACAACGAGACGATCCGTCGCTTCTTCGGCGCGGTGCGCCGCGCGGCCGAAAACTGGGACGGCATCGATCCGATCCGCGAAATGGCCTAGCGCATCGCGCTGAAAAGTGGGTACCGGTTTTCAGCAAAAAGCGATGCGACAACAAATATCTAGAGCAGCGCAATTGATCCCGATTTCGGGCGCGCTGCTCTAGCGCCACGCCCCTTCAGGAAGCTCGGCGTCGCGTGGCTCGCCATAGGCGCGCATCCGGTCGCGTCGCTTCAGCGCCGCGACATAGTCGGTGACCGGCAGATAATAGAAGAAGTGCAGGCAGCGGTCGGCGAAGCGCCACCGGCCATCGGCGCCGCGGCGGTAGCGATCGTGATAGCGCATTGCCGCGACCATCGTCTCGCCATGCCGGACCAGCTCGGCATGTCCCGATACCATGCCGGTCGCGTCGTCGGGTCCCTCGAACGCAAGCGTCCGGTCGTGGGTGACGTGCAGGTTGAACCCGAGCGCGGCATAGCGGCCGCGATATTGCGCGGCGATGGCGTCATGCCCGTGGGCGTCCATCACGCCATCGGCTGAGCGGAACCGGCCATCCTCCGTGAACAGATCAAGTGCGGAGGCAAGATCGCGATTGTCCATCGCAAAGCTGTAGGCATGGACCAGCGCCGTAATCGCGAGTTCGGCCTCGACCCGCTGTAGCCGCGCTTCGATCGCCTCGAGCGAAATGGCCATGACGATCTCCCGCGATCAGCCGAGCGAGTCGTGGAAGGTCACCTGCATCTCCTCTGCCAGGCAATCGAGGATCGGCGGCACCAGCCGATCGTGGAAATCGATGTGCATGTGATGGTCGAATGCCGCCTGGTCGCGAAAGGTGCCGACGCAGTGGAACAGGTTTTTGTCGTCGTCGGCCTGCAACAGTTCGTAGACCAGTGCGTCGGGCTCGTGCGCGAAGACCAGCGCCTTCAATTCGACCTGCAACGCGATAAAGTCCTCGCGCCGTTCCGGCTTGACCAGCAATCGGGCGATGAAGCTGCGGGCAATGGTCATGCGTGTTCCCTTGTCAGTTCGGCGACCAACACGTCGCGCAGGCGGAACTTCTGGATCTTCGATGTCGACATCGGCCAGGACGTCACAAAGCGGACATGGCGCGGCAGCTTGAAGCTCGCCAGCTTGCCTATGCAATGCTCGATCAGTTCCGCTTCGCTGGCGGTCGCGTCGCCGCGCAACTCGACGAACGCCGCCGGGACCTCGACATAGCGCGGGTGGGGGATGCCGATGACCTGGGCCAGCAACACCGCCGGATGGCTGTGGAGCACCGCCTCGATCTCGGCCGCCGCGACATTCTCGCCGCCGACCTTCAGCATATCCTTGGTCCGGCCGTGGAACATGATCTGCCCCTCGTCATCGAACGAGCCGATATCGCCGGTATGGAACCAGCCATCGGCGTCGATGACCTCGGCGGTCTTGTCGGGTGCATTGTAATAGCCCGCCAGCATATTGGGTCCGCGTGCGATGATTTCGCCCTGGCTGCCCACGGGACAGTCCAGTCCTGTCTCGACATCGACGATGCGCACGTCCCAGTCGTCGAGCGGCACGCCCAATCGCCAGCCGCGTGCCGCCCAGCTGTCGGTCGGCCGGCTGGTGCAGATCGTGCCCGCGCCCTCCGTCAGGCCGTAGGTGCCGACCATGATCGTGTGCGGCATTGCCGCCGACATGGCGGTCCTGATCGCATCGGGCTGCACCGCGAAATTGGCGTTCATTAGCCGGACGCTCGACAGGTCGGTGGTCGCGAAGCGCGGATGGGCGATCAGGTCCTGCATGATGGTCACGAAACAGGGATAGGCATGCGTCGCGCGTTCGGAGACGAGCATGTCGAGCGCAACGCCGGCATCGAAGCTCGGGATGGTGAGATAGGCGCCACCGGCATCGACGATCGCGACCATCGGCAGGATGCCGGCGATGTGGAAGATCGGCAACGGCGACCAGAAGCGATCGCCCGCGCCGATCTCATAGCGCCGCGCGAGGTTGCGGCTGTTGCCGACGATGCTCCGGTGACGGATCATGCAGCCCTTGGGATTGGCGGTCGTCCCCGACGTGTAGAGGATCAGCGCGATGCTGTCGGGTTCGACGGCGTCGATCACGGCGTCGAGCGTGGCGTCGGAGACGCTGTCCCCGCCGGCCAGCGCGGCGGCCGAGGGGATCAACGACGCCGGGCAGGGATCGTCGACGCAGATGATCGAGGCGAGTCGCGGCGCCTCGGGCAGCGACAGCGCGGCGGGATCGGCCGCGGCCCTTAGCGAGGGCAGGGCACCGAGCAGCCGCTCCCCGAAATCGAGCGAATCGGCGACCTTACCGGTGGTGATCAGGCAGACCAGGTCGGCATCACGCACCAGAAAGGCAAGCTCGCCGGGCTGGTAGCGCGCGTTGACCGGCACGCACACCGCGCCGGCCATGGCGATGCCGAAAAGGATCTCCATGAAGTCCGGGCGCGTGGTCAGCAGGATGCCGACATGGTCGCCCGGTTGCACGCCGCGGGCGATCAACGCCTTGGCCCAGCGCCGTGCGGCGCGGTTCATCCTGTCATAGGTCTCGCGTCGGTCGGGGAAAACCAGCGCATCCTGATCGGGCCATTGCACCGCACGATCCCGCAGCAGCGCACCCAGCGTAACAATCGGACCGCTGGTCATATCGCGAGCAGATAGTCGCGCGTGTAGGTGCCATCGATATAGTCGATCATCCGCGCGATGATCTCTGCGCTGCGGGGATTGGCCTGGTGCGCCTTGTCGGCGGCCTCGTCGACGAAGCTTTCGAACACGGCGAAGCTGTGCGGTTCGCTGCGACGAAAGAATTTATAGGCGAGCGTGCCGGGTTCTTGGGCCGCATTCGCCTCCATCTGCGGGATCAGCGCGACAAAATCGGCGTCATGCTCGGGCTTGACCGAAAATCGTGACAGAAACGTCCAGGTCATGATCGTTTATTCCCCCTTGTGGCCGTCGACATAGCGATCGAGTTCGGTGTGGAAGTGCCGCAGCCGCGCTTCCTGCTCGCTCCACAGCGGCCCGCGAAAGCCGCGCGATCGGGCGCCTTTCTGGACGACCGGCAGAAGCTCCGAATCCTGGTCGAGCACCTCACCCAGCTCGGGCGGCTGGCCAAGCGGCACGCGGACGATCTCCGGTCGGGTCATGCCCGTCGTGTCGGTGCCGCGCGCCAGGCCCATCCAGGCTGGCGGGGCGTAGCCCGGCGCGTCGAGATGCTTGAAAAGGATGCAGGTATCGTAGGTGAACTGGTTCGGATCATCGGCATGCGGCAGGAAGCGGTGCATGAACACCGCCTCGGGGTGGCAGCCGATCTGCACATTGGGAAAAATGCCATAGATGGTCGAGTCGCTCAGCTGGGTGTCGCTGAAGCGATCGTAGTCCAGTCCATAGGTAGCGGCGCGTGCACGCTTGGCCTGCTGGATCGAGGCGCGACTGTCCTGCGCGGTGCCGACGAAGCCAGCGGGATCGATGCCGGCATCGGCGAGCATCATCTGGATACCGGGGTTGACGCTCTCCTGATCGGGGAAGCGCGGGCTCGGCTGTGCGAAGGGCACGAATTGCCGGCTCATGCCATTGGGATAGAGGTCGATCTGTGTCCGGTCATCCATCACGCACTGCGTCTGCGGGTGAACCGCATGGAGATGGTAGATCTCGTAAAAGGCGTCGACACCGCCCTTCCAGTTGGCGGCCCAGTCCGACTTCTTGTGCTGGATGACGTTCATCGCGCCGATGTCATAGAGTTCGAGCTGGTCCGCGACCGGGCCGAGCCAGTCACGGATCGGCGGGGCGGCGTCGTTCATCGTGATGAAGACCAGCCCGGCGATCTCGGCGCAGCGCACCGCCGTCAGATTGTGGTCGTGGCACAGGACCTGAGGGTCGAAGGTCTGCTCGTCGGTCACTTCGGTGCAGGTTCCGTCCAGCGCAAAGCGCCAGCTGTGAAACGGACAGACAAAGTCGTTGACCGACCCGAAATCGCCCAGGACGAGCTGGCTGCCGCGATGCGGGCATACATTGTAATGCGCCTTCAGGCCGCCATCGTCGGTTCGGGCGACGATGAAGCTCTCGCCGCCAAGGTCGAAGCGGACGAAGTCGCCCGGATCGCGTAGGTCCGATGTGGTGCCCGCGAGCAGCCATGTCCGGGTCCACATGCGCTCCCATTCGGCGGCCATATAGGCCGGATCGAAATAGCGTTCGGGGGCAACGCGCGCGCTGCCATTGTCGATCAGCGGCGCTTCCGCATTGAACGGATGCGGCGCCCCCACATGGATGTTCCAGTCCGGAAATCTGGCATTCATGCCTGCGGATCCTCCCTAGGTACGGCCTTGCCCACCGTTGTGCACCAACGCGGGGAGCCGTTGACCAGCCTTCTGCCCGTGTCGCTGCCCGATCATACACGGAATATAAAAAAAACAAACATGATTGCTTGTTTAGAGGTCGTGTGTCACTCTGCGGGCTCGCGGGAACCGAGATCGAAAATTCTTGGAGCGCGTCATAGGGGAGGTTTCCAATGAACATCCGAAGGATCGCGACTCATTCTGTCGCATCGTGCCTGGCAATCGTGCTGGCATCGCCGGCCTTCGCACAGGCGACGGAACCGCCCAAGGCCGACGAGTCGGTGCTGGGTGAGATCGTCGTCACGGCGACGCGACGCGACTCCAATCTTCAGATCACCCCGATCGCCGTCACCGCGGTCGATACGAAGTTGATCGCTCAGTCGAACCCGCGTGACGTCGGCGACCTGGCGGTGTTCGTACCCAATTTCTCCGCCGCGACGATCACCGGCTTCAACGCGGCCTCCTTCTCGATCCGCGGTGTCGGTCAGAACACCATCATCGTCTATTTCGAGCCCCCCGTGGCCGTGTTGGTCGATGATTTCGTCGTGCCCAGCGTCCAGACGCAGTTGCTCGACACGTTCGACGTCAACCAGGTCGAAGTGCTGCGCGGGCCGCAGGGCACGCTGTTCGGCAAGAACACGACGGGTGGTGCGGTGACGGTGCGGACCAAGCGCCCCGATCTCTATCGGATCGGCGTGGAAGGGCAGGTGACGGCGGGCAGCTTCGGCACGGTGCAGGTCAAGGGTGCCGCCAATGTGCCGATCGTCGCCGGCAGCCTCGCGCTGCGCGTCGTCGTGGGCCATGAAAGGTCCGACGGCTATTACAAGAATGGTGCCTGCTATGGTCCGGTCGTGGCGTTTCAGCCCTCGAAGTTCGCCGGCCGCAAGGGCTGCGGCGACGGTTCGTCGCTGGGCGGCACCGACGTCTGGAACGGCCGCGTCAAGTTGCTCTGGCAGCCGTCGTCGTCGTTCAGCGCGTTGCTGCAATATGAAATCCTGCGCGATCGTTCCGACTCGATCCCGACCGTGTCCGAGACACCGAACAGTGCCGCCTTCCTGTTCAACACGCTCGGCGTCGGCGCTTCAAACCCGGCGCATGCCGACCCGCTCGAAAATGCAGGGATCAGCAACCGTCAGGATCAGCTGATCAAGATGGGTTCAGGCCAGCGGATCAACGTCGACGGCCTTTACCTCAATATGGATTATACCACCGATTTCGGCACGTTGACCTCGATCACGGGACGACGACTGCAGAAGTCGCGCTTGCCCAACACCTATACGGGGCAGGCACCGGTTGCGGCGGACGGCGAGATTCTGTCCTTGTTCGATGCCAATCGCTCCGATGATCGCACGACCTACCAGCAGGAACTGCGCTTCGCCTCGAAGCTGGGGGGGAGTTTCGATTTCGTCGCCGGCGGCTTCTACCAGAATGACCGCACCAGCTTCTGCGTGGCGCAGGTACTGGGCTTTCTCGACCTGGCCTCGGGACCGCTGCCGTTCGGGCCGTGGAACCAGAACCCCTACCTGTTGTGCAATGCGCAAAAGGCGTCGTCGACCGCCGCCTTCGTGGAAGGCACGTTCAAGATTACCCCCACGCTGACGTTGACGGCCGGTGGCCGGTACACCTGGGAGCGCAAGACCTGGTACGGCCGCCAGCAGGTGTTCGTGCAGCAGTTGAAAGGCGGTTTTGACCCGAATCTCAGGATTCAGGATGCGATCGATGCCAATGTGTTCGACTATCCCGCCGGCGTCATCCAGGTGCAGGCGCGTGCCAACCAGCCGACATGGCGCGCCAGCCTGGGCTGGCAGGCGACACCGACGCTCTTTGCCTATGCGACCTATTCGCGAGGCTTCAAGGGCGGCGGGTTCAATGACCAGATCGGCGGCTTTCACCCGTTCGTGAACGCGAATGGCACCGACGACAATGTCGCCTTCGCCCAGGCCGCGCAGGCAACCCAGCCCGAGCGGGCCGACAGTTATGAGGCAGGCCTCAAGGCCGAGGCCTTCGACCGTCGGTTGCGGTTCAATCTCACCGGCTTCTATGTGAAATATTCCAACCTGCAGAAGCAGATCGTCGTGCCGATCGTCGTCGGCGGGCAGCAGAACCAGGTCACGCGCTTCTTCAACGCGGCGTCGGCCAACGTGAAGGGCGTCGAGGTCGAGGCGACCGCCGTGCCGGTCGATGGCCTGACGCTGCGCGGCGTGGTTGGGTATCAGGACGGCAAATATGATCGCTACGTCACGCCGATTCCGGCGGGATATGATCTGGCGACGGCGCCGCTCGACCGGCTCCCCAATTGGCAATGGACCATCGATGGCAATTACGAGGTGCCGATCGGCAACTACAAGCTGTCGTTCAATGGCAACGTCAATTATGTCGGCCGCAACCTGTTCACCCAGTCGATCACCAGCCCGAGCGAGAATACCTATCTGAATGCGCGGACGCTCGTGAACGCGTCGATCACTCTCGCGCAGGCCGATGACCGTTATTATCTGCGCGTGTTCGGTCGCAACCTGACCGACCAGCGTTATCGCACCGCGTCGCAGGTCGTGGGCGGCCTCTGGTCGAACAGCCAGTATGGCCCGCCGCGCTTCTTCGGCGTGGAAATCGGCGCAAAGCTGG
Source organism: Parasphingomonas halimpatiens (assembly GCF_036663795.1). NCBI lineage: Bacteria > Pseudomonadati > Pseudomonadota > Alphaproteobacteria > Sphingomonadales > Sphingomonadaceae > Parasphingomonas > Parasphingomonas halimpatiens. The sequence goes on from NZ_JAXOJP010000009.1 coordinate 65,595, forward strand.
GTCAGGCCGTCCACTGATGCGCCACGGCGGTCGGTGGTCGCTGGCGGTGGTTGCCACCGCGCTGGCCCTTGGGGGGTGCTCCAAATCTCCCAAGGGTCAGCCGGGGGCGCCCGCCGGCGCAGGCGAGACGATGAAGTCCACGGACGAGCTGCAATCTCGCAACGGTCCGACCATCGATGTCGCCACCCATCCCGGCAAGGCGCTGTTCGAAGCGAACTGCGCCGGCTGCCACAATGGTGGCGTACCCAAGGCGCCGCAGCAGGTCTGGCTCGAGATGATGGCACCGGACGCGATCCTCGCCGCATTGAACGGCGGCATCATGAGCCAGCAGGCCGCCGGGCTTTCCGGCCAGCAGCGTCGGGAGATTGCCGAATATCTGGTGCGCATGCCGCTTGCCGACTATCGCCCACCCGCGCCGCCACCGATGTGTGGCGCACAGCAGGCACGATTCGATCTCGCCGCGTCGCCCCCGGCAATCGGCTGGGGGCATGACAATCGGCGCTTTGCGTCGGCCGGTATTGCCGGTCTGAGCAAGGCGCAGGTGCCGACGCTGAAACTGAAATGGGCGCTCGCCTATCCCGCCGCACAGCGCGCGCGGTCGCAGCCGGCGGTCGGCTGGGGTGCGATCTTCGTCGGCAGCCAGGACGGTACTGTCTACGCGCTCGATCTCGATAGCGGATGCACGCGCTGGCGGTTTCGCGCCTCGGCTGAGATTCGCACGGCGATTGTCGCCGATGCCGCCAGCAAGCGGCTCTATTTCGGCGATGTGCTGGCACGCGCCTATGCCGTGGATGCGATGACCGGCACATTGATCTGGCAGACCAAGGTCGATGTGCATCCCAATGCGACGATCACCGGCACGCCGACACTGGGGGGTGGCCAATTGTTTGTCCCGCTATCCTCACTCGAGGTGACGGCGGCGGCAAGCCCGACCTACGCATGCTGCACCTTTCGTGGATCGGTCATCGCGCTTGACCCCGCGACCGGGCGACAGCGCTGGAAGCAGAACACCGTCACCCAAATGCCGGCGGTGCATGGCAAGACCCGTCTCGGCACGCCGATCATGGGCCCGTCAGGTGCGCCGGTGTGGAACAGCCCGACCTATGACGCGGCGAGCAACCGGCTCTATTTCGGATCGGGCGAGAATTATTCGACCCCGGCAGATGGCAATTCGGACGCGGTGCTCGCGGTCGATGCGACGAGCGGCAAGCGATTGTGGACGACGCAGTTGACCAAGGGCGACGCCTGGAATGTCGGCTGCATGATGGGCAACGAAAACTGCCCGGTCGAAAAGGGCCCCGATCTCGACGTCGCGGCATCGCCGCTGCTGGTGCCGATCGGTGGCGGCCGTTCGATGCTGGTCGTTGGCCAGAAATCCGGAGCGGTCTATGGCGTGGATCCCGCCAATGGTCATATCGTCTGGCGCACGCCGGTGGGCCATGGCGGCACGCAAGGCGGCGTCCATTTCGGCATGGCTGCCGAAGGCCGCGTCATTTATGTTCCCGTAAACGATATGGCCGATACCCGGGATGGCCGGGTCTATGATGTCGCAAAACGCGGCGCCGGCCTGCACGCCATCGATGCGGCGACGGGGAGGGTGTTGTGGAACGCCCCCGCCGAAAACGTTTGCAACGGCCGTGCGAATTGCGATCCGGGCATCTCTTCGGCGGTCAGCGCGATTCCGGGTGTGGTTTTCGCCGGACATCTCGACGGCCGCTTCCGCGCCTATGACGGCCTGAACGGCAAGGTCATCTGGTCGGTCGACACCACCCGCAAGGTCACCGCGATCGGTGGTGCAACGGGCAATGGCGGCGGGATGAGCGGGCCTGGCGCGACGATCGTCGGCGGCCACGTGATCGTCAATTCCGGCTACGGCCTATATTACCACATGCCCGGCAATCTGTTGATGGTGTTCACGCCCGACGGTCGATAACCACGGACGATCAGGCTGCCCCGCTGATGTTGAAATAGTCCGGAATGCCAGCGGGCCAGTTGACGCCCCATTGATTCTGGCCGCCATCGACATTGATCACCTCGCCGGTGATGAATTTCCCGCTCGGCGCGGCGAGATAGACGACCGCCTCCGCCACGTCCCAGGCGTCTCCGCGCTTCTGCATCGGATTGGCGAGGTGGAAACGCGCCAGTGCCTCATCGGGGTAGACCGCGAAGCCCTCGGTCTCGACGATACCCGGTGCGACGCAATTGACGCGTATATGGTGCGGCGCCCATTCGGTGGACAATGTCTTCGACAGATAGATCACGCCCGCTCGCGCAGCGCAGCAATGCGCACTTTGCGGCATGCCGCGCTCGACCGTGGCGACAATATTGATGATATTGCCCGCTGTGCCGGCGGCGACCCAGCGCTTGGCGGCTTCCTGCATCATCCACCAGGTGCCGTTGAGATTGAGATCCATGACCGCCAGCCAACCCTTACGGCTGAAGTCGATCGCGTCCTGCGGAAATTGCCCGCCGGCATTGTTGATCAGAGTGTCGATGCGACCGAAACGATCGAGGACCTGATCGAGCATCTGTTCGACCTGGTCGGGTTCGCGGATCGACATCGGCACCGCCATCGGGCGCCGACCGACGAGACGTTCGATGGCGTCCTGCGTCGCGGCCAGTTTTTCGACGGTACGGCCGCACAGCACGACGTTGGCGCCGAGCCGGCTGGCGAGGAACGCCATGGCCTTGCCCATGCCGGTGCCGCCGCCCGAGATGATGACGGTTTGCCCGTCAAGCAGATCATTGCGATAAACGGTCGGGTGTTCGGCCAGTTCGGCATTGGTGAACCCGAAGCGGGGGTGGTCCTCGTTATGGGGTTCCACATCGGCATGCGCGTTCATTCCGTCTCCATCCAATCTTCCAGCATCGGCACCACGCGCAGGTGTTCCGGCACCCGATCCAGACCAATCCGGCGATCCAATTCTTCGTGCCAGTGGTAAATCCGCCGTTCCTGGTAATTCAACGGGATACCCCTGAAGCCGGGGCTTTCGACCGATTCCTGGATTTGCGGCGCAAATTGAAGGTCTTCATACAAGATGCGTTCGAAATTGCTGACGCGCGTCTCCCACAACGGACTGAGGTCGTCCTTACCGACCCGGGGGGAGAACCAATGGCATTCGATCCGCATCGTTCGGTCCGAGCGCGGCCAGAACACGAGCATCGGCAGGCCGGTCGCCGCGGGGGGCATCACGATGTTGGGGTAGATGTTGTAGCTGACATTATTGTCACGGGGAATTTCGGTCACGGTCGGAATCTCGGGCATGCCCTTGGTCCCCGGATCGATCCAGTCGGGGCGGCGGTTGGGCGTCGTCATGCGCGAATGTCCGCCCGGCCACAGGGTGATAGACGTGCCGCGATGATCGAGGAACCGATTGACCGTCGACTGGTGGATCGACTTCAGATGATAGACCTCCAGAAAGGCGTCGAGCAGTACCTTCACGTTGCAGGCCACATCGTAGCCGCGTGAATCGACGAGCATGAGGTCGTCGATCTGGAATTGCGCCAGTTCACCGGCGATCGGCCCGAGCGAGTCGATCAGCGGGCCCGCTTCGGGATCCTCGTTGATGAATATCCAGCCACCGAGGCGTTCGCAACGAACCGAAATCAGCGAGCGGCAGGCAAAGTCGAACTCGACGAAATCACGCTTGTCGCGAATCGCGGTAAGTTCGCCCGCCAGCGTGTAGCTCCAGCCATGATAGCCGCAGACAAAGCCGCGCGACGTCCCCGCCTCCTCCTTGACGAGCGGTCCGCCGCGATGCCGGCAGCTGTTGTAGAAGGCCCGAACCTCGCCTTGCAGGTCGCGCACGATCAGGATCGGAGTGCCGGTGTTGCGATTCAGGAACCAACTGCCGGGCTCGGGCAGTTGATCGACATGGCCGGCATAGAGCCAGCTGCGCTTCCACAGCCTTTCGTCCTCGAGCTGCAGAAACGCGGGATCGATATAACGACCGGAGGGGATGTCGGCGAGCTTCGGGAAACCTTCCGGTGGCGCGGTGCGGGCGGTTTCGTACGCCATACCCGCCTTGATCCGTTCGGTTGTCGTGGCGTCCAAAGCGCTGTCCCTTTTCTGGCCCGCCGCCAGTCTAGCAGCCCGCGAACTAAAAACAATCATGTTTGACTTTTTTATCGCTGCGACCCGTGAATGCCGCTATTGGCGATCGGGCAAGACAGGGATGGGCCAATGAATTTCACTTTGAGCGACGACCAACGCGACCTGCAACAGGCGGCACGCACTTTTGCCCGTGCCGAACTCCCCCTCATTGCCGCGCGGCTCGAGCGTGACGATAGCCCGCCCGACCACGCGCTGATCAAGCGTTTCGCGGAGCTCGGCTTTCTGGGCATAAACGTTCCCGAGGCGCTGGGCGGGATGGGGCTCGGCAATGTCGATGCGCTGATCGTGCTCGAAGAGTTTGCCAAGATATCGTCAGCAATTGCCTTCCCGGTATTCGAATCCTCGGTCGGCCCGGTGCGCGCGATCGAACATTTCGCACCGGCCGCGTTGCGCGACCGGATCGTGCCGGCAGTTTGCCGCGGCGACATGGTCATTGCCGTATCGATGTCGGAACCCGACGCGGGCAGCGCACTGACCGACCTCAAGGCGCGCGGCACGATCGACGGCGATCGCGTCATCCTGAACGGCACGAAGCGTTGGTGCTCGGGCGGTGGCCATGCCGATGCCTATCTCGTCTATTGCCGCTTGTCGGACGACCCCGGCGCCAAGGCGATCGGCGCGGTGCTCGTCGAAAAGGGCACGCCGGGGCTGAGCTTCGGCCCGCCGGAGGAGCTGATGGGCTTTCGGGGTATCCCGTCGGCGGATCTCAACTTCGACGACTGCGCGGTGTCGCTCGACAATATCGTCGTTCCGGCTGGCGGCTTTCGCCAGTTGATGGAGGCGTTCGACCTGGAACGCTGTGGCAACGCGACGATGGCGCTCGGCCAGGCCTCGGGCGCGCTCGAGGATGTCAGCGCCTATGTCCAGGAGCGTATCCAGTTCGGCAAGCCGATCATCGAGTTCCAGGCGGTGCAGATGAAGCTCGCCGAGATGCAGATGAAGGTCGAAGCGGCACGGCTGCTGATCTGGCGCGCCGCCTCGAATGCGGAGGACGGGCTGCCCTCGATCCTCGACAGCTCGGTGGCGAAATGCTTCGCCAACAGCATCGCGCGCGAAGTCACCGGCGATGCCCTGCAATTGATGGGCGCCTATGGCTATTCAAAGGCCTTCGCAATGGAGCGCCGCCTGCGCGATGCGTGGGGCTGGGGCATTGCCGGCGGTGCGATCGACATCCAGAAGACCAATATCGCCGCCGCCATGCTCGGCCGGCGCTTCGATCAGCGGCGCTGACGATGCCTGCCGTGCGGGTCGCCGCGGTCGAGGAGATCGCGATCGGCAGCAACCGGGCGTTCGACGTCGGGGGGCAATCGATCCTCGTCGCGCGGACCAATATTGGTTTGTTCGCGATCGAAAACCGCTGCAGCCATGCGCAACAGGCGCTGGAGGGTGGCAAGATGAAGGCGGTCCACATCTTCTGCCCGCTGCACGGTGTACGCTTCGACATGCGTGACGGCTGTCCGACCGGCACGCTGACCGACAAGCCGATCCGGACCTGGCCGGTGACCCTTGCCGATGGTCAGATCCTGCTGGAACTGGACGCGACATGAAGCGCCTGCTGCATATCAATGCTAGCCCGCGACGCGACCGGTCGCGCTCGGGGATGATCGCCCATCGGATGCTCGATGGGTTGCGCGCGGCGCTGCCTAACCTTGCCGTCGAAACGATCGACCTGTTCGATGTCGACTTGCCGGGCTTCGATCATGACGCGATCGAGGGGCGCTACGGGCTGCTCGCCGGTCAGCCCGTTCACCCGGAACAGGCGGCCGCGTGGTCCCGGCTACGCGCGATCTCGGACCATTTCCTGAGTTTTGATGCCTGGCTGATGTCGGTGCCGATGTGGAATTTCGGCCTGCCCTACCGGCTGAAGCAGTATATCGATCTGATCACGCATCCCGGCATGACCTTCACCAACGACGCCGATGGTCGGGTCGAGGGACTGGCAGCCGGCCGCACCGCGATTGTCGTGGCGGCGAGCGCCATGCCGTTCGGCGCGGAGCCCGCGATCGACGGGCTCGATTTTCAACTCGCCTATCTGAAGGCATGGCTCGGCTTTGTCGGCGTGACCGATATTTTCCCGGTTCGTGTCGCCGGTACCTTTGGCGCCGATGACGCGGTTGCGGCCGCGATGGCGAAGGCGGCCGGCGACGCCGATGCCGTTGTCGCTCAACTCGTGGCGCGCGCGTCGACCGTATAGACAAGGTTGATGCTGGTGAAGGTTACCACTTCGTCGCCGGCCTGGTTGATCATCGCGTACCGCGTCATCGCGGTGCCGCGCGAATGGCCGCTGCGCGAAGCCTGGAGCGCGGTGATTTCCGACGTGACGTAGACGGTGTCGCCGGCGCGCAAGGCGTTCTTCAGCCGTAGGTCGTCGAAGCCCACGCCGCAGACGTAGTCGATGTCGTTGTTGATCTCATGATCGAGCTGTCGCCAGATCGCGAGCACATGGATACCGCTGGCGATGACCTCCCCGAAATGCGATTGGCGCGCGGCCTCGGCGTCGCTGTGGAACCATTGCGGATCGTAGAGGCGCGCGAAGGCGACGATCTCGTCTTCGGTGACGGTCCGCGTCGACGAAAGGCGGCGCTAGCCGACCTGCAAGTCCTCGAACGATCGCGGTGGGCGAATCAAGCGGCCTCGGCGCGGGCCGGCACCATGCACCCGCCGTCGAGATCGAGTACATGCGTCAACCGGCCGAGTGCCATCCACGCGCCGATGCAGAAGGTGACGTCGACAATTTCGGCGTCGCTGAAGCTGGCGTGCATCTGTTCCCAAAAAGCGTCGTCATGCTTGATGCCCTGCGGAGCCTCGCCCATTCGCCCGGCATATTCGATGATGAGACGCTCGCGCGCCGAAAAGCCGGACCAGGTCGGCGTCGCACCGATCTCGGCATAGAATGTTTCGTCGGGCTCGGGATCGCCGCGCGCGCTTACCGCCTGCTGCGGATCGACGCCTGAATTCTGGAGATAGCCGCCAAGATCACGCGCCGATCGCATGCCCAGGCACAGCGCGCATCCATTGATCTGCGCGGTCCGAATGCGGGCAGCTTCCAACTCGCGTAACGACATCAGCGATTTGGTGTAAACCGCCTGAATATAGCCGGCTGCGCCTTTGGCGATCTCTGGCGCATAATGACTCCAGACAAAGGCCGATGGATCATGCGCATGATCGTCGGGGACATGGACTCGTGGCATTGGCGTGCACCCATTCTTGAACCAGTCAGCGCCTGGCATGCGATTAGCTGAGTTCGGCTGACAGTCGCGAACGCGAACCTATTCCCCAAGCTGGTGGGAATCAAAGAATGATTTTGCAGGGCATTTTTTGAGGCTTCCGAAAAAATGTTGCGCTTTTTATATATTTTACAGCATGTTAAAAAATATTTCGGTCCCTTCGTCTTCTGTCGCCGTATAATGTAGGAGCGCCAAATCGCTGTCTTTGTCGGATAGCGGTATCCCACTGCGTCGGGTGAATGACCGTCAAGTTGCGGGAAGGGGAAAGGGCGGCTTGAATGTCCGGACTTGGGTCGAGTCTGACCGATCAAATTTCCGTGCGCTCCGACAGCTCGAGGGCGTCTTCGACGTCAACGCCTAGGTATGGGACCGTGCTCTCGATCTTGGCATGCCCAAGAAGGATCTGAACGGCCCGCAGATTGCCGGTCGCCTTGTAGATGATCGACGCCTTCGTGCGCCTGAGCGAGTGCGTCCCGTAGTCCTCGGCCTGGAGCCCGATCCCGGCCACCCACTCCCGGACTAACCGAGCGTATTGCCGCGTGCTCATGTGTCCCATGTAGTCGTTCCGGCTCGGGAAGACGAAGTCGTTGAGCGTGCCGCCACGGCGCTCAAGCCAGGCGAGCAGGGTCCTTCGAGCCGGGTCAACCAGCTCAAACTGCGCGGGCCGCTTGGTCTTCTGCTGCACCACGACGGCGCGATCCCTGATGCGGCCACCGGCGACGATGTCACCGATCCGAACCTTGACCACGTCGCAGCCGCGAAGCTTGCTGTCGATGGCGAAGTCGAAGAGCGCCCGATCGCGCAATCGGCGATGCTGGTCGAGCCAGAAACGGATCGCCCAAACCAGCTGCGGTTTGAGCGGACGCTTGGCGCCGAGCAGGCGGCCTTCGTTCCAGGGACGAAGTTCGTGGAACGCGGGATCCATCGAGGAATGCCCCATTGCTCATCTCCAAGGAGCCGGGTCAACGCTCCAATATAAAGGGAGCTCGGTGAAGCAATGGTTGGCATTTGTGGTTCATGCCCGAGTTCCGCTCGAACCGCCGGTCGATCTCGACCACAGCCGGTCGTTCATTTCCGCTCCGGGAAACTTCCGGTCCTGACGGAAGCTGCCATCCGCGGGCAGATGTGGAGGACGTCTTCGACGCTAGGTTCGTTGATCGACAAGGGCTGTCCCTCGTGACCTTCGGGTCAGTGAAGTTCCGCCGGGGCCCCGTGAGCGCAACAGTTAGAGAAATCGACTAGGCGTGTTCCCGACTGGCGCCGAATGGTCAGCCATCCGCGCGCTAGACCGGTGGCAAAGTCTATCACTTGCATCGCCAGCCAAAGCTGTTCCGCCGAGACCCAATGAGGCGGATACTTGAAACGCGCGACATCGAGAATGAGAGCGAGGTCCCTGGCCATGTGATAGCCGCCGACCGGCGAGAAGTGGCCGCTCCCGGTCTGACCCATCGCGCCGCGGTCGTAGGAAGCGACAACCACCGCTTCGCCGCTGGCTGCAATTTGGAGCGCCGCCCGCCAATCCTCCAGGCTTGAAACGTCGCCGCGGTGGACTTCAACGTTGGCGCCATTGCACCGCGCGAGGCAGGCGAATTGATCGACGTCCACCCCACGTTCGCGCACTTCAGCGAGCGGGACACAGCAGTCGAGCAGCTCCTCCGAATACCATCGCCATGTTCCTTTCCACAGGCGCCCGGGGTCAATCGACAACGCATTGAGCGCCACGACCAGCGACCCTAGTCCGCAGAATGCCGGATCGGATTGCGTGTGAAACTGCTCCGCGAGCGGAAAGTATCCGTTCAACCCGGCGGTCGCCAAGGCCTCGGAGAACACGCATCTGCCTTCAAGCGAAGAGAATTCAATCGCGGATTCGGGCAGCACGCGCCGGTGAAACGACTTGTTCATTGCGCGCCCAACCCGTGAGTATTTGGAACAGAAACGCGCGCGCTCCTGATCGGGCGGACGAGATCTTCGGGAATGGCCATCGACTTGAACGCACCAACATTGGCCCCACCGGTATTGCCTTCTGGAACAAACCCAACCCATGTTCCGGCGGCTGCACCGATCACGCGCAAGATCTGACCCACCACTTCACGCAGGTCGTGGTGGCGGATCCCCCACATCAACATGCGCAGGTGCACGCGGACGTGTTGCACCGTGGATCGCTGACCCAAGACATGCGCGCGTTCCAGACGACGGAAGCCAGCCAATGGATCGCCGCCAAGCTCAGCGGCACTCGCGGCGGCAAGCTCTGCATCGACATGCGAACGGGCACGCCGATCGAAGCTCTTGGTGTTTGCCGCTTCGATCTTTCCGGAAAGGAGTCGCCACGCAAGATACGCCGCGGCCACTACGTCATAGGTCAGGCAGAACATCGGCCACCAGGCCGGTACACCCGCATTCCCAATCAATTGACCATGAATCGAATCGAGCAGGCCATGCCCCGCCAACGCAGCAACCACGATCCAGAGATTCGTTCTGAAACCTATGGTTGCGGCGAGGGCAAAGGCAAAGGTGACGCCAGTTTCCCAACCCAGAGCCGCGCCGCCGCCCATGACCGCGAACAGATCGTAATAGGATGCAACTACCACAAGGATCGCCGGATAGAGCGAACGATCGCGGTCGAACCCGGCGAGTGTGGTTGCGATGCCGACGCCCAAGGCCAGGGCGACACCAAAAAGATATTCCATCAGCAATTTCCTTTCTCAGCCAGGGAGGCTGCGTATCCTGAACATCTAGGCAGGCCCGACGGGGCGCGCTTGAACGGAGCGGCTACGCGGTCGCCGGCCATCCTCGAAAACGGTCGGCGTCGTTCCGTCGATTACTCAGCCGGGCGAACCTGGCTACGGTAACCGAGCGCCTCATTCACCGGCCGAGCGCGGAGCGTCATATTCCATTCCCAACGTCGCAAGGCGGGTCGCGCTCGGGCCGTAGCGACGACCCATTTCTGCGAGCGCCTCGTTGAGCTGCACGGTGGCTGGCGTGCTCCCGCTGCGAATGAGAAACCGGCCAGTTTGCGCCTCGGCGTCGGGCAGGATTGCCAGCCCATGACGCGAACGGATCGCGGCGCGACCGGGGTGGGTCGTGACAACCTTGGTTCGATAGGTCCGGCCCCAGGCGTCCGTCTGGAGCGCGAGCGACACTTCGTCGACACCGTCGTCGAGCGGCGCTTCTATCGTCTCGTGGGTCCAGACTTCGCCCATTGCGAGAATGGCAGCGGCGAAGTCGGTCTTCTCAAGCACGAAGTCTGCCGTCCGGTGTGCCGAACTCCAGGTTTCGACACCAAATCTCCGCGCAGTGGCCATCGCCACGCTATGTCCGCCAATGGCTTCCACGAGCGCCAACGACATGGGGATCGAAGCGGTAACGCCTGTCGTGGAAATGATCGCGCCGTCCTGCAGATAGCGTCGGTCCCGGACCCAAATCGTGTCGGGGTACGCCTTGCTCAGGCCCTCGATCGCGGAAAAATGGGTTACTGCCCGCTTGCCGGAGAGTAATCCGGCATGCGCCAGCACACGCGCGCCCTCACAGACCGATATGATCGTCGCACCCTTTGATGCCTGGCTGCGCACCCATTTTCCGAGCGCCGTGTCCTTGGGCGCGGCTTGCGCAGGCACTATGACAATGTCTGCTCCCGACGCCTCTCGGGCATCGAACTGCGCCATCGTTTCATCGGCGATGATGCTGAGGCCACGGGTGAGCTTTATCGGCCCTGCACCTGTCGAAAGGCTGCGGACATCGGCGACGCCGGAATCCTTGAGCACACCATAGGGCACCACGAAATCGGTCGTCTCAGCACCGCCATTCTCAGCGACGATAACGACGAGCGGACGGCTGCGGCCGGCTTTGGGCGCGGGCAGCGTGAAGTGATCGTTCGCGGGCTCAGCCGCATAGGCGGGCGAGGCTACCGGCGCACCGGGGCTCAGGAGTGAAACAGCGACGAAAACCGGCGTCAGCACGCCGATGGTTACGAATAAGGCGCGCATTGGCAGTCCCTTCAGAAAGGATTATCCGGAGCCGGGGAGAACGGCTCCGGACAGTCGGGGCAAGCGGCGCTTTGCGCCGTTCATCAGCTCCGCGCAGGCGCGCTGCACGCGCAGATTTCGCCGCAGCCGCACTTGGGGCCGCAGGTGCAGGGCTGGCACGCGCACTGCTTCTTTTCACATGGCTTGGTCATCGGTTTCTTCCTTTGCTGCCCGACTATCGGACGCTGGATATCTAGGCGCAGTGGGGGGTGGCAGAAATGTCATTTGTATTGCACTATCCGCCAATGTCCGAACTGGGATCCGTACCGCGCAAGGTTGCTTTGGTGGGTTATCCCGGCGTGCAATCGCTCGACGTCGTCGGCCCCCTGGAAGTGTTTTCGATGGCCAACAGGTTTGGCGGTCAGCACTTCTACGAGGTGATTCTAGCTTCGCCCCGAGGCGGGGACATCGTCTGCAACTCGGGGGTCACGCTTGCCGGATCGGTTGCCCTCGACGATTTGCCGCCGTGCCTCGACACGATCCTGATCGGCGGTGGCGACGAGGCCGGGCTGCTCGGCATGCGGGACGCCAGCGTGATGGATTGGCTCAATTGTCGTGCCGGGATCACACGCAGGGTGGGCAGTGTGTGCTCGGGCGCGTTTGTGCTGGCGGCTGCCGGAATCCTCGATGGCCGACGAGCGACGACCCATTGGGAAGTCTGCACCGAACTCCAGAGTTTCAGGCCATCAGTGCAAGTCGAGCCCGACGCCATCTTTGTCGCGGACCCGCCCTATTACACTTCCGCAGGCGTGACCGCAGGCATCGACCTGTGCCTGTCGTTCGTCGAGGCCGACTGCGGCCCGCAATTGGCGCTGGCCGTGGCGCGCAATCTTGTGCTCTTCATGCGGCGGCCCGGTGGACAGACCCAATATAGTGCGGGGCTCAACGTCCAGGCCGCCGCCACTCCCCGTTTGCGTCAGCTGATTGCCGATATCAGCGCTGATCCGTCGGGCGAGCTTAATGTCCCGCGATTGGCCGAGCGAGCGATGATGAGCGAACGTACCTTCTCACGCGTGTTTCAGAAGGAAACCGGGGTCAGTCCTGCTGCATTTGTGGAGTTTGCGCGCGTGAACCGGGCAAAGGCGCTCTTGGAGACGTCCGACTGGCCGCTTGCCAAAGTCGCCGACCGCGCAGGTTTCGGCAGTGTCGAGGCCCTCCACCGGGCGTTCAACAAGCGTGTCCTCGTCACACCCGGCGAATATCGACAGCGCTTTGGCCACGTTTCGCTTGGAGCGGAGATAGTGCAGCAACCTGATTAGGGATCGACCTTCATGACCGACGTGCCGTCGATGCTGCGGTGGCTCCAGTCATATTGCATGTAGCGCGCGGTTTCCGCAGCCGACGGGTCCCCGAACAGGCGTGCGATGACGTAGAGCGCCGCGTCGATACCGGCGCTGATCCCGGCCGATGTTACGATCCGACCATTGTCCACAATGCGCGCGTCGGGATAGATATTCACGCCGCAGTTGAGGCCGCGAAGCTCATCCATCGCGTCCCGATGGGTCGTCGACGAGAGACCGGCCAGCAAGCCTGCGGCGCCTAACAAGAGCGAGCCGGTGCATACCGAGAGGGTCAGGGATGCCGCGTTGCTTGTGGACCGGATAAAGTCGAGCATCGCTGGATTGGTCAATTCGCGCCGGGTGCCCATGCCGCCGGGAACGACCAATATGTCGGCGACACCCAGATCGGCGGCGGTGCCATGGGGCACGAGCTTGAGACCGTTGCGTGCGACGATCGCGCCCGCCGCCAAAGCTACCGTGACAACCTCGCATGCTAAGTCGCCCGACGCGTCACGCGCCACCCCGAACACTTCGAAGGGGCCGGCGAAATCGAGGACTTCGACGTCATCGAAAATCAATATCGCTACCAGGGGCCGCCTAATTTGAGAGCCGGCTCCTGAATCCGAGTGACGAAGCTGCAGATCAGCGGTCAAAATATCCTCCTTTGTGATTAAATGCCCGGCGCCGGACGATCATCAAAGCGTCAACAGGAACGCCAACAGATTGCGGCGCTCGCGCGCGCTCAGGTGCAGCGGCTTCAGCTCTGAAGTTCCGCGCGGGGCCTTCGGTGCGCGATCATAGTGGTCGATCACCTGCGCCAGCGACGCAAATTGACCAGCGTGCATATAGGGCGCGCGCAGACCGACGCCGCGAAGCGAAGGTACCTTGAACGCGCGAACCTGGCTCGGATCATCGACAACCATGAACTCAAGCTCATCACATGTGCGACCCTGGGCATCGCTATATGCCCCTTTGCAATTGAATGGATCGGCAAGTGCTCTGCGCGCGCCGGCAATGCGGCCGGTATCGAGCGGCAAACCGGGGCGTGCCGGCACGCCGGTATTTGCAAATCCCTCATTCGAAAGCATCGGTCCGTTGTGACAGGTGGAGCAGTGCGCTTTGCCGATGAATAGACGCAGGCCCGCAATCTCGGCGGATGACAGCGATGCGCGAGGGCCAGGCGCCCCGACGGCACCGGCGACGAAGCCATCGAAGCGCGTTGGGCCAACCTTCAGGGTTCGCTCGAAGGCCTCGATCGATTTTCCGAAGTTTGCAAAAATGTGATCGACCGCATTCCTGTCCGCAAGCGCCATTCCAGCCCATGCTATCTTCGCGGGCCGATCGCCCACCGGGCTGGCGCGCGTCGGGAAGCGGCGCAGGTCCGAGAGATCGGGCAACGGTCCGAACACCAGTTCGTACGGACCACGATAATGGGTCGCGAGAAGCCGAGCCACCTGGGTCCGCGTCGAGCCATGTTCGAGTGGATTTTCGACGGGCCCCAACGCCTGCGACCAAAGGCTGTCGGCCCGGCCATCCCAGAACTGCCAGGGGGAATAAACGGCCTGTGCAATCGGCATCGTGCGCCGAATGCCGACGCCAACGCCCCTGCCGGTCGGGACGGCGTCGGTGAACCCGCGCGACGGGTTGTGGCAGGTTGCGCACGAAACCTGTTTATTGGCGCTCAGCCTCGTATCCGAGAACAGCGAGCGCCCAAGTGCGGCGGCAGCCGGATCGTCGGCAAAGCGATTGGACGGATTGGCCGGGGCGGACGGAAGCGTACCGATCCACAGGCTTCGCAGAACCTTGATCTCCTCCGCTGACCATTCTGGCGTCGTGCTGGCGGAACATGTTGCCAGCACGGCGGCCAGAGCGAAGCTCGCCGTCCACCACATCATAAGACGACGTTGAAGGTGATATTGTCCGTCCGACCATCGGGCGCTTTGACGTCAAGCTTCAGCACCCACCACCCGGTCATGGAAAACTTCATCCCATTGATCACGTAATTGCCCGGCCCGTTCGAAGGCTCAGCGCGCGGGGCAGTCGGGAGGCCATGGCCGTGCTCGGGCATGCCACCGTCGACCTTGAGACTGGCGCCGGTGACGGGGACACCGTCCGCGCCGACGACATGCACCGACCATTGATGCACTTTGGATGTCTGGATCGGCTCAACCCCGCTTTTCAACTGGATCCGGAACACGCCGTGGTCGGTGACCCTCTCCAGCGATAGATCCAGATTTCGTGGCCGGGCACCGGCGGCGCCCAGTAACGGACCGCCAGCAATCAGCATACCGGCAATGATCAGGCCACACGCCGAAGCGGCCCTCCCCGCAAAGAATTTTGTCTCAGCCATCTTTCAGATTCCCTAAATTTCTGTGGCATCGAAATAGGGGACAAGCTGGTTGGCAGATACGTCAAAGGAATTGCATTCTCGGCCACATTCTCGCGGTGCGCATTGCCGCAAGCAGATGGATCACGAAACGCGTTATCGCGTCCAATGCCTCGGAATGCTCTGGGAAGGGGCATGTCGAACGCAACAAACTCACCGCACGACTAAACGTGAGTTGCGTAGCCCTCATGCGTCGCGGCCAAGCAGATTAATGTCTGGTGTCGCGCCTTTCATCATGAGCCGACCGTCTGCTTACGGCCAGTCATTCCCGTTCCGGGCCGTCGCTTCCTTGCGGACTGGATGTCCGGTCTTGGTTATCGAGCCGCCGTTCTTGCGAAGCGTGGTGGATGACCGAGATATACCATGGCGCGTCATTCAATCGGCCATACTCCACACCCAGACATCGCCTGTCGGCTGGATGAACAGGCGTCCGTAGTTGCGAAGCGGCGAAGCCGGATCGAGCGACCGGGATTGGGTCCCCTCGGGTCAGGCCGCTAGCTAAATGGATGTTCGTCTCCTTTTGCCGCGCACCTGAAAGCGGTCTGATGGCAGCGGCCATGAACAGAATGGCCGCTGCACTGCCCATCCTGCCAGCCGCCCTCCGAACCAGCGGCTCACAATCAAATCGAGACGGACGCCGACAGTCGAGCCCGAAGAGAAGCGCAGAGTTGCCGCCGGTGCGTCGGTCTTTCGGCACAGTCCCTTTAGCGTCGTCTATCATTCAACAAAGATGGCCGGCGGCGATGCGTTCGCAAATGGTGTTGGAAGATGCTCACCGAAGGAATGGAATTGCATCAACGGCACAGCCGCCGCCGATGTGAGTCGTGAACGCTGCTCACGCCCGCGCGGCACGTTTGAGAGGACGATCGGCCAGGTAGCTTGGGGCACTGGATATCGAAGTCTCGCCTGCCTCAACGCGTTGTCGGTCCCGCAGCCGTGCCGATCAGGTATTGCAATGCCGCTCGGCTCGGCAGGAAGAAGTAACCGCCAGCGCGCAGCCTGACATATGAACTCATGCCATCGATCTGTATCGGCCCGGGTGCTGTCGGGATCGTGAATTTGCCTGTCGGCATGAGCCGGCTTCCGAGGAGCGGGTCCGGTTCGCCGGTGAGACCGTGGAATGACGTCGCGTTCGACCAGGTGCGCTGCACGAACTCGAACTGACGCTCGATGTCGGCGCACAACGCGATGAAAAGGAGGCCCTTCTGCAGCTTCCCCCCCTCTCGCGCGTAGTCGTAACTCCGTCCGCGCCGCAGCAGTCGATGTCGGTTTGTGATTCGCTGCTCTTCGGCGTCGCCGGGTTCGAGGCTGTCGCGCGGGTTGGTCCGTCGGATGTGCGCGCCGAGCGGACACTGCAGCCCGCGAGGATCGTCCGTCCCGTAGGCGAAGTCGTTCTCCGGGACGTCCCCGTCGGCCAGCTGCGCCGGCTCCGTCGGATTGCCGACGAGTGGCGAACCGTTTCGCCAGCGACCGATGATCTTGGCCGCGATCCATTCGGCATCGACCTTCGCACCGGTGAATGCGGAGAGATCGCGATACTTCCTTGCCAGATCGTCCGCGTGGCGCTCGACGGCGTTTTCGAATCCTGCGACATCCTGATCGAGCTGGCGGATCACCATGAAGCTGCCGTTGCGACCCAAGTCGCGAAGCTCCGCCGCGGGGGACTGGTCGCCATAGCGCGGGAAGCGCGTTGCATCGATGGCGGTCACCGTCGGGAGTGAGTCGTGGATGTCGCGTTCCGAACCTACGGCGATCGGCGGTGAGAAGAATCCCTGGTCGTTGCGATACCCGAGCAGGAACTCGCCTGCTGCGATCAGGTCCCGCGGAGCCGTCTTCGCACCGGAACGCTGGCTCCCGCGGATCACCGGCTGCGAGACGCCGTCGCGGAAGCCGAAATGCTCGCGGCGTGCAACCCCGGCGTCGCCCGATCCGGGCATGGGTGTGCAGGGGACGGCTTCGATGAGCCGGCCGCCAAGGACTTCGAGCAACAGCTTGTGATTGGCGACGAGCCGTTGGTGCTCGGCTTGATCGCTGCCTTCCGGCTCGTCGGCGGTGGGCGGTTCGCTCCCGTAGATGGTGACGGCCGCATCGACGGTCCTTTCGGGCGGTCCACCGTCGTTCCATGGCCATTCGTCGTTGCTACCGTCGTTCAGTATTCGTTCCCGACCGGCCATTCCGATCTGGAACGCCGGAGGGAACGACTCCATGCCGCTACCGTGGTTCACGCCGCACCGCTGCAGACCGTAACTCGTCAGGCCGAGGGTAAGGCCGCCGACGTCGACCGGCCGGTCACCGAAGACAATTTGCGCCTCCGGCGGCAGACGGTAGCGGTCCGGACGGTCCGATTGCGTAAGCGCCGCCAAGCCCTCCGCGTCCGTCGGACGTTGGTCGGGAATTCTCCAATGGGGCGGTAGGCCGATCAGGCCGGGCGACGCGCTGAACGCGATTCCGCTGACTGCCTGCAGCCAGGTGCGAAGCGCATCGCGGTCCTTGGGCAACTTTATGAATAGGCTCGTCGCGTATTGCTGCCTTCCGAAGCCGGTGAAGAGGACTGACTGGACCTCCTGTGCTTCCAGTTCGCCGTCTTCGCGCTGCGCGGAACCGAAACAGGTGAGCCAGCGCCGGGCGTCGGTGTCGTTAGCGGCGCGCGCGAGGCCGTCTTCGATCATCGCATTGTTGCGTATTCGCTTGGTCGTCAGGTGCGGGTATCTGCTGAACCAGAATGAGGTGGGGCGCTGCTGCCGCCGGACCCAGCGCTTGAACCGGTCGCCGTCCGCAGCGCCATCCAAGATCAGGAAGCGCGTCCGCGGGAAGCCGACGCCGTTGCTCCACGCCGCCGACTGGCCTTGGTGCGCTCGCGTGACGAAATCCTCCAGGTAGCTCTCCCAGCTGCCGTCGTAGTTGGAGAGAAAGACGAACTGGTTCGTGCCGCGCACCCGGAACCACTTCGCCTTGTGTATGGTCCCCATCGTGACGACGAAGCCGGGCCGGAACCAGTAGGTGACGCTCTGCTTGATGCCCCACATCGCGAACGCGAACACGAGCCGACGGAAGAGTCCGGGCTTGAACGGCATGACTGCGATGATGTGGTTCTGCTCGTAGCCCGACTCATCCTCCCGGCCGGCGATCTGTCGTATGCGGTCGAGGTCGGGCGCGCGCTCGTCGATGGTGTCGTGCACCTCATGCCAGCGCAGGAGCCCAATCAGCAAGGCGAGCACGATCGCTCCGCCAAGCGCGATCGTCAGAAGGCTGCCTGCTGCGGCGCCCGTCAGCACCCAGAACCATCCGAGCGCAGTGGGGCGGATTGTCGGCCATTCGTTCGAGACGATCGACGCGGCCACGGCGATGAACAGCGTCGCCATAGCGACCCGGAACGGTCTGAACGCAGGCGACGCTATCATCGTCCACAGTGGCGACCAGATCGACTTGGGTGCTACCCAGTCGGCGATCTTCAGACGCTTCCTGCTCGGCCGGACGATGGCGTACCGGAGCGGGCGCGCCTCATCGAACAGTCTCTTCCACGCGCTGCCGCGCAAAGCGTAGAAGCTGTCCTGCTTGAGAAAGCGCCTGACGTGGACCAGTGCGTCCATCGCCCGGGTAGCGCTGCCCAGGTTGCTCGCGAAAAAGTGCGCGAGGGCCTCGCGCGCAAAGGCTGCGAGGCATTCCTGACGCGAGATGTCCGCGACAGAGAATTCCGCAGTGCCGTTGAAATTCAGGCCGGTCGCCCCCCACGGCCACGTGTGCAGGTCGAGCGCACCGCCCCGGAGGATGTCCGCGAGGGCGCCGTCATTGGCGGGCAGCCTGCCGTCCGACGCGCAGTGCGCGTAGATCGGCGCCAGCCACTCGAACCCCTCCTTGGCGACTGACGCGATGGCGCGGTCCTGTCGGCCGTCGGCGTTGATCTCGAAGAGGAGAATGGCCTCGTCGGAACCCGGTCCCGCCTCGATCGCCGACAGCGAGGCGAAGTGGACGAGGCAGCAGTCGGTGAGAGTCTTCGCGACATCGGCTCGTGCAGGATTCCTGAGAGCATCGATCTGTTTGGTGAGGTCGGCGACGCTCGTCCCGTCGCGCACGTACGAGGCGATGATGATCATCGACTGCCCCGCGCTCGGATCGTCGAACGTCATGTCGAGACGCGTCGGGAACGGTCCGGTGCGGAACATCACGCCATCCGCGTCGGGCGCCGTCGCCAAGCCCGGGAGACGCAGCAGCACGGCGAAGATCTCGACCAGTTGCGTCATGGCGACGCGGGCACCCAGGCAGGCGTGAGGACCGTCGCCGAACATTAGCCAGGCGGCTTGTCGCGGATCGTTGCGTACCTTTGCTGCAACCCGTCCGTCGCGCAAAGCCGACATGACTGCGACGAGGATGACGTCTCCCTCTCGCACGCGCCGGGCGTGCCACTCGCCCTTCGCGATCACGCCCTCATGTGCGGCCCTGCGCCACTGTCCAGGTGACAGCGCGGGGTTGAGCCGCGCAGCTTGCAGCAGGACTTTCTCAAGTCCCGGCTTGTCTCCACTGGACGCGGCCTTTTTCGCTGCAGCCATCATGCTCGGATCGCTCAGCAACTGCTCGAGGATGTTTCCGCACGCGAGCGTGTTGGTCGGTATGAGCGCCGTCGCGAGGCCGATCAGCGATGCCCGGGCCAGGGGCGGCGACATCTTGGATACCGTGATGAAGCGGTCCGTCAGCGTCCGATGCTCGCGGCTGCTGCCCGGGTGCGCGTCGTTGTTGGCGACGACCCTCGCGATCGCGTCGTCGAATACGGCGCGCAGGTGGGCCGCCGCGATGGTGCCCTGGCGACGCGTGTTGGGATCGCCGAAAGGGTCGCCGAACAGCATCGCCGACACCGCCATCGTCCATTCAGCGAAGGTGTCAGGGTCGTTCGGCGACACGCCGAGGTAGGTACAGCATACCTCCGTCGCGCAACGGGTGACGAAGTCGCGCATCACGTCGATGCGACCCTCGCTCGCCTCGATCAGGGCGGTCGCGTGATCGCGGGTCAGCCGGGCGATCTCCGCGAGGTCCTCGTCCTTGATTTGCCGGTGCAGGTCCGCCCGGAGCGCGCTATGCTCATCCCCCTCCATGCCGAGCACGGAATTCTGGTCTCCGCCCAATTCGGTCATCTCGGGCGCGTAGACATTCGGGAACGTCTCATTGTCTTTCAGGACGGCGCGGACGTCGGCGTCACGTGTGACGATCACCAGCCGACCGATGCGTAAGTTGGGGCAGAGCGTCCGCAGCAGCGCGAACAGCGCGGGCATCGCGTGGCGGAAGACGAGGCGCGAGACCCACTGGCCGGAGCGCGACTTCAACGCGAGGCTCTGGAAGTCGAAGAGAGGTAGGGGGTGGGGCGGTGCCGCGCGGTCGGCGCGTTGGTCGGCGATGATCGTCTCGAACCACTTAAACTTGAACATCGACTGTCCCCCGATTCTGATCTTGAAGGGCGTTACGTGGACGGATCCTCCGCATCGGCGAGGCCACGCCTGAGCGTCTCGATCCACGCACGATCTGCGAACGGCAACCATTCGAGTTCGGACGGGTCGAACCTCGGCCGCGCGCGCATGAGTTCGGCGAGCGCGCGCTTCGCCTCCGGCCGCCTGCCTTCCGCGACGAGGCAGTTGATGCGGATCGTGTGCGCGAAGGAGTATGCCGGCCGCCGGGCGAGCGACAGCTCGGTGAAGTCGAGCGCCGGTTCGTAGGCGCCGAGCATGAAGTGCGAGATCGCCAGCTCCCCGAGAATATAGAACACTTGGTTGTCGAGCGGGCTCAGCCGCAGCGCCGTCTTCAGTGGCAAGATCGCGTCCGCCGGGCGTCCGGCCAGGTAGTGGTTGCTGCCCGACTGCGCGTAGGCGGAGGCCAGGCTCGGGTTGAGGTGGATCGCATCGTCGAAAAGGCTTTGGGCCCTGGCATGGTTGCGGAGCCACATCTCGGCCATGCCCGTCAGCATGTAACCTCGCGCGTCGAACCCGTCGGCGGCGACAGCGCGCAATGCGAGGGCGCGCATGACTTCGATCGCGGCTGGCGGCTCGCGCCGGGACCAGATCGACCAGGCCTTGGCGAGGGCCGACTGGATGAGCACCTCCGCCGAGTTCGGCTTGGCTTGGATCGAGCGGCCGAGCAGCTCGTCCGCGATGGCCGCGTCCGCGCGCGTGAGGCGGCTCAGGTGCCATCGCGCTCGCCAGACCATCTCGTCGATGTCCAGATCGGCGACGGCGCGGTTGATGACGAGCGATTGCTGCGCGGTGTCGACGTAGGCGTCAAGGTTCGCAACGATGTCCTGCGCCAGGCCGCCGAGCGCCTCGTGGGTCACGCCTCCCTCCAACGGGCGCTGCATCGACCAGAGCAGCTGTGCGCGCTTCGCGTCGAACAGGGAAACCTGAAGGATCAGCGATCCGTCGCGTTTCGCCAGCTGGCCACGCACGACGTAGCTTGCTCCCACAAGCTCACCCACGGCGCTCGAGGTCAGCCGTGCCACGTCGACGTCGCCTTTGGAGGACATCGCGATGACCGGAATCCAGCGCAGTCGCGACAGCCGGTCGACCAGGTCGTGTGTGACGCCGTCGGCCCACATGTCCGTGGACTCGTTGCCGGTGATGTTCGCGAACGGGAGGACGGCGATGGCGGGCCTGCCGCCGAAGCCGGGCGTGGGCTTGGAGACGTCGAGAATTCGCGTCGGGAGCGGATCGGCCGACGGCGTCCTCGCCGGCATGCCAGGCGCGAAGAAGCGCGTGCGTTGCAAGCGCAGCCATTCCTCGAATCCGTCCTCGCCCGCCAGGTCGAGGCCTTCGAGGAACTGGACGGGCGCGAGGAAGGACGAGGGCTGCCCGGATTGTTCCCATTCGCGCACGTCGATCGAGAACTGGGTGAGATCGAGCGCGATCCGTTCGCGGTCGGCGGTGATCGGTACCGCGCCGTGCGACCTTAGCGATTCGCGGAGGTTGGCGAGCTCGCGCCGGAGGCTGCCTTTCGCCTGCTGTGGCGCGCGCGATCCCCACAGCCGCTCCTCGAGCCAGCTGCGCGATCTTTCGCCGCTCGGCGCCGTGGCGAGCAATGCGAGCAGTGCCGTGCCCTTTCTACTGTTGATCTCGATCCGCACCCCGTTCGGGTCAAACAGTCGCAACGGCCCCATGAGTTCAAGCCGCAGGACGTTTGTTCGAGCCACCATGACGTCATCCCCTTCGCAACAATAGGGGTCTAGCCGAGCCGCCGATCTATTCACGCAATTTTTCACCGACGGCGAACGGGACTTTCACGGTCGGCGGACACGACTGTCGTAATCGGCCTTGTCGTCCGCTTTCTGGGCGAACCGATTTAGGCCGGGGAGCACACCATGCCGTTGACCGACTCAGACTTGAGCGCGCCGATCGATTGGACCGATCCGCGTTTCCATCCCATGCTGTCGGACCTGCAGGGGCACATCCTCAAGCACCACGGACGCGATCACGCCAACCACCTTTTCCTCCGGTTCGGAGGGAACGCGCAGCAGACGAGGACTGCGGTGGCTCGGATCGGCAAGCACGTCCTTTCCGCGCTCGACCAGCTGCGTCAGGTCGAGGCGCACAAGTCGCCGCTCGCGCAGGACGGCGGAACCGCCCTGTTCCTGTATCTGAGTGCGACCGGCTATGCCAAGATCGGCCTAGCGCCTCCGGCCGATCCGGCCTTCCGCGCCGGCATGCGGAATCGTGGCAACCTCTCGGACCCGCCACCCGCGACGTGGGAAGAACACCACGCCGCCGAGGTGGACGCTTTGCTGATAATTGCTGACGCCACCGACACCAAGGCGACGGCGGTGGAGAGCAACTTCATGCCGATCCTGACTGCGGGCGGTATCGTCGTCGTGGGCAGGGACGTCGGCCGCGCGCTGAAGGACGCAGGCGGCGTGGGACACGAGCATTTCGGCTACGTCGATGGTATAAGTCAGCCGCTACTGCTCGCCGACGACGTCGCGCGCGAGGCTGCGCAGATGGGGACGGACCGTTGGGATCCGGCCTTCGGGCCTCTGGACGCAGCGCTCGTCCGCGATCCCGGCGGCGCCTCGCCAGACAGCTTCGGCAGCTACCTGGTATACCGCAAGCTCGAGCAGAACGTCCGCGGTTTCAAGAAGGCCGAGCGCGCGCTCGCCACGGCGTTGGCCATCGCTGACGACGACGACCAGCGGGAGCGGGCGGGAGCGATGGTCGTGGGCCGGTTCGAGAACGGCACGCCGGTCGCGCTGTCAGGCATCGATGCCCCCGCCAATGCCACGAACAACTTCAACTACGCCCTGCCGGCGGGCGCGAGCGATCCCGATGGGCGGAAGTGTCCGTTCCAGGCGCACATCCGCAAGGCCAATCCGCGGGGCGATACGGGCGATGGCGCTGGCGAGCGCCCCCACCTGATGCCACGCCGTGGGATTCCGTTCGGGGAGCGCTCGGATGACTGGACCGATGACGACGACGACACCAAGCCTGATCGCGGTGTCGGCCTCCTCTTCATGGCGTTCAACCGCGACATCGGACGGCAGTTTGAATTCACCCAGACCGCGTGGGTGGACAACCCTGACTTCATATTCGGGCGCGGTCGACCCGGGTTGGATCCCGTCATCGGGCAGGGGCAGCGCGAGCCGCAGCAGTGGCGGGCAGCCTGGGACGATGCCGCGGGCGCGACCGTAGCGTTTCAGTTCGACCAGTTCGTCACCCTTCGCGGGGGCGAATACTATTACGCGCCGCCGATCAGCCTCCTCACGGGGTTGCAATGACCAAGCAGGAGTCCAAGGTCCTTAGCGACCTGGGCGTAGGTGCCCGGGAATATTTCCGGCACTCGACGCTCACTCCGGTGAAGGTGGTCGGCGACGACGACCAGAGCGCGCAGGAGCTGGGCAAGGTTCTGGCGGGCATGCGCTCGCTCGGGCCCCCGGACGAGGAGAAGCTGATCGGGCACGACGACCGTTTCGCGCGGGGGGCTCTCGAGGCAAGCGTTTATCCATGGGTTAGGATCTGCCGCCTCCGCCTGCGCTGCCCCGACCAAGATGGGCAGCCCGTCAGCTCGGCGTGCATCGGGACCGGTTGGTTCGCCGGTCCGAAGACGATTATCACCGCCGGTCATGTGCTGTATGACGTCGACTGGCCCGGGCGCGTCGAGACGACGCCGGCGTGGGGGGCGATGGCGGACGTGTGGATCGGCTACCGCGAGGGGCTGGCGCTCGGCCATGCGAACTCGGCCCGGTTCCGGGTCACAAACGCCTGGAAGGATTTCGTCGACGGCGGCGCGGATGAAGCCTCGCGCCGCTCGCAGATCGACATCGGTTGCATCCAGCTCGGCGAGGCGCTGTTCGACTTCCCCAAGTTCTTCGACCTGAACGGCTTCGGCGACGCCGCGCTCGCCGGCCGGCTCGCGACGATTTCCGGTTACCCGACCGACCGCGACAACGCGCAGATCCAGTATAGCGGTTCCGGCAAGATCGGCGATGTGTCGCCGTCCTTCTTCTACCACATGATCGATACCTTCGGTGGCCAGAGCGGCGCGCCGGTGTGGCTTGGCGGGACCGGTGTCACGCAGCCCTCGGTCGTTGGCGTCCACACGGGTGGCAGCGAGGAGGAGGCCCGCAACTGGGCGGTCAGGATGACGAGCGACGTGAAGGCGCTGATCCAGCAGTGGGTGGATGAGAACCCGTGAGGCTCACCGCGCCCGCGATCCGGGTATCGCGAGGCTAAAGGAGAACGCGAGGTGGGGAACCTGCAATCCGTATCGAACGATCCGCCCGTCGCGGCGCCTCCTCCGGCGCAGCCCGAGGCCGCGCAGGCGTTCGATCCGATCGATAAGGTCGACCCGGTCGACGGGCAGCTCGGGCAGCCCACAACGGCAGCGACGCCGAAGCCGCCGGTCGACTTCGTGACGATCGTGACGGCCGTCGTTATCCTGGGACTCTTCGCATGGCTCTTCGCCTTCATGCTGAAGACGGGCGTCCCCTCCGACGACTGGGATCGCTACGTCGCGCTCTACAACAGCGTGCAGTCGATCGTCGCGGCAGCGGTAGGGGCGCTGCTCGGCGCGCACGTCAGCGCGGGGCAGGCCGTGGTCGCCAAGGCCGAGGGCGACGTGGCTAGGGCGCGGGCGGACAGGCTTGAGGGCAACATCAAGACCTTCCAGGCGGATGTCGCGAAGGCCGGACTGACCGCCGAATCCGGTGACCTGGACACCCAAGCGCGCCTGCTCGCACGGTCGATAACGCTTCTCCACTGACCGCTTCAAACCAGCAACAGTTTTTGAAAGGGGAACGAGCATGAAGATTGCACCTTTAGCAGCGGCTGCCAGCCTGGTGGTCGCGGGTTGCGCGCAGACGCCCCGCGCGACGATCAGCTATCCGCTGGCCCGCACCGACGCGGCCATCTCGGTCGTCCGAACGATCAAGTGCGACAAGGACGACGTGCCGCATGTCGTCGACCTCCCGACGGTCGCGGTCACGTTCTCCGCCGATCCGAACGCCACAGGAACGCTGAACACCTCGAAGCTTGACGGTGTCTTCGCGGACACAAGCCTCGACATCGGCTTCACGGCAGATCAGCGTCTGAAGACAGTGAACACGGAGTCGATCGGGCAGGGCGAGGCCATCCTCAAGTCGGCGATCTCGCTCGCATCGTCGGTCTTCTTCCCCAAGGCTGGTTCCGAACGTGCGCCGGATCCGACGGGCATGCCGACGGCTGCGGACATTAAGAGCCAGTGCGCGGACCTCAACAGGACCTTCGGCACTGAAGCGATGACCATTACATATGCGGGCTCCCTCGACCTGCCGGAGACCAGCGGGAAGACGGCCGCGGCGATCGCGGCGAACCGCAGCATGGACTTCAGGCTGCAGCCGGTGCCGCAGGATCTCGACCGGAGCAGGCGCTTCGCCGCGCTACTCGGGAGCGTATGTGCCCGCTTCCATGCGCTGGACGCGCCGAAGGCGCCGGTCTCCGAGCTCGTCGCTCCCGGTGGCTACGCGACGCTCACAGCCCGGCAGCCTCGCGCGGCCGTGCTCCGCATCGCCGTCAGCCCCAGCACCGACGTCTGCCCGGTGGACGGCCGGCCGGGCTTCATCTGGGCGGGCAGGCTCGCCGTCGGGCAGTTGGGTACCCTCTACCAGATTCCGATCCCGCGTGCCGCCGTGTTCGGGAAGCAGACATTCGAGCTGGAGCTCGACGAAAGCGGGGGCCTCACCAAGATCAAGTATGGCAAGTCGACGGGCGCGGGCGCGGCCATCGCGACCGGCCAGGCGGGCGTCGACGCGGTTAAGCCGCCGACCGCGGCGGACCAAGCGGCGGCGATCGAGGCAGAAATCGCGCTGCGCAAGGCACAGGACCACCGCGCCAAGTGCCTCGCCGACCCGACGGCCTGCTGAGCCGAGGCGGCGACGTCGCAGGTGGGTATCCGATCAGCAGCTTCTCGCCGATCACGGGCAAAGTTGGAGGGCTGAGCCGTCGACTCGACTTAGGGAATTCGGCCGTTCGAGGAAGTGCAAGGTTCTCATGTCCTTCTGGTCTGGCCGACACGGTAGGAATCGGGCCTCCTTTGCGAGACGGCCGCCTGCCCATGTCCGGACAGAGTTATAGCCGCGATTGTGTGTTTGCTATCAATGCGAAATTTGCCATTCGAGCGGCGTATTGAAGAATTGGCGCCGCATTTGCTCTTGATCGTGCTGGGCAGCCAGATGCCGGCCGCTTCGAGCAGGCCGGGTGTCTCGGGTGAAATGCGGATGTCGAGACCGCCGATCATGCCCGAGGCGTGCCGGACGGGTGCGCCAAGCGGGCGGCAGTCCCAGCCGAAGCGCAGGATTTGCTGCAGCCAGGCCATGCCGGCGACGCCGGTGTAGCGCACAATTCCGTGCGCCAGCGCGTGCTCGACGAGCGCGGTGATAAGGCGATTGCGCGCGGTCCGCCGCTCGGCCGCGCTCAGGTCGCGGTCGAGGCAGAAGCGGGTGATCTCGAAGATGGTGTCGCCCGTCGGCACGCCGTCCGCGCAGAGCTCGGGAAAGACGGTGCCGAGGATGTGCGACCGCGTCGTCGGGAGGAGGCGGGCCGAGGTGAGATGCGTGCCGGCGCGATCGGTCAGGATAAGGTAATCGGCATGTTCGTCGTCGAACCCGTCGATCTCAAATGTGCCGTCGAGCGCCGGGAGGTCCCATTTGAGCAGGTCGATGAACACCCGCTCGAGCGCCGATTGCCGCATCGCGATCCGGCAAGAAAGACCTCGGCCGGGGCCGCCGCAATGACAGGCAAGCTGACCTCGGGACCGGTCGCTGATAGCGGGCGACGCGGATCGCCGACGGTGCGCGACGCAGCCTCGCCCGCGTCCATCAGGTCGCGTCAGGTAGGATCACGTTTCACGTTTCTTTTGTCGGCCCGTGTTGCGATGCAACAAATTACTGCTACAAGCATCGGCACGGGCATTCCTGCGCCGCCCGCGGCGGATCTTTGCCCGAAAAGGCCAACCATGGCCGACCAGTTGATCGCGATCATCTTGCAAGGCGGCGGGGCGCTTGGCGCCTATCAGGCCGGCGTGTTCGAGAACCTTGCGGCGCATGAGATCGTACCCGATTGGATCATCGGCACTTCGATCGGCGCGATCATCGCCGGCAACGAGCCCGAGCGTCGTGTCGAACGGCTGACAGCTTTCTGGCAATCGATGGCGCCCGCCCCCTCCTGGCTCGACGCATGGGGTCCGCGGGGCTGGGCGGGCGTGTTCAATCCCTTCGCGCCGCTGCTCGCGTCGATCTCGAAGAACCAGGCGATCATCTCGGCGATGACCCAGGGTATTGATGGTTTCTTCCAACCCCGGCCGGGCGCGAGCCTCGATCCCGCCGCGCCGGTGCCGCTCAATCAGGCCGGCTTCTACGATACGGTACCGCTGCGTCGGACGCTGCTCAAACATGTCGATTTCGACTATCTCAATGACGGTCCGGTGCGCCTCAGCGTCTGCGCCGTCGACATCGAGACGGCCGAATTTCACGTGTTCGATACGACCGACAAATCGCATGGTCGGATCGGGCCGGAGCATATCATGGCGAGCGGCGCGCTGCCGCCGGCTTTTCCGCCGATCCTGATTGACAGCCGCGCTTATTGGGACGGTGGGATCTATTCCAACACGCCGCTTGAGGTTTTGCTCAACGAGGGGCGCAATCGCGACGCGCTGGTGTTCATGGTCGATCTCTGGGATCCGACCGAACTGCTGCCGAGCTCGATGTCGGGGGTGATGGATCGCATGAAGTCGATCCAATATACCGGCCGCACGACCGCGCAGATCCAGGTCAGGAGGCGGATCGAGGATCTGCAAAAGGCCATTCGTCTGCTGTCCGAGGCAGTGCCGGCGGCACTGCGCGACGACCCCGAGATCGCGAAACTTGCCGCCAAGGGCACTGACCGCACGGTGAATGTCGTCCGGCTCATCATGGAGGCGATCGAGGGGGACGATCAGTTCCGCGACGTCGATTTCACGCGCGCGACGGTCAACGCGCGCTGGGCGGCGGGCAAGGCCGATATCGCTCGCGCGTTGCGGCACAAGGCCTGGCTCAAGCCCGTCCCGCCGCATGCCGGGCTCGTCATCCACGAACTGGAACAGCGTTAAGAGGTGTCATGGCCGAGGAAGAAATCCGCGCCAACGCCTTCAAGCGCGCTTCTGACACGCCGCGACATTGGTGATCGACCCCGTTCTGCGGAACAGGCCGATCGCGCGTGCGCGTTCGATCGTCGCAATGGCATCCCGGCGACAAGCCTTGCGAAAGGCGTCGTCGCGGGTTGCCGGGTCCGCTGGGGACGCGCGCAGCTCGGCGATTGCCTGGGCCAGCCGCGCCTCGAGCGTGTCCGTGACGAGACGCAGCGTCACCCGTTCGTCGGTATCGCGGGAGGGGTCTGTCGCCTGCGGATTGGTCTTCATCGCGACATTCTTCCCCTTTGCGCAGTTGATCAAACCGCTTGCTTTACATACAATCTAGCGACAGAATTCGGCCCGTACAAAGCAAAAAAGTGGGAGAGCATATGCGGATGTGGCAACTGCGCGCCGGCGCGCACTCGCTCGATGATCTGACGATGGTCGAGCAGGACAGGCCGAGCCCGGGCGCGGGCGAGGTGCTGATTCGCGTCCATGCCTGCTCGCTCAATTACCGCGACCAGATGATCGTTCAGGGGCATTATTTCGGCGGTTCGATCGATCGGGATATCACGCCCTTGTCCGATGGCGCCGGGATCGTCGAGGCGGTCGGGTCGGGCGTCGTCGGCACGAAGCCCGGCGATCGGGTAGCCGGGACCTTTTTCCAGAACTGGCGAGCGGGGCCGCCCGTGCCAAATCCCGGTGTGGCGCTGGGCGCCGTGCCGGCGCCGGGCATGCTCAGCGAATATGTCGTCCTGCCCGAACATGGTATCGTGCCGATCGCCGAAAGCCTGTCGTTCGAGGAAGCTGCGACATTGCCGTGCGCCGGCGTCACCGCGTGGAACGCGCTGATGGAGGGGCCGCGCGCCGTTGGGCCGGGCCGCAGCGTGCTGCTGCTCGGTACCGGCGGTGTCTCGCTACTGGCGCTGGCGATCGCCAAGGCGGCCGGCGCGCGGGTCATCGCCACCTCGTCGTCCGACGAGAAGCTCGCCCGCATTCGCGCGCTCGGTGCCGACGCGGCGATCAACTATCGTACGACCCCCAACTGGGGTGCCGCGGCGGCGGAGCTTGCCGGCGGTGGGGTCGATCACGTCGTCGAGGTCGGCGGCGCGGGTACGCTCCAGCAATCGATGGCGGCGGTCGGCTTCGGCGGCGAGGTCGCGCTGATCGGGGTGCTGACGCGCGAGGGCGAAACCGGGCCGCACGCCCTGATGTTCAAGGGCGCCAGCCTGCGCGGCATCTTCGTCGGCTCGGCAGCCATGGCGATCGCGCTCAACCGCGCGATCGACGTGACCGGGATCAAACCGGTCATCGGCCGCGTCTTCGGATTCGATGAGGCGCGGCAGGCCTATGAATATCAGGCCTCGGCCGATCTGTTCGGCAAGGTCGTGATCCGTGTCAATTGAACCGCGCCAACCCGGGCGGCTGCTCGGTTTCGGGCAGCGCGTCGGCGGCATCACGCAGATGGCCTATGTCGTCGAGGACATGGAGGCCGCGATCGCGCATTGGGTGCGCGATACGGGGACCGGGCCGTGGTTCCTGCTCGAGAGTTTCACGGGCGCCGATCACGTCTACCGCGGAACCCCGTCGCGCGCCGATGTGCGCATCGCGATGGCCTTTGCCGGCCATATGCAGATCGAACTGATCCAGCCCAAGGACGGCCACCCATCGGTGTACCGCGAGACGATCGAGCGGCGCGGCTATGGCTTCCACCATGTCGGGATCGCTTGCGAAGATGTCGACGCCGAGACCGAAGCCTATCTGGCGCGAGGTTATACGCTTGCCTTCACGGCGGGCGTCCCGACGGGCGGGCATGTCGCTTATCTCGATGGCGGGGAAGGCCATCCGCATTTCGTCGAGCTGATCCCGGCGACGTCGGGAATGGACACTGCCTTCACCGCCTTCTGGCGGGCGTCGGTGGGGTGGGATGGCCGCGATCCGATCCGATCCTTCATCTGATCCGATGGGCTTGTCGGCAAAGTGTCGGTATTGTATGTCATGCGTACAATAGATACTGCGTCGGCCCAGGCCGGATGACAGTCGAACCACGAGAGGGACAGTATGGCGACCAAGGCCGGCAATCGATCCACGCCGTACCAGGTGCTGCTCGTCGGGCTGCTCAGCCTGAACTTCGGCATCGTCTTCTTCGACCGCAACTCGCTCAACTTTCTCATGCCCTTCGTGAAGCCCGAACTCGGTCTCACCAATGAACAGGTCGGCATCTTCCAGAGCGGCTTGTCGCTGACCTGGGCGCTCGCCGCGTTCGGCATCGGCCGGCTGTCCGACAAGACCGGCAACCGCAAGCTCCTGCTCGTCGGCGCGACGCTGATCTTCTCGGTCTGTTCGTTCCTCACCGGGCTCGCCCAGGGCTTCGCGCTGCTGCTCGGCGCGCGGCTGCTGATGGGTGCGGCGGAGGGTGGCGTAATGCCGATCAGCCACGCGATGGTCGCGAGCGAAGTGTCGGCGGAACGACGCGGTCTGGCGCAAGGGATCGCGCAGAATTTCGGCTCGAACCTGCTCGGCTCGTTCGTCGCCCCCGTCCTGCTGGTATCCTTCGCTGCCGCCTTTGGCTGGCGTCAGGCCTTTTACCTCGCCGGCATCCCCGGCCTGATCAGCGCCGGACTGATCTGGTTCCTGATCCGCGAGCCGGCCGTCCCCGCGCCGGTGGTCGATCCGGCATCCGGCAAGGAATCGCCCTGGACGGTGCTGCGCGAGCGCAACGTCCTGCTGTGCTGCCTGCTGTCGGTGATCCTGGTTTCCTATCTGGTGACCTGCTGGGTGTTCATGCCGCTCTATTTGACCGAGGTGCGCGGTTATTCCCCAGGCACGATGCAATGGCTGATGGGCACGCTCGGCATCTCCGCGACGATCGGCAGCTTCGCGATCTCTGGCCTGTCCGACCGCATCGGCCGCCGCCCGGTGATGATCGCCATGCCGCTGATCGGTGCGATACTGCCGCTCGGCGCGATGTTCTTCGGCGGCTCGCCCTGGGGGCTGGCCGTGATCTTCTTCTTCGGCTGGGGCCTCAATGGCATCTTCCCGTTGTTCATGGCCACGGTGCCGTCGGAAAGCGTCGACCCGCGCCGCACCGCCACCGCGCTCGGCCTGTGCATGGGCTCGGGCGAGGTCCTTGGCGGTGTCCTCGCGCCGTGGATCGCGGGTCGCTGGGCGGACGCCACGAGCCTTGCCGCGCCACTGTGGATGATGCTCGGCCTGACGATCCTCGCCGGCCTCGTCGCGACCGGCCTGCGCGAAACGGCGCCGCGTATCGTCGCGCGCCGCAAGGGCGGGCTGCAGGAGGCGATCGCATGAGCGCGGCGCAGAAGTTCGATACGCTCGGCCTCGCTCCGGTCGAACGCCTGCCGTTCTGGAACGACCTGGTCGATCGGGTCTATACCGGCACCTGGGTCAATACCGCGACCGACGACTTTTCCGCCGAAATGTGGCGCTGGAAGGTCGGCGAACTCAACATGATCCGGCCGCGGTCGGATCCGTCGCAGGTCGGGCGCGCGGCGGATCGCTCGACCGACGAGGAGCAGATCGTCCTTCATCT
The DNA here is from genome assembly GCF_036663795.1 of Parasphingomonas halimpatiens. NCBI lineage: Bacteria > Pseudomonadati > Pseudomonadota > Alphaproteobacteria > Sphingomonadales > Sphingomonadaceae > Parasphingomonas > Parasphingomonas halimpatiens. The sequence goes on from NZ_JAXOJP010000009.1 coordinate 97,782, forward strand.
CCAGCGGCGCGGCACGTCGATCCATCGCCAGGACCGGAATGAGGCGACGCTGATGCCAGGCGACTTCGTGCTGCTCTCGGCGGCGCGACCCTATGTCATCGATCTTCCGACCGCGCATGAGATGCTGGTCGTCCAGTTCCCGCGGCGACTGATCGAGAGCAAGGTGCCCGCGCTCGATGACCGGATCGGCGTCGCCATCTCGGGCGCCGGTGCAGGCGTGCGCGTGTTCCACGATTTCCTGCTGTCGCTGTGGCATCAATCGGATCTCAGCGAGGCAGATCCCGACTGGCAGGCTGGCGTGGCAACCGTCTTTGCCGACCTGACAGCGCTCGCCGTCAACGTCACGCGGTCGGCGCCGCCGCGGCCGGCGGGTGGACAGATGCGTGCCCGCGTCCTGTCGCTGGTCAATGCGCGGCTGGGTGATCCCGATCTGCGCACCGCGACGATCGCCGAGGAACTGGGCATCAGCGCGCGCACCGTCCAGAATGTCTTCGCCGCGATGGGCACCACCCCCGTCGGCCACGTCCTTGGACAGCGGCTGGCACGCGCCGCCGAGATGCTCGCCAACAATCCCGAACTCAGCGTGACCGAAATCGCGTTCGATCTCGGGTTCAACGACAGCGCCTATTTCTCGCGTTGTTTTCGCCAGCATTACGGCATGACACCCAGCGGCTATCGCGCGGGCACATGATCGGCCCGTGTCGCGCCGCGCATTTGCGCGGGTGACCGCAAGCGCCTTGTTTTACGCATCTTCCATCAATTGCGCACCAGTCCGGCCCTATTTCGCTCCAGTGCAAGACCGCGCGCTCCCCGACACCTAATCAGGATGGCGACGGACCATCGCGATAACCGCGAGGCCGCTAGGGGAGGAAGTCGACATGGTCGATCCGCGCATCACCGTTTCGTTGGGGGCACTTGCCGTTGCATTGCTGACACCTGTCGTGGCCCAGGCCCAGGCGGGCACGCCTGCGGCGAAGCCCGCGCCCGCCGCCGGGGCCGATCAGGCAGCGCAGCAGGCCGACACCGGGGGTATTCCCGACATCGTCGTGACCGCGCAGAAGCGCTCCGAGAATGTCCAGAACGTGCCGATCTCGATCTCGGCGTTCACCGCCGTGGCCCTGGAAGAGCGCGCGGTCACCAGTGTCTCCGCGCTATCGAATATCTCGCCGAACGTGACGCTCGATGCAGGCACGCCCTTTTCGGGTTCGAGCCAGGTCCTGTCCGCCTATATCCGCGGAATCGGCGCCAATGACTTCGCGTTCAACATCGATCCGGGTGTCGGCATCTATCTCGATGGCGTCTATCTTGCGCGGTCTGTCGGCGCGAACCAGGACCTGCCCGACGTGGAGCGTGTCGAGGTCCTCAAGGGACCGCAGGGCACGCTGTTCGGTCGCAACACGATCGGCGGCGCGATCTCGATCGTGACTCACGATCCGGGCGACCATTTCCGCTTCGTCGGCAGCGTGATGACGGGCAGCTACAATCTGATCAACGTGAAGGGCACGGTCGACATGCCGATCGCGCAGGGCCTGTCGTCGTCGCTCAGCTTTTCGGTCAATAATCGCAGCGGCTATCTCCATCGCGTACCCTATCCTGGTGCCACGAATTATGCCGAGGATCCGATCACCGCGATGAAGGCCTCGGGCTATGACAATGTCGGTTATGGCACCGAGGGCGGCGACAAAACCTACAATTTGCGCGGCAAGATTCGCTATAACAATGGCGGTGCTTTTCGGATGACGATCAGCGGTGATTATAGCCGCACCGATACGTCGCAAATCGCCAACAAGCTGCTTACGACTTTTCCTGCCGTGTTCGCCGGCACTTACAACTGCGCCATTGCCGGCAACCCGACGACGACCGTCGGTGGTGTTACCGGGCCGTGCGATTCCTTCATCGGCGGCCCACCTTCGGCGGCGTTCACGGCGCGGCGCGGCGGCTTGACCGGCCTGTTCGACCTGCCGGCGATCTTCGGTGTCAACGCCGACGCCAACCCCGACAACAATCGTCTGCCCTATGACAACCGGTTCGTCACCAACAGCATCGACACCAGCTATGCCAATGGTAATAATTTCAACAAGTTGAATCAGGGCGGTGCGTCGCTGACACTGGAATATGATCTGGGCAGCAACGCCATGATCAAATCCATCACCGCCCATCGCGAGCTGCACTGGAAGGTCGGGACGGATCTCGATGGGTCGCCGCTCGACTTCCTGCACACCAGCTTCTCGATGAACCAGAAGCAGTTCAGCCAGGAACTGCAGCTTACCGGCAGCGCGATCGACAAGCGCCTGAAGTATGTGCTCGGCGCCTATTACTTCAAGGAATCGGGCGACCTGCACGACTATGTGACGTTCGCGGAAGGCTTGCTGCAGGTCGATGGTCCGAACAATCTCGCGACCAAGAATTACGCCTTTTACGGGCAGGTCGACTTCGCGCTCACCGAGCAGTTGGGCATCACGCTGGGCGGTCGCTACACGCATGAGGACAAGACCTTCGAGGGCTTCCAATCCGATGCGAACGGGTTGAATTACAAGCTGGCGCAATTCTTCGGCGATCCGAATTGCGCCTCGCTCAATCCGATCAGCAATCAGTGTCGGCTCGACAACAGCTTCCCCAATGCAGGCCAGCCGCTGCGCTATTACATTGCCGGGGAGCAGCATAAGAGCTTCAGCAATTTCTCCCCGAAGGTAGGTCTGCAATACCATCCGACGGATGACGTGATGCTCTATGTGAGCTATTCGAAGGGCTACAAAACCGGCGGTTGGACGACGCGCCTGTCCAACCCGCTGCCCTATGCCCCCGGCTTCGGGCCAGAGCATGCGACGACCTATGAAGCGGGCGTCAAATCCCAGTTTCTCGGCCGACACGTGCAAATCAACGGCGCGGCATTCCTGACCAACTATGATGGGATCCAGCTGAACTTCCAGCAGGGCGTCTCGCCGACCATCCAGAACGCGGGCAACGCCAGGATCAAGGGCTTCGAACTGGAGGCGACCGTCGCGCCGGGTGGCGGCTTCACGCTGACCGGCTCGGTTGGCTACACCGACGCCTACTATACCAGCGTGCTGACCGGCGCGCAGGTGGCTCCATCGGCATTGCAGGCAGGCGTCTTCCAGGGGGCGACGCTGCCCAAGACACCGAAGTGGAAGGTCAATCTCAGCCCGCGCTATGAGGCGGGCCTGGGTAGCCACGGCACGCTGATCTTGCTGGGTGACGTGACCTTTACCTCGAGCATGAAGAACGACACCGAAGGGACCTTCCTGCTCGATCGTCCGAGCACCACGATGCTCAACGGCAGCGTGACATACCGGGAGCCGGGCGAGAAGTGGACGCTGACCGTGGGCGGGACCAACCTCACCAATGGGCGGTATCTCACAACCGGTCAGGCCCAGTTGGCCGGCGGCCAGATCTACGGCACCTATAATCGGCCGACCGAATGGTACGCCCGGCTTGGCGTGAAGTTCTGACACCGGCGGGGAGCGGCTCCGCGCCGCTCCCCCACTTTTTACGGAGAAATAGGTTTCCATGCCCGAGGAAGCGAAGGCCGAATTCTGGCGCGATATCAAACCGATCAAGCAGGTGTTCCGCGAAGGGGGGCTTCCCGAGATCTACGCCTCCAAGATCGCGGAGGGTGACGAACGCTACTGCGTGCCGATTAGCGAGACCGTGTCGTCGAAGCCCGTGTGGATCAGCCCTTCGAAAAACATGTGGGCCGATGTGCTGATGTCGAAGAGCGCCGGGCTGGTGAACCGGCATTATCACCCCCACCCGATCTGGGCATACACGATCAGCGGCAAATGGGCGTATCTCGAGCACGACTGGACCGCCACGGCGGGCGATTTCGTCTACGAAACGCCGGGCGAGAGCCACACGCTGGTCTGCTACGAACATGCCGATCCGATGAAGGTCTTCTTCGTCGTGTCGGGCCCGCTGATGTGGCTCGACGAGGACGGCAATACGACCGGCCACTACGATGTCTACGACTACATCGCCGCCGCACGCGCTCATTACGACAAGGTCGGCATCGGCGCCGATTACGTCGATACGCTCATCCGCTGACAGGAATCTCCCCATGGCCACCATTATGAAAGCCCCGCCGTCGAGCAAGGCGGAGATTGTCGACGTCCCCTTTGCCTATCGCGAGATCGTCCAGCGCCTGAGCCCAGGCGGGCGCTACATCGACGCGCAGACCGACGACGACAGCCCGTGGGTTCCCTTTGGCGACAACGCGGCGATCAAGCACATGGCGTTCGACGTGCGGCAGGGAATCTTCTCGAACATCCTGTGGATCAAGCAGCCGGGGGTGATCGGAACGCATCTCCACCGCGGCACGATCATGATGGTCTGCCTCGAAGGCAGCGTGAAATATCTCGAATATGACTGGGTTGCCTCGCCCGGTGGGCTGATCCTCGAGGTGCCCGGCGAAAGTCATACGCTCGTCACCGACCATCCGAACGGCGTCAAGCTGTTCGGCTGGATGCAGGGGCCGATCGAATTCTACGACGAGAACGCGAAACTGATCGAAACCGCTGACGTCTGGTGGTTCATCAACCATTATGAGACGCATTGCCGCGAGCACGGCATCCCGCTCAATCCCAAACTCTACATCTGAGGAAGCGCAGCATGGCCACCATGACCGCGCCGCCGTCGAGCGCGTACAAGATCGTCGATATCGCCGAACCCTATCTCAACCTGATCCGCGCGCGCGGGCAGGAAGGGACATATGTCGGGTCATCCGAGCTGGAGAGCCCCTGGGTGCCGTTCGGCGACAACGCCGCGATCCGGCATCTCGCCTTCGACGTGCGGCAGAACATCTATTGCAACATCCTGTGGATCAAGTCGCCCGGTGTCATCGGCACGCACAAGCATCGCGGGCCGGTATGGGCGGTCGGGCTCGAAGGCTCGTTCCGCTACCTCGAATATGACTGGGTGTGTCGCCCGGGCGATTTCATCACCGAGACGCCGGGCACCGCGCACACGCTCGTCACCGACGACCCCAACGGCATGAAGGCGCTGTTCTGGATGCAGGGCGCGAACGAATTCTACGACGCCGACGGCAACCACGTCGAGACGCTCGATGTGTGGTGGTTCATGAACCACTACGAGACTTATTGCGCCGAGCACGGCCTCGCGATCAACAAGCAGCTCTATCTGTGAGCGCGCGATGAAGACGCTCGATCAGTTCGACATCGCCGGCCGTTCGGCACTCGTCACCGGTGCGGCCTCGGGCATCGGCCTCGCTTATGCCGAGGTCATGGCCGAAGCGGGGGCGAGCGTGACCCTGGCCGACATCGACAGCGCGGGCGCCGAACGCGAGGCGGCACGTCTGCGCGCCGAGGGGCATGAGGCGCGCGCGGTCGCCTGCGACGTCGCCGATCTCGCGCAGGTTGCGGCGGCGTTCGACGGTCACGTCGCGGCCTTTGGCGGGTGCGACATCGCCTTTGCCAATGCCGGCTGGGATGCCGGCGAAGGTTTCTGGACCCCCGACAACCACCGCAACCCGGCGGGGCAGATCGACGTCTACGATCCCGAACGCTGGTACCGATCGATCGGCATCAACTTGACCGGCGTGTTCCACACCATCCGCGAGGCGGCCCGCGTGATGAAGCGCAACGAGGAGAATAGCGGGCGCTGCGGCGGGTCGATCATCTGCACCTCGTCGAACGCGGCGGAAGTCAACGAGGCGATCGTCGGCCTGCCCTACATGCCGGCCAAGGCCGGGGTGAAGCACCTGATGCGCCACGCCGCATACGAACTTGCCGCCTATGGCATCCGCGTCAACGCGATCGCGCCGGGGCCGTTCGTCACCAATATCGGCGGCGGCTGGCTCAAGAAGAATCCCGATGCGCGCAAGGCATGGGACGAACTGGTGCCGGTCGGCCGCGTCGCCGAAACGCACCAGATCAAGCCGCTAGCCCTGCTGCTGGCGTCGGACGCATCGAGCTACATGACCGGCAGCCACGTGATGATCGACGGCGGGATGCAACTCGGTCCCGTCAAGCCGCTCGACTGATGTCGTGGTCGGCAGGCGCGCTGTCATGTCTCGTCTCGGAGGCCTGACGCAATGCGCGCCGTCGTCATGCAGGGGCTGCACCAGCCGCTGAAGGTGGAAACCCTTCCCGATCCTACCCCCAAGGCAGGCGAGGTCGTCGTGTGCGTTGCGCGGTGCGGCATCTGCGGGTCGGATCTCCACATGACCGAGGACGCGGCCTATGGTAAGGGCGTCGGCGACGTGCTCGGCCACGAATTCGCGGGCGAGGTCGTTGCGCTCGGGCGCGGCGTCGAGGGCGTGGCGCTCGGCGATCTCGTCTCGGTGATCCCGCTCGCCAGTTGCGGCCATTGCGCCTCTTGCCTGGCGGGGGAGCCGGCGTGGTGCGCGCAATTCGGACTCCAGGGCGGGGGCTATGCCGAATATGCCGTGACTCGCCCGAACCAGTGCGTCCGACTGCCGAAATCGGCCAGCCTTGCCGACGGCGCGATCATCGAGCCGCTCGCGGTCGCGCTCCACGGCGTCAACATGAGCGGCATGCGGACCGGCGACCGCGTGCTGATCCTGGGTGCCGGGCCGATCGGCCTCGCGGTCGCCTTCTGGGCGCGGCGGCGTGGCGCGGCCAAGGTCGTGGTGCAGGATATCGCCGCATTCCAGCGCGATCGTGCGGTCGCTATGGGGGCGTCGGACTTCGTCGTCGACCCCGCCGACCCGATCGCCTCGGCCGAGCGCGCGCTTGGCGGCCAGGCGGACGTGGTGTTCGAATGCGTCGGAATACCGGGGTTGATCGCGCAGGCCGTCGCGCAGGTACGCAATCGCGGTACCATCCTGTTACTCGGACTATGTACGCGGCCTGATACGTTCAACAGCTTCGCGATGCTGTCGAAGGAGGTCCGGCTCGTCACCTCGGCTTTTTTCACCCGGCAGGAATATGAGGCGGCGCTCGACGCACTCGATGCCGGCGCGGCCGAACCCCGGCTTCTCGTCACCGATACGATCGCGCTGGACGACACCCCCGGGCGCTTCGAAGCGCTCCGGCATCGCGGCCATGACTGCAAGGTGCTCATCGCGCCATGACATTAGCCTTGGGGCGCGGAATCTGGCACAATCGTCGCCAGGAGAAGTGATGCTGCCCGCGACCGAATCCCTGGTTCCGTGTAACGACACGCGATGGTCCTCGCGCGGCCTCGCCCGTCGCGCCGCGATCGGCCAGTGGCAGGAATGGGCAGCGCGAACGATTGCGCCGATCGACGTCAGCATCAGTGACACGGACGGCTTCGAGGCAGGGTGGCGCAGCTACGGCCTGGGCGAACTGCGCTTCCTCCATTTGCAGGCGCCGGCTCAGCGTGTCGTTCACCGCGGCACCGGCAGCGCGGGGCGTGCGGCGCCGGCGATCCAGCTGGTCTATGCCAGGCGAGGCGCGCTCGAGACGCAGATCGCCGGCACCGCCTTTACCTTGCGCCCCGGCGAATTCGTCCTGCTCGACAATACCCGCTTCTACCAGATGGACATGGCCGAGCCGCATGAGGCGCTCGACCTGATGATGCCGCGCGCGTGGATCGAACGCTGGCTGCCCGATCCGGATGCACTACTCGCGCGACCGCTGTCGGCACGCAGCGGCTGGGGTGCACCGCTTGGCAGCCTGATCGAGGCGATGGCGCTCCATCTCGACGACAGTCCGGCAATGCGGCCATTGCTCGCCGAGCGGATCGGCGCCTTGCTGACGCTGGCCGGTAACCCGCACGAGACTGTTCCTGCGCGGCATCGCGACGAACTGGCGATGCGCATCCTGCGCCGCATCCGCCGTGACTATGCAGATGCCGATCTGTCTCCGCGGCACGTCGCGATCAGCTTGGGCATCTCGACCCGGCACCTCCAGGCGTTGCTTGCCGCACAGGGCACGAGTTTCGTGCAGGAATTGACGCTGGCGCGGCTCGATCGCGCGGGCGACCTGCTGCGCGACCGACGCTCCGCGCAACTCGCGATCGCCGAGATTGCCTTCCGCTGCGGCTTCCTCGATCCGGCCTATTTCGCTCGCCGTTTCCGCCGGCGCTTCGGCGTGTCGCCGCGCGACTGGCGCGCCAGCGCCTGACCGTCATGCGCATTCGTCGCACAGATCGTGCGCGCGAATCCTACTCGGGCGAGCACCCCCGGCGCTAAAGCCATCGCTCAGAGCGCGAAACTGCGCCGGGTGAGGCAAGAGGACCGATGGCAGACGACATCAAGAGCTTTCCGCTGCCGAGTTCGATCGCGGTCGTGCCGGGGACCGAAGCAGCGCAGGCCGCCTATCCCTATTACACGCAATTCGTGCCCGAGGACGACGACCGCTTCTGGTTCTACAATTCGATGCATTTTCCCGAGCCGATGCACCATTTCGACATGGTGACGGCGGAGGCCGCCTATTGCGCGCTCGGCGCGTTCAACACGCGCGTCCATGTCCTGCCGACGACCAAGGGCATCGACCACCGGATCATCAACGGCCGCGTTTATATCGGCGGCGTTGCGGTGACCGACCCGGAAGAGATCGCCGAGCGCCAGGCGCTCTTCCAGCAGCGCGCCTTCTATTATTACGAGCATTGGGAGCGGCTCTACGACCAGTGGAAGGTCAAGATGAAGCTGCTGATCGAGGAGGCGCTAGCGCTGCCCAAGGTCGAGCTGCCCGAATGGGAACCGATCGAGACGACGCACAGCGGCAAGGGCGTCGCGGCCAATCATGCCCTGCTCGACATCTACCGGAAACAGCTCGAGGGCTATTACCGGATGTGGCACCATCATTTCGAGTTTCTGCTGCTCGGTTATGGCGCCTATTTGACCTTCTTCGATTTCTGCAAGCGCGCCTTCCCTGAAATCTCCGATCAGACCGTCAGCCGCATGGTCGCGGGGATGGAAGCCGAGATCTTCCGCCCCGACGAGGAAGTGAAGCGGCTTGCGCGATGCGCGCTCGATCTGTCCGTCGACGAGGCGTTCGTCGAGGGAATGACCGTCGAGGAGATGTTCGCCGGGCTCGATTCGCTCGGCAATAGCGGCGCGGCCTGGCGCGATGAGCTGGAGACGAGCCGCAACCCATGGTTCAACGTCAATGTCGGCGACGGCTTCTACCATTATCACCGGTCGTGGAACGACGACCTGTCGCTGCCCTTCTCGGCGCTGCCCGGCTATATCGCCAAGCTGCGCGCCGGCGAGGAGGTTGCGCGGCCGGTCGCACAACTGGTGCGCGAGCGCGAGCAACTCGTCGCCGACTATCGCGAACTGCTCGACACCGACGAGGATCGCGCCACCTACGATCAGCTGATCACGCTCGCGCACCGCGTCTTCCCCTATGTCGAGGGGCACAAATTCTATTGCGAGCATTGGTACACCAACCTGTTCTTCAACAAGATCAGGGAGTTCGGCGCATTGCTCGTCGCAAACGGCTTCTTCGCGGAGGAAGCCGATGTGTTCCACCTCACGCATTACGAGTTGGAAAGCGCGATCGTCGACCTCTCGCTCGCCTGGTCGAGCGGATCGACGCCGCTCGGGCCGAAGCGCTGGCCCGCCATTGTCGCCGAGCGCAAGGCGGCGATCGCCACCTGGGCGCAGCACCGCGTGCCGCCGGCGCTCGGCATCGTGCCCGACGTCATCGACGATCCCGCGATCGTGATGCTGTGGGGCATCACGCGCGACAATCTCGATCGCTGGCTGTCCGATGACGGCGAGGATGACGGCCGCGAGCTCAAGGGGTTCGCCGCATCCTCCGGCGTCGTCGAGGGGCCCGCGCGCGTCGTCACGTCGGCGGCCGAGATCGGCACGCTGCGGCAGGGCGAGATTCTCGTCTGCCAGGTAACCAACCCGAGCTGGGCGCCGATCTTCCAGAAGATCGCCGCCGCGGTGTCGGATATCGGCGGATCGATGAGCCATATGGCGATCGTCGCGCGCGAATATGGCCTGCCGGCGGTTGTCGGCACCGGCTCGGCGACCCAGCGCATCCGCACCGGCCAGATGATCCGCGTCGATGGCGGGCGCGGCGTGGTCACGATCCTCGACGATGTGCAGGTGCCCGAAAATGCCTGACGCGATTGCCTGGTTTCGCGATGTCGGCATCGATGATCGGCCGACCGTCGGTGGCAAGGGCGCCAGCCTCGGCGAACTGACCGGGGCCGGCATCGCGGTGCCGGCGGGCTTCGTCGTGACGACGCGCGCCTTCGAGCTGTTCCTCGCCACGCTGGAAGCGCGCGCGCCCGTCCGCAGCCGGATCGACGCCTGCGATGCCGGCGATCTCGACGCGGTCACCGCGCTGTCGCGCGAGTTGCGCGGCCGCGTCGAGGCCGAACCGCTGCCTGACGAGGTCGAACACGCGCTGCTCGCTGCTTATCGCGAGTTGTGCGACGGCGCCGGCGTGCCGGTAGCGGTGCGATCCTCGGCCACCACCGAAGACGCGGCCGATGCGAGCTTTGCAGGCCTGCAGGATACCTTCCTGTGGGTGATCGATCCGGCCGACCTGCTGGCGCGCGTCCGCGAATGCTGGGGCAGTCTCTACTCGGTCGAGAGCATCACCTATCGCCGGCGTCAGGGCCTGCCCGAAACCGGGGTTGCGATGGCCGTGGTCGTCCAGCGGATGGTGGACGCGCGGGTCGCGGGTGTGATGTTCACGCGCAGCCCGACGACGGGGGACAAGTCGGTCATCACGATCGAGGGCGCCTGGGGGCTCGGTTCCGCCGTCGTGTCGGGCGAGGTGACGCCCGATCGCTGGGTCATCGGCAAGATCACCGGCGAGATTTCGACGCGCGACATTTCCGACAAGCATATCGAACACCTTCCCCTTGCCACGGGTGGCGTCGAGGAACGCGCCATTGTCGACCAGCGCCGCCGCGTGGCGTGCCTCGACGACGCCACGCTGCAGAAGCTCCGCGAGATCGGTCGTGCCGTCGAGCGGCATTACGGCAGTGCGCAGGACATCGAATGGGCGGTCGATAATGAGGGGAATGTGCTCTTGTTGCAGAGCAGGCCGGAAACCGTGTGGTCGACGAAAAGCACCGCGCCCGTCGCCACGCCGCTTGCCAATCCCCTGGCGCATGTGATGGGCGTGTTCGGAGTTCGGCGATGACCATTACCACCGCCGAAGTCGACCGCATCATCGCGTTGCTCGAGGCCTCGCGCTTCGACCGGCTCAGTCTCGAAATGGACGGGCTCAAGCTTGAGTTGGTACGTGCCGGCGCGGGTTCACCCCCGATTCCGGTTCGCCTTCAGTCTGCTGTACCCGTGGCCGAGCCGTCGATTCCGGCACCCGCGCCCCCACCGCCGGCTGCTGCGCGGGAAGTCGGGCTGATCGAGGTGACGTCGCCGCTGCTCGGCATCTATTACCGTGCGCCGCGACCCGGTGAGGCGCCGTTCGTCGAGGTCGGCGCGCGCGTCGAGGCGGAGACGATCGTTGGGATCGTCGAGGTCATGAAGCTGATGAACACCGCGCGCGCCGGCGTCTCGGGCGAGGTGGTCGAAATCCTCGCCGCCAACGGCGAACTGGTCGAGCATGGCGAGCTGTTGATGCTCGTGCGGCCGGACCGCTGACGCGATGGCGATCCGTCGACTCTTCATCGCCAATCGCGGCGAAATCGCGGTGCGCATCCTGCGGACCTGCCGGACGCTCGGGATCGAAACCGTGCTCGGCGTGTCGGAGGCCGATCGCGGCTCGCTCGGCGCGCAGCTGGCGGACCGCGTGCTGTGCCTCGGCCCGGCGCAACCGTCGCTGAGCTATCTGCGCGTCGAGACGGTGGTGCAGGCCGCGCTTGGCTCGGGCTGCGACGCGATCCATCCCGGTTATGGCTTCCTGTCCGAGCGCGCCGACCTGGCGCGGCTGTGCGAGCAGGAAGGGGTGATCTTCATTGGTCCGACCGCCGACCAGATCGAGGCGGTCGGCGACAAGTTGCGCGCGCGCGACGCGGCCGAAGCGGCGGGTGTCCCAGTGATCCCCGGCGGCGCGGCGGCAACGCGCGACGAAGCACGCGCGCTGGCGGCGGCGATCGGGGTACCGATCCTCGTCAAGGCGGCGGGCGGCGGCGGCGGACGCGGAATGAAGCTGGTCGAGCATGAAGACGATCTCGTCGCGACGATGGACATGGCTAGCGCGGAGGCGGAGGCGGCTTTCGGCGACGCGCGGGTCTATCTCGAACGTTATGTCGCCAGCGGACGGCATATCGAGGTGCAGGTGCTCGGCGACGGGGCAGGGGGCGTCGTCCATCTCGGCGAGCGCGATTGCTCGGTGCAACGTCGCTACCAGAAGCTGATCGAGGAAACGCCCGCGCCCAATCTGCCGGCGACCACACGGGCGGCGATGCACGACAGCGCCGTCCGCTTCGCCGCGCGGCTGTCTTACCGCGGCGCCGGGACGGTCGAGTTCCTCTACGACGTGCCGCGCGACGCCTTTTACTTCCTGGAGATGAACGCGCGCATCCAGGTCGAGCACCCCGTGACCGAGGCGGTCACGGGGATCGACCTCGTCGCCGAGCAGATCGCGATCGCCGAAGGGCAGGGGCTGCGCCTCGCCCAGTCGGACGTCGTCTGCGACGGCGCGGCGATCGAATGCCGCATCAACGCCGAAGACCCGGCGCGCGACTTCGCGCCGTCGCCGGGTACGGTCACCATGGCACACTGGCCGAAGGGAAATGGCATTCGTGTCGACACCCACATCGTCGATGGCGCGCGCATCCCGCCTTATTATGATTCGATGATCGCCAAGATCATCGCGCACGGCGCGGATCGGGCAGGCGCGCTGGCCACGCTGCGCGCCGCGCTGGCCGAAACGCGGATCGAGGGAATCGCGACCAATCGCGCCTTTCAGGCGGGCATTCTCGCCGATCCCGGGTTCGCGGCGGGTGGCGTCGATACGGGATTTCTCGCGCGGTTCCTTGACGCTGCCGCGGTTGCCGCCTGATGGCCGCGATCCGCCTCGTCGAAACCTCGCTGCGCGACGGCAACCAGTGCCTGTGGGGGGCGCTCGGGGTCGATACCGCGCGGACGCTGGCGATCGCGCCGATGATGGAGCGCGTTGGCTACAGCGCGATCGACTTTACGACCTCGACGCATATGGGCGTGGCCGTCCGCTTCAAGCAGCAGGATCCGTGGGAGCGGATCCGGCTGATGGCGCAGGCTTGCCCGACGACGCCGCTGCAATTCCTCTCGACCGGCTTCCGCTTCATCTCGTGGGAAACCGCGAGCGCCGAGTTCATGGCGCTCGCCTTCGCGACGCTGGCGCGCAACGGCATCCGTCGCTTTGCGCTCGCCGATCCGATGAACGACGCGGTCGCCAATGCCGCTGCGGCGCGGATGGTCAAGCAGGCTGGCGGCGAGCAGGTCGTCGGCGCACTGGTCTTCACGCTGAGCCCGATCCACGACGATGCGCATTATGCCGATGCAGCGCGCACGATGGCGGCGAGCCCCGACATCGACGCGCTCTACATCAAGGATCCGGGCGGCCTGCTGACCCCGGAGCGAGCGCGCACGCTGATCCCGGCAATCCTTGCCGAGATCGGTGACAAGCCGCTCGAACTGCACGCCCATGGCACGATCGGCCTGGCCGACCGCACCTATCTCGAGGGCGCCGACCTTGGCGTCTCGGCGTTGCAATGCGCGAGCGGCGGCGCGGCCGACGGCACCTCGAACCCGCCGATCGAGCGAGTCGTGCGCAACCTGCGCGAGCTCGGCCACACCGTCGATGTCGACGACGCGGCGCTGGCCGCGGTGGGCCGCTACTTCTCCGACCTGGCCGCAGCCGACGGCCTGCCGACCGGCTCGCCGATGGCCTATGATGCGGGCTATGTCCGTCATCAGTTGCCCGGCGGCATGGTCGGCACGATGCGACGGCATCTCGCCGACCACCGCGTCTCGCATCTCGAAGGCGCGGTGATCGAGGAACTCGCGCGGGTGCGTGAGGAACTGGGCTGGCCGATCGTGATGACGCCCTTCGCCCAGATGCTGCAGACCCAGGCCGTCCTCAACGTGACGGGTGTCGAACGCTATGCCACGATACCTGACGAAATCATCCGCTATGCGATCGGCCGTTTCGGTCGGCCGAACCGGCCCATAGCCCCTGAAATCATGGATAGAATTCGGTCATCGCCGCGCGCGAAGGAGCTCGAGGCCGAGCCGGTTATGGCAGCGCTGCCCGAATTGCGCCGCCGCGTCGGCGCGAACCTTTCGGACGAGGAATTCCTGCTGCGCGCGACGATGCCCGGGGCGATGGTCGATGCGATGCAGGCGGCGGGCCCGGCGCCGCGCGACTTCGATCCGGCGACACGGCCGGTGATGGCGCTGGTCGAGCGGCTGCTCGCGCGCACCGACCTGACGCGGGTCACGGTCGAGAAGGCGGGCTTCAGGCTCGAACTGGAGGCGGGGGTATGAGGGGCGAGCCGTTTGCGACGCCCGAAGGGGTGATGTTCGATCTCGACGGCACGCTGATCCTGAGCGATCGTGCGCTCGGTGGGTACCAGGTGCTGGCGGGCGCGGTCGCCACGCTGGAGGAAATGGAACGGCGCGGCATCCCGTTCGTCGCGCTGACCAATGGCAGTGCCTATCCCGCCGCGGAGCAGGCGCCGCGGCTCAGGGCGCTGGGATTGCCGATCGCCGATGACCGATTGTTCACCCCCAACAGCGTTGCCGCCGGTCTGTTCGCGGCGCGAGGCTACAGGCGGGTGATGGTGCTGGGCAGCGACGGCGTGGCGGCGGCGCTGGCGGCCGAGGGGATCGCGACCTGTGCGCCGGGCGAGGGCGGTGCCGACGCGGTCTACATCGCCTGGCACCCGGCATGCTCGATGGAGGACATCCATGCCGCCGCCGCCGCGGTGCTCGACGGCGCGGCGCTGCACAGCGCGTCCGATGTGCCGTTCTTCGCCAGCAAGTCGGGCCGCGCCTTCGGGTACAGCTGCGCGATCGGCGGGGCGATCGCGCGCGTCACCGGCGTCGAGCCCGAGGTCACCGGAAAGCCTTCGATCGCCGCGTTGCACTTCGTCGCCGCGAAGCTCGGCGTGCCGGTTGAGCGGGTGGCAGTGGTCGGCGACGATCCGCAGGTCGAGACGATCATGGCGCGCGCCGGTGGCGCGATCGGCATCGGGGTGACGACGGGCACGACCAGCGCGGCTGAATGGGCCGCAGTGCCCGAGGCGCAGCGACCGCATGCCGTGATCGAAGGGGTCGGAGACCTCCTGGCGTTGTTGTTTGGATCCGAAGGGGCGTCACGCTGATGCGCAGCATCGACTATTTCGACAAACAGGCCGGTCTGGCGCCGGAACGAACCGTGCTGATCGCCGACGATACGTGCTACAGCTATGCCGAGATGGCGGTGCTGTCGCACCGGCTGGCCGGCGCGATGCTGGCGGACGGGCTCGAGGCGCAGGCGCCGGTGGCGGTGATGTCGCCCAATCACGGCGCCGTGCTGACGACGATGTTGGGGCTGTGGCGCGCGGGCGCGGTATGGATCCCGGTCAACACGCGCAACGCGCTCGACGCCAATATCGACTATCTCGACTATGTCCGCGCGCAGTGGCTGTTTTACCATTCGAGCTATGCCGACGATGCGCGCGAGGTGCAGCGGCGTGTCCCGTCGATCCGACGGATGATCTGCCTCGACCGGGACGAAGGCGATGCGCCCGCACTCGACCGCTTCATGCTGCCCGTGGGTGCCCCCCCGTCACCCGATCTCGGCGACCCGACCGGCAATCTCGGCGAGGTGACCGCGATCATCGCGACCGGCGGCACGACGGGTCGCGCGAAAGGCGTGCGGGTCATGAACCGCAGCTGGGGGACGATGCTCGAGACGATCTGCAGCATCATGCCGGCCGAGCATCCGGTCTTTCTCGCCACCGCGCCGCTGACCCATGCTGCCGGGCCGTTCACGATGGCGGGGATCGCGATGGGCGCGACGGTGGTCGTGCTGCCGACCTTCGATGCCGAGGCGGTGATGCGCGCGATCGGCGAGCATCGCGTGACCCACATGTTCCTCCCGCCGACCGCGATGTATGCGATGCTGGCGCACCCCGAGGTCGCGACCTTCGACTATGCCAGCTTGCGTTATTTCCTGCTCGCCGGGTCGGCGGTGTCGCCCGAAAAGCTGCGCCAGGCGGTCGGAATATTCGGCCCGTGCATGTGCCAGAGCTATGGCCAGACGGAGTGCCATCTCGTCGCGACATGGCTGTCGCCCGAAATCGTCGCGGCGGCGGCGCGCGGCGAGCATCCCGAGCGGTTGGCGAGTTGCGGCAGCGCGACCGCGTCGGTCCGCGTCGAGCTGATGGACGATGACGGCAACCTTCTGCGCGCGGGCGAGGTGGGCGAGATCGTGGCGCGGGGCGGGATCGTCGGCGGTGGTTATTTCGAGCTGCCCGAGGCGACGGCGGAATCCTGGACGCACGGCTGGCATCACACCGGCGACGTTGGTCGGCGCGATGAGCACGGTTATTTCTACATCGTCGATCGCAAGAAGGACATGATCGTCACCGGCGGCTTCAACGTCTTCTCGGCCGAGGTCGAGGCCGCGATCATGGAACTGCCCGAGGTGGCGGAAGCCGCAGTGATCGGCGTGCCGGATGACAAATGGGGCGAGGCCGTCGCCGCGCTGGTCACGCTGCTGCCGGGCAGGGCGCTGCCGGTCGAGGCGATCCAGGCGCATTGCAAGGCACGGCTGGGCAGCGTGAAGGCGCCGAAGTCGGTGCACTTCCGCGACGCGATCCCGCGCACGCCGGTCGGCAAGCCAGACAAGAAGGCGATGCGGGCCGATTTCTGGACCGACACGACGCGCAATGTGAATTGAAGTCTCGTCAGGCGGCGGCCGGCCGGG
Organism: Parasphingomonas halimpatiens; assembly: GCF_036663795.1. NCBI lineage: Bacteria > Pseudomonadati > Pseudomonadota > Alphaproteobacteria > Sphingomonadales > Sphingomonadaceae > Parasphingomonas > Parasphingomonas halimpatiens. The sequence goes on from NZ_JAXOJP010000009.1 coordinate 114,575, forward strand.
TCGCGCGGTGGGCGAGTTGCTGCTCCGACACCCAGGCACCGTGGACCTGCGGCCGCAACCTCACCGGCAGCGGGACACGCGCAACCGCGCCGGCGGCAATGTCGCCGGCGTCGATCACCCAAAGCTCGGATTCGAACGCGCTCTCACCGGTACGTCGGTCGACCACCGTCAGCAACCAGCCGTCATGGCCGTCGCGCGCGGCGGGAAGGTGGACGGGTTCGCTGATCGCCATCTCCGGCGGCAGCGTCATCGTCGTGACACGGCCGCTTTCGGGTTCGAGCCGCACCAGCGCGTTGAAGGCGGCGCCGACCGGGCCACCGGGTAGCGGCGGGCCGCCGGCCGGGTTCATGCTGCAATAGAAGACGAACGGGTAGGGCCTGCCCTGATCCATGTCGCGCACGCGCGGCAGATCGCCCGGCGGGCCGATCGGGCGCTCGTCAAAGCTGTCGTTGTTGCGCGTGAGGTCGAAGGTCCAGCGGGTCAGCGCGCCCTCGATCTCCCATGGCTGGCGGTGGATGCCACCCGCCTCGCGCATGAAGGCGAAGGCATTGGTATCGGTCAGGCACAGGTCGAGATGGACCAGATCGCCCGCGTCATAGGCGTTGACGAGATGGAAGGCGGAAACCCCCTTGGGGCCCTTGAACCAGCGCATTTCGGAGACCTTGCCGTAGCGCGGCATGATGCCGACCCAGCTTTCGAGCTCCTGCTGATGTGCCCAATGCGCGCCGCCGGCCTTGAGCCGGTCGAGATCGGCCGTCGTCGGGAAGATCGGGAAGATCGCGTGCCGTTCGGTGATCGCGAAATCGTGCACGCTGGCGCAATAGGGCGCTTCGAACCATTGCTCGGAAACGAGGTTGCCGTCGCGATCGGCGATGCAATAGGCGATATCGCGGCTGCACAGCCCGCCCGCCTCATAGCCGAAGAAGAACATCTCTCCGGTGACCGGATCGACGCGCAGATGCGCGGTGAAGGTCTCGGACTTCAGCGCGCCGTAAAAGTCCCAGCGTCCGATCGTGTCGAGCGTCTCGGGGTCAATCTCATAGGCGAGACCGTCTTCCTTGGTCATGAACAGCCGACCGGCGTGCCAGACGGGGGTCGTGTTGGCGACGGTGCGGTCGCGGCCGGCAACTTCCGGCTCATCGGTAAAGGGATTGCGATAGCGGCCGAACAACGCACGCCGCGCGGCGCGTTCGAGGCGGTAGCGCTCGGTCTCGACGTAGCGGATATCGTAATCGACCTGCCCGTCCTCGAAACGGAAGCGAGAAATCATGCCGTCCCCCGACAGCGCGACATCGTCGTCGTGCATCGGCACATGCGCCGGGTCGGGCACCGCGCGAAAGAAGGCGCCGCGGATCTCTTCCGGCAGGTCTCCGATCACCGGCAGATTGCGGATCGCGCTCTCTATCCGCAGCGGCGTGTTCAATCCGGTGAAGTGGATGGTCTGCGGAAATTCGCGCATCGTCGCTCTCCTGAAACCCGCGCCTTGCATTGGGCGTCGTTGACGATATCGTATGTAGGACAAACGAAAATGAGAGGAAAGACATGCATATCGCAATCGTCGGCGCGAGCGGCAATGTCGGGCAGCGGCTCGTCGCGGAGGCGCGGCGGCGCGGACATCAGGTGACGGCGGTGGCGCGCACCGCTGGCACCGCAGCCGAAGACGGCGTGACCTGGAAGACCGCCGATCTCGCGGATCCCGAAGCGACCGCCATGGCGATCGCGGGCAGTGACGTCGTCGTTCTGACGGTGCGTTTCGGCAACACCGATTTCGCCAAGGCGCTTGATGGCGTGCGCGGGTCCGATGTCGGGCGGCTGCTCGTCGTGGGAGGTGCCGCCTCGCTGGAAATCGCGCCGGGCAAGGTCTTGCTCGACCAGCCGGACTTCCCCGATTTCATCAAGCCCGAGGCGACCCCGGCGCGTGCTGCGCTGGAAATGCTGCGCAGCGAAACCGCGCTCGACTGGACCTATCTCTCGCCGTCGATGATGTTCGGCCCCGGCGAGCGCACCGGGCATTTTCGCCTCGGCACCGACACGCTGCTGACCGCGGCGGACGGGAAGAGCCATATCAGCTATGAGGATTATGCGGTCGCGCTGCTCGACGAGATCGAGACGCCGAAGCATTCGCGGCAGCGCTTTACCGTCGGTTATTGAAAAGCGAGCGGCGCGACCTGATCGGGATCGCGCCGCACAGCTCATTCAGGCCGCGACCGGCTCGTCCTCGGGCAGGGCGCCGATGACGGATTTCACCTCGAGGAACTCCTCGAGCCCGAACTTGCCGAACTCGCGGCCATTGCCCGACTGCTTATAGCCGCCGAACGGCATGTCGAAGGCAAGCCCGCCGGCGTTGACGAACACCGCGCCGGCGCGGATCTTCGGGACGATCTTCTTGGCGCGTGCCGGGTCGCCGGCGATATAGGCGCCCAGGCCATAGGGCGTGTCGTTGGCGATGCGCACCGCGTCATCGTCATTCTCGTACGGCATGATCACCAGCACGGGCCCGAAGATTTCCTCGCGCGCGATCGTCATTTCGGGGGTCACGTTCGAGAAGACGGTCGGCTTGACGTAGAAGCCCGTGTCCATGCCCTCGGGGCGGCCGGTGCCGCCCGTGACGAGCGTGGCGCCCTCGTCGATGCCCTTCTGGATCAGGCCCTGGATGCGGTTCCACTGGCTCTCGTTGACGACGGGGCCGATATGGTCGCCCTCGGTCAGCGGGTCGCCCACGGCCTTGGCGGCGAACATCGCGCCGACCATTTTCGCCGCCTCGTCAAGCTGCGAGCGGTGGACGAGCATCCGCGTCGGCGCGACGCAGCTCTGGCCCGAATTGAGCAGCACGCCGCCGACGCCGCCGGGCAGCGCCTTGTCGAGCGGCGTGCCTTCGAGGATGATGTTGGGCGACTTGCCACCGAGTTCCTGCGCGACGCGCTTGACGGTGTCCGCCGCGTTCTTTGCGACCATGATTCCGGCGCGGGTCGACCCGGTGAAGCTCACCATGTCGATGTCGGGATGCTTGGCCAGCGCAGTGCCGACGCCTTCGCCGTCACCCTGGACGAGATTGAACACGCCGGCGGGCACGCCGGCGGCATCCATCACCTCGGCAAAGATCGCCGCCGAGGTCGGGGCTTCTTCCGAGGGCTTTAGGATCATCGTGCAGCCCGCGGCGAGCGCCGGGCCGACCTTGGCGACGATCTGGTTCATCGGCCAATTCCACGGCGTGATCAGCGCGACGACGCCGATCGGTTCGCGGACGACGGTGTTGTCGCCGATCTTCTCGCGGAAGTGATACTCCTGCAGCGCCTTCAGCGCGTTGCCGAGATGGCCCATGCCCGAGCCGGCCTGCGCGGTCTTCGCGATCGAGATCGGGCAGCCCATCTCGGTGGCGATCGCTTCGGCAATGTCGGGCACGCGCTTGCCATATTCCTCCATCACGCGCTGGAGCAGCGCGATGCGCTCCTCCTTCGTCGTCTGCGAGAAAGTCTCGAAGGCGCGCCGGGCGGCGGCCACGGCGTCGTCGACGTCGGCCGCGGTGCCGAGCACGATTTCGGACGCGACGGTTTGCGTCGCGGGATTGATGACCTGGTGTTTGCGACCGCCCTTGCTGTCGACCCAGTGACCGTCGATGTAATTCTGCGTGTAGCTCTTCATGTGATCGTCCTCTCGGGGAAAAGTCAGGCGGGGATCAGCCCCAGGTCTGCATCGGTGGCGGGCGTGCCCCACTTCTCGCGCGGCGGCATCGGACGTGTGTCCCAGGCCGGATCGAGCGTGAAACTGGATATGGTGCGTCCCTCGGGGATTTTCCCGTTTCCGCCGCCCTGCGCGTAATCATAATAGAGCGTCATCAGTTCGCGGTAGCCGTGATGCCGCTCGGCGAGCGGGTGCGTCACGCACGCTTCGCGCCAGCGCAGCACGCGCGTCAGATGCTGCGGAATCCGGTACGCCTCGTAATAGTCAAGAAACCACAGGCGCTTGAACATCGGCGTGAAGGCGACCTCGGCCCAGCCAAAGGCGTCGAACAGGAAATCGCGGTCGGGCGCGTAATAACGCAGGAAGTCGTCGAGCCGGGCATATTGCGCGTCGACCTCGGCCTTCAGCTCCTCACGCTTCGCGGGGTCGCGGTTGAGGATCATGCGGTAGCCCGCGCCGGTGAACGCGCCATCGGTCGCACGGAGCATCGCCTCGACGGCATGCTCATAAGGGTCGCGCCGCGCCACCGGCCGTTCGGGAAAACGATCCTCGAAATAGCGCATGATGACCATGCTTTCCTTCAAGGTCTCGCCATTCTCCAGTTCGAGCGCGGGCAGGGCGGTGGTGCCCCGCGTCTTGCGCAGCAGCCATTCGGGGCGCGGCTTCGAGATGTCGATCTCATGGTCGGCCATGATCGTCGACAGCCCCTTGAGGTCGAGCAGCAGCTCGACCCGCTCGGAAAAGGGGCAGCCGGGGATGTGATACATCCGCAAGGTACCGCCGGCCGGCTCGTCGCTCCATCCCACGTTGATGCTCTCCACCTAGTTGTTCGCTACGGGCGTCGGCGCGGGTACCGTTCCCGCGCCGCGATTGAGCGGGGCCGGCGCGGCACCGCCGCCATCCTTGACAAACGGCGCTGGATCGCCGTCGCGCAACTGCAAGCCGAACAGGCTGTGCATGCCGGGGTGGCGGCCCAGGCCATTATATAGGTCGAATCCGCGGTCGAGCCAGTCGCGCAGCGGATCGTCCTCGGTCAGCGGTGGCGTCTTCGCGACCGATCGGGCCCACAGGAACACCGCGAGCGCGGTGAAGTCGGCATAGTTGGGCGTGTCCCCGCCAAGCCACTTCGTCTCGCGCAGCAACTGGCGCAGCGGCTCCAGCAAGGGCGGGACGAGCGGCAGCCGATCCTCGCGGCCGGCCTGCGATTCCTCCAGCGTCCGCCCGCCGAGGAACCATTTCTCGCGCGTCGTGCGGACATAATCATGGTCCTGCGGCAACGACAGGTCGTGATAGTCGAGGATGTAGCAGGAGAACCATGGCGAGATCGCGGTGCGCCACAGCCAGCCATCGATGAATTTGGTGAGCACCTTCATACTCGGGCCTTCGAACAGCATCGGCCGATCAGGATAGGTCTCGTCGAGATATTCGGCGATCAGCCAGCTATCGAGCACCCATTTTCCGTCATCGATGATCGCGGGCAGGCGTTCGGAGCGTCCGCCGGTCCGCTCCATGATACCGGTGAAGCCGCCGCCGACGAGATCCACGTCGAAGCCCTTGTGCGCCAGCGCATATTTGGTGCGCCACACGAATGGGCTGATCGTGCAGCCCGAGGCAAGCTGGAGGTCGTAAAGCGTAATGCGCTTGTTCTGTGTCATCCGCTGCGTCCTTCAGGCCGCCGGGGCCGCTTGGCGGACGGGCATCTCGCTCTTCGATTTCGCGAACATCGCCTGCGCGGCGGGGCGGGCGTTGATCCGCTCTATCCAGGCCACGAGGTGCGGCGTGGCCTCCTTGTTAACGACATCGGCAAAGCCGAACTGCATCCCGTTGGCGATGGCGAAATTGCAGATATCGGCCAAAGTATAGGTGTCGCCGGCAAGCCAGGGACTTTCCGCCAGTCGCGCTTCGAGCTTCGCGACCGAGACGCGGATCTTGCGCATCTCCTCCTCGAGCGTTTCCTGCGGGAAACCGGCACGGGCATTGCGCCATTTCACCTGCTGTTCGGGTACCGGAATGCGCTTCACCTGCTCCTCGAACGCCTCGTCCGAGAGCTTGCGCGCCATCGGGCCGATCATCCGTTCCCAGCCGATGGTCGAGACGCACCAGCAGAAATATTCGTCGACCCATTTCGTCCAGACGCGCATTTCGGCGATGGCGACCGGATCGGTCGGCCTGAGCTTCGGCGCATCGGGGAAGGCGTCTTCGAGATATTCGCAAATCACCGTCGATTCGGTGATGATGTGCCCGTCATGGTCGAGCGCCGGAACCTGGCCGCGCGGATTGATCTTCTTGAACCATTTCTCGTGATGCTCGAACCGTGTCGGGTCGACGAAGCGCGGCGTGAAATCGAGCCCCTTTTCATAGAGCGCGAGCAATGGCTTCAGCGAATTGGCTGCCGGGCCAAAGCTGTACAGGGTCAGCATCAGATTTCCTCTCCTTTTGTCGCGGTTGGTGACGGTCGGGGAGGGTGACCACAAGTCGTCTGGCTATACTATCATCCGGACTAACGGCGCCGCGGCCCCAACCTGTCAGTCGCAATGATAGCGCCGGCAGTCGTCTTGCCCGGTCGGCGACTTTGCCCGATCCAGACATGGCCCGGCCATCGCCAAGATGCGCGGGACCCTGGGAGAGGCACAAGATGCTCGAATTGCTGACGTCCGAGACCCCGAATGGCTGGAAGGTCGCGATCCTGCTCGAGGAACTGGGCGTGCCGTACCAGGTGACGCCGATCTCGCTGACCAATCGTGTCCAGAAGGAGGATTGGTACGTCGCGCTCAACCCCAATGGGCGCATCCCGACGCTGATCGATCATGACGACGGCGATTTCCCGGTGTTCGAATCCGGCGCGATCATGATTTACCTCGCCGAGAAGTTCGGCCGTTTCCTGCCACAGGACGTCCATGGGCGCAGCCGGGTGATCCAGTGGCTGATGTGGCAGATGTCGGGGCTCGGCCCGATGATGGGGCAGGCGACCGTCTTCAATCGTTATTTCGATGAAAAGCTGCCCAAGGTGATCGACCGCTATGTGCGTGAGAGCCAGCGGCTGTTCGAGGTGATGGACAGGCGGCTCGCCGACAACCGCTATCTCGCCGGCGACTATTCGATCGCCGACATCGCCTGTTTCCCCTGGGTGCGCGGCCATGAATGGGCGCAGGTCCCGATGGACGGATTCAATCACCTGCTGCGCTGGTATGACGAGATCGGGGCGCGGCCTGCCGTCCAGCGCGGGCTGCTCGTCCCCGTACCGCCCAAGGCCGAGGAGATGGCGGAAAAGACCGTCACCCAGGGCAAGAATATCCTGGCCTGACGCGCAGTGACCCCCTTCTCCCAACGCACCGTCCGCATCGAATGGGGCCAATGCGACCCCGCGGGTATCGTCTACGCGCCGCGCTATTTCGACATCTTCGGCGAAAGCACCGTGCTGTTGTTCGAGGCGGCGGGGCTGCCGAAGAAGCGCGACATGCTCGCCGCGATGAACGTCGCGGGTTATCCGATGGTCGACGTGTCGGCGCGTTTTCTGGCGGCGTGCAGCTATGGCGACGACGTTCTCGTCGAGACGGCGGCGCCCGATTTCGGCAACAGCAGCTTCACGATCCAGCACCGTCTCTCGCGTGACGGGCAAAGCTGCGTCGAATGTACCGAAAAGCGTGTGTGGACCGTGCCCGCGCCCGACCGCCCCGCCGGCTTGCGCGCCGAACGCGTGCCGGATGCGGTGCGGGCGCTGTTCGAAAGACGAGGATGACCATGGCGACCATCGTGCAGCCCAGCCGGGCACCCGAGGCGATCGACACGACGATCGATTATCTGATCCCGACTTCGCGGATCAACCGGCGCTTCTGGGCGCCGGGCCGCGAGGTCAACACCGGCATCTACCAATCCTATCCCGTCACGATCCGCAACGCGCGCCTGGCGCCGAAGCCCTTCACGCTCGACGAGCATGGTTTCTGCCTGTCCCGCCAGCCGAGCGCGGTGGTCGATTTCCGTGATCCGGCGGCGGTGAAGGCTTATCCGGACGAGGTCGCCGCCGTCGCCCGTGCGTTGACCGGCTGCGACCTCGTCGTGCCGATGGGCGGGCAGTTGCGCTCGCCGATCATCTCGGGGGCGGGGATCCAGCCGCCAGCGGCCGAGGCGCATGTCGATTTCAACACGGCGACCGCACACCGCATTGCGCGTGCGCTGTACGACAAGGCGGTGCCGGGCGGGCCGGGCTTCAGCCGGTTCATTGCCTTCAGCCTGTGGCGCACCTTCTCGCCACCGCCGCAGGACTGGCCACTGGCCTTGTGCGAATTCGGCAGCGTCGGCGAGGAGGATGCGGTCGCCAACGTCAAGGTCGATGTCGACGTGATTCCGGAGGGCGATGCGCTGTACGCGCCGATCGAGGGCGAGGAGAACATGGCCGCCGCGACGATCTTCCATCACAATCCGGCGCATCGCTGGTGGTATTTCCCTGACATGACCGCCGACGAGGCGATCTTTATCAAGTTCCACGACAGCGATCATGCCCGGGCGTGGCGCGCGCCGCACACCGCCTTTCACGACACCAGTCGGCCGGATGCCCATACGCGCGAGAGCTACGAGTTCCGCGCGATCGCCTTTTTCAGTAACTGACTGCCGGTTAGCGGGGGGTTTTTGGTGAGCGTTTCCTACGATATCGAGGCCGACTATATCATCGTCGGCGCGGGCAGCGCGGGCTGCGTGCTCGCCAACAGGCTTTCCGCCGAGCCCGGCAACCGCGTGCTGCTGCTCGAAGCGGGGGGCGACGATCGGCCGTTCAGGGCGCCGAGCCAGTTCGTCTCGAACATGATGATCCACACCCCGATAGGCTTCGGCAAGACGCTGAACGACCCCAAGGTCAACTGGTTGTACGAGACCGAGCCGGACGCCGGGACCGACGGACGCGTTCACAAATGGCCCAAGGGCAAGGTGCTCGGCGGCTCCTCGTCGATCAACGGCTTGCTCTACATTCGCGGCCAGGTGGAGGATTATGACGGCTGGCGGCAGATGGGGTGCCAGGGCTGGTCCTATGATGACGTGCTGCCCTATTTCCGCCGCGCGCAGAATCAGGAACGCGGCGCCTGCGATACGCATGGCAGCGGCGGGCCGCTCAACACCGCGGATTTCCCCGAACGCAACGCGGTCAGCCAGGCGTTGCTCGATGCCTGTGTCGAGGCAGGCATTCCCTATTCGCCCGATCTCAACGCACGTGACCAGGACGGCGTCACCTGGTTCCAGCTGACGACGAGGAACGGCCGTCGTTGCTCGACGGCGGTCGGTTATCTCCATCCAGTCGAAGGGCGCAGCAATCTTCGGGTCGAGACGCGCGCGCTGACGCACCGTGTCCTGTTCGAAGGCAAGACCGCGGTCGGGGTAGAGTATGAGCAGAAAGGGCGCATCATGCGCGCCCGCGCCCATGCCGAGGTCATCCTGGCGGCGGGCGCGGTAGAGTCGCCGAAACTGCTCGAATTGTCAGGCATCGGCCGCGGCGCCGTGCTGTCCGACCATGGCATCACGCAATTGCACGAAGCGCCAGGCGTCGGCGAGAATATGCAGGATCACTATATGATTGGCGCGCAGTGGCCGGTGAAGCCGGGTCACCGCACCGTCAACCAGATGGCGCATGGCTGGAACCTGGCCCGGGAAGTCGCGAAATATGCGCTGACCCGCAAAGGCCTGCTCAGCTATGCCGTGGCGCACATCGTCGCCTTCACCCGGACGCGGCCCGAGCTTGCCAGCCCCGACGTGCAGCTGCATCTCATGGCGGCGTCGGTCGATTTGAAGAAGCAGAACGAAGAGCAGGCCTTCGACCTCGAACAAACGCCCGGCGTCACGTGCACGCCCTGTCAGGTGCGCCCGGAATCACGCGGGCACATTCATATCCGATCGAACGATCCCGCCATCTATCCCATGATCGTGCCCAATTATCTCTCGGATCCGATCGACCAGCAGGTCGCGGTTGCCCCGGTCAAACTCATCCGCAAGGTCATGGCGCAGCCTGCGATCACGCCTTATCTCGCGACGACCGGCGACCCGTTCGGCGATACCGATGAAGCCATGCTCGGCTATGCCCGGATGGCGGGATCGACGCTCTACCATGTCGTCGGCACTTGCCGCGTGGGCACCGACCCGGCGGCGGTGGTCGATCCCGAACTGCGGGTGAACGGTGTCGAGCGGTTGCGTGTCGTGGACGCGTCGATCATGCCGCGGATCGTTTCGGGCAATACCAACGCAGCAACCATCATGATCGCGGAGCGGGCAAGCGACCTGATCCTCGGTCGTCATGTGCCCGTGGCGCTCGCATCCTGACCTCGCATCCGGGCGTGTCGCCGGCCCCGCGTGCGATCGCGATCGTCGTCGCGGTCGTGATGTTCATGGGCATCCTGGAGGGGACCATCATTTCGACCGCGCTGCCGCATATGGCGCGCGACTTCGGCGTAGCGCCGGTCGATCTCGGCATCGGGATCACGGCCTATCTGCTCGTTTCGGCGATGTTTCTGCCGATCAGCAGCTGGGTTGCGGAGCGGCTTGGCACGAAGCGGGTGCTGATGACGGCGATCCTCGGCTTCGCGCTCGCCTCGCTGCTGTGTGGCGCGAGCACGACCCTGACCGGGTTCGTGGCAGCGCGGGCCTTGCAGGCGTTCTTCGCCAGCCTGATGGTGCCAGTCGCCAACCTCGTGTTGCTGCGGGTCACGCCCAAGCGTCAGCTGGTGCAGATGACCGCGATCAGCACCACGCCGGCACTGATCGCGCCCGTTATCGGTCCGCCGCTCGGCGGCTTCATCACGGCCGCGCTGGGGTGGCAGTATATCTTCTTCATCAACCTGCCGCTCGCCGTGATCGGCATTGCGCTGGTCTGGCGGATGGTGCCCGATCTGCGCGCCGAGGTGCGCGCGGCGTTCGATCTGCGCGGCTTCGTGCTGGTGGCGGCCGCGCTCGCCGGGGCGGTTCTGGCGATGGAGCGGCTCGGCGCGCAGCCGGCAGCGTGGCACGCGCCGGCGTTGCTCGCGATCGCGGCCGGCGCGACGGGCGTGCTTGCGATGCGGCATATGCGGCGCGCGGCGGCGCCGATCGTACCGCTCGCCGCGCTGCGCCACGGCACGTTCCGGAGTATCGCCTTCGGTGCTGGCTTTCTCATGCGGCTGCCGTTCATGGGCCAGGCGCTGCTGCTGCCGCTCTTCTTCCAGGTTGGCTTCGGGCTGTCGCCGGTCGCGACGGGTGTCCTGCTGCTGGCGCAGAATCTTGGCGACCTGCTGCTCAAGCCGATCGCAGGTGCCGCGATCACCCGGCTCGGCTTCCGCCGCGCGCTGATCACGGGAACCACGACGATGGTCGTCGGGATTGCCGGCATCGGGCTGCTCCACCCCGCAATGCCGTTCTGGCTGCTGTGCCTCGCACTGCTGGTCGTGGGCGCGGCACGGTCGATTGCCTTTACCGGCATGATGGCCCTGACCTTCGCTGACGTCGATCAGGACGAGCTTGCCGGAGCGACGGTGCTCAACAATCTCGCCAACGCGCTGTCAGCGGCGCTGGGCGTGTCGCTCGCGTCGCTGCTCGTCAACCTTGCAGTCGGCGAGGGCGGTGGCGCGGGATCGCTGGCGGACTATCGCCTCGCGATCCTGTGCCTTGCCGGCGTCGGCGCGATGGCGATCCCGCTGTTCGCGCGCTTGCCGCGCGATGCCGGCGCCGCAGTGAGCGGCCACCGGCTCGGCGCGGAACTTGCCTGAGCTTCGGCGCTAGCGGACGTTTTCCGCCAGTTGTGCGAGATGGTCGGCGCTTGCCTTGTCGAGGGGCGCGAACAGCAGCAGTCGTTGCCCTGGCGCGCCCTCGACGACGTAGGATGAATGCCAGAAGCCGATGTCGCCGACGCCGGGCATGAGCGCGGTGTTGACGTGTTCGAAATACGGAAGGATCTCGGATTCCTTCCAGCATTCGCGGAACAGTTCAGACTTATCCATCATCTCGGCGATGATCTCGTCGAAGATTTCCGGCTTCGAGGTGCGGCTATAATCCCATTTGAACCGGGCGACGAGGCGGTGTGCCATCTCGCGGAAATGTGCGCTGTCGGTGCGATAGCGATCGTCGAGCATCAGAATCTTGAACAGGTTGCGCTCGCTGCGCGGCAGCGGGCCATAGTCGCGAAAGGCACGGGCGACGAGTGCGTTCCAGCCGATCACGGTCCAGTCCTCAATGATCACCAGCGCGGGAATCGACAGGCTGTCCATCATGTGCTGCGTCGCGGGGCGGATATCCTCGTCGGTCTGCGTCTCGAGCGGCGGGGGGCGATGCTGCGCCAGCGCAAAGAGGAATTCGCGCTCGTTGCTGTCGAGCCGCAGCGTTCGGCCCAGGCGCTCGATCATCGGCACCGACAGCTGGACATCGCGGCCCTGCTCGAACCAGGTGTACCAGGTGACGCTCATGCCAGCGAGCGCGGCGACCTCTTCGCGGCGCAGCCCCTTGGTGCGTCGGCGCTCGCCGACCGGCAGGCCGACATCGGCGGGGGACAGTCGCGCCCGGACCGACTTAAGAAAACGGGAGAGTTCTTCGCTTCGCGCCATGGCTTATCCAGTTACTCCCAATGATGGCACAGCGAACCGTCTAGTCCGATCGAACGGCTTCTGCGACTCCCGATTGCGTAGCGCGAGCCGGTGTCCCGCTCGCCATAGGAGAGTAAGCGTGGCCGACAAGGTCTTTATTACCTGTGCCGTTACGGGCAGTTCCCCGATCCCCAACCATCCCAATTTCCCGTTCCGGCCCGAACATGTGGCGGCGGAAGCGCTTGCCGCGGCGGAGGCGGGCGCGGCGATCATTCACCTGCATGTGCGCGATCGCGAAACGGGCGTGCCGAGCCAGGCGCTGGATGATTATCGCGAGGTTGTCGGCCTGATCCGGGCGAAGAACGACGCGGTGATCCTCAACGTCACCACCGGCCCGGGCTGCACCTGGATGCAGAGCGAGGAGGATCCGGCGGTTGCCGGGCCCGGCACGCTGATGTTCACCGCCGAACGCCGGCTCGAGCATATCCTCGACCTCAAACCCGACATGTGCACGGTGGACATCTGCACCATGCAATTATGGGGCGGCGTGGCGATCAATCTCGATCCGATGATCACCCGCATGGGGCACATGATCCAGGATGCGGGGGTGTTGCCTGAGATCGAATGCTTCGAGGCGGGTGATTTCGTGTTCGCCGACGACCTGATGGCGAAGGGCGCGCTTCCGACGAATGCGCCCTATTCCTTCGTGCTGGGCACAAAATACGGGTTGCCGGCGACCCCCGAGGCGATGATGTACAGCAAGAACCAGTTGCCGCGCGGCGCGCTTTGGACCGGGTTCGGCGTCAGCCGCCACTCCTTCCCGATGGCGGCGCAGGCGGTGCTGCTCGGCGGCAACATTCGCGTCGGGTTCGAAGACACGATCTTCCTGCGTCGTGGCCAGCAGGCTGCCGACAATGCGGATCTGGTCCGCTGGGGTGTCGACCTGGTCGACCGCCTGGGTGGGGACATCGCCAGCGTCGAGGAGACGCGCAAGATGCTCGGGCTCAAACACTAAGCGACGCGTACACATCATAAGGGAGAGGAAAATCATGGCCCATGAGGCTGCACCAGGCACGGCGCCGATGGCGGACGTGACCGGCAAGACCGCGTTCATCACCGGCGGCGCGAACGGCATCGGGCTGGGTATCGCCCGCGCGCTCGTCAAGGCGGGCGCGAATGTCGTGATCGCGGATATTCGCGAGAGTTCGCTGGCCGAGGCGAAGGCGTCGCTTGGCGCGGACGAGCAAGTCGAGACGGTACAACTCGACGTGACCGATCGCGCCGGTTTCGCGCGTGCCGCCGACCAGGCGGAGGCGCGCTTCGGCAAGATCCACCTGCTGATCGGCAACGCTGGCGTCGGAATCATGGGCCCGATCGTCGACGCGCGCTACGACGACTGGGACTGGGCGATGGGGGTGAATTTCGGGGGCGTGATCAACGGCCTCGTCACCATCCTGCCGCGCATCAGGGCGCATGGCGAGGGCGGGCAGATCGTGACGACCTCGTCGCAGTCGGCGCTCGTGCCGATCTCCTTCTCGGCGACCTATACCGCAGCAAAGGCGGCGGTGCTGGGCCTGTCCGAAGCAATCCGCGGCGAACTGGCGGCCGAGAATATCGGCGTCTCGGCGTTCATGCCCGGGCCGGTGCAGAGCAACATCGCCATGTCGGGCGAACTGCGCCCCGACGAATTCAAGGCCGACAGCGGCTACCGCGCGCGGGAGGAGGAATTGGGCAAGCGAGCCGTATCGCCGCTGTGGATGTCGGCCGACGAAGTGGGCGAGCGCGTGCTTGCCGGCATTCGCGCCAACGACCTCTACATCCTGACGCATCCCGAATTCGCCGCGGGGATGCGCACGCGCTTCGATGCGATCCTCGCCTCGATGCCCGACGAAGAGATCAACCATGAACGCGCCGAGGCGATCGGCTTTTTGCTGCGCAACAAGGAGTTCGAGGACCAGCTGGCGCGGCGCACCGCGACGCCCGTTACGCTGCCGGAGAAGGTGGCATGACGAAGGTCGCAGGGCGTACCGCCTTCATTACCGGGGGCGGCTCGGGCGTGGCGCTGGGCCAGGCCAAGGTCTTCGCCGAGGCCGGCTGCAAGGTCGCCATCGCCGACATCCGCCAGGACCATCTCGACGAGGCGATGGCCTATTTCGCCGGCACCGAGCACGAGGCGATGGCGGTGAAGCTCGATATCACCGATCGCGCCGCCTATGCCGCCGCCGCCGATGCGGTGGAGGCCAGGCTTGGGCCGGTCGAGCTGCTGTTCAACACGGCGGGGGTATCGATCTTCGGGCCGCTGCAGAAGGCGACCTATGACGATTGGGACTGGCAGCTGAGCGTCAATGTCGGTGGCGTGATCAACGGCATCCAGACCTTCGTCCCGCGCATGATCGAACGCGGCAATGGCGGTCATATCGTCAATACCGCCTCGATGTCGGCCTTCGTCGCGCTAAAGGGCACGGGAATCTATTGCACCTCGAAGATGGCGATCCGCGGCCTATCCGAATGCCTCGCGCTCGACCTTGCCGAGCATGGGATCGGCGTGTCGATGCTGTGCCCCGGTGCGGTCAACACCAACATCCATGAGGCGGTACTGACGCGGCCGGCGCATCTGCAGAACACTGGTTACTACGGCGCCGACCCGCAAATGTTCGCGCACCTGAAGCGTGTCATCTCGGTCGGCATGGAGCCGGAAACGCTCGCCCGCTATGTCCTGAAAGGCGTCGAAGACGACCAGCTCTACATCCTGCCTTACCCCGAGTTCCGCGGCACGCTTGAGGAAATCCACGAACGCGTGATGACCGCGCTCGCGAACCCCAAGGACGATCCGGAATATGAGGCGCGGGCGGCGCATGGCGTGCCCGGCGGGCAGAAGAAGGAGCCGGTGGATGGCTGAGGAGCCTGTCGGTCAGGCTATCCGGCCTGGGCCAGCAGCATGGCCAGCAACTGTTCGGGTTGATCGGCCATGACGTTGTGGGTCGCATCGGCGCGGTGGACCTCCCAGGCGGGGTCCGCCGCGACCGTGGCGTGGAAGCCGGCGAATGGCGTGGGCTGCCAGCTTTCGGCGAAGACATAGACGCGCCGGGGCACCTTCGCCTCCTCGCCAGAAAAGCGCACTGGTTCGATCAGCGTCAGCAACGGATGGCGACCGACGTCGACACCGGTGACGCCGGGCAGCGGCCCGACCAGGCCGGGCGTATCGCGTTGCGCGTCGATATAATGGCGATGTTCGAAGTCGCCGGTGATGTCCCAGAGCGACTGGCCATCCGCCGGCAGGAACGCGTCGATGTAAACCAGCGCGTCGATCCGCGCGCCCAGCCTGGTCGCAACGCCGGTCACGACCATGCCGCCATAGCTGTGCCCGGCGAGCACGAAGCGATCGAACCCCGCCGCCTCGATCTGCTCGATGACGTCGGCGACGTGGCGTGAGAGGTCGATCGAGGGAGAGAGTTGGTCCGCGCGGGTGCCGAGCCCGGTCAGCTCGGCAACGACGACGCGGTGCCCGGCGGCGCGCAGTTCGTCCGCCAGCCTTGCATAGGCCCGCACGCTGCCCCAGGCGCCGTGAACGAGGACATAGTCGGTCATGTTCGCCTCACTGCGTTGCCAGCCGTAACGTGCCGGGCAGCGTGACGCTGCCCGGCGTTATCGGCTCACGCCGGCTGCGTCGTGCGCCAGCCTTCCTGATAGGTTTCGCGGGCAACGCGCGAATAGGGGATCGAGCTTACGATCGCGCGCACCTCGAGCTGCTTGTGCGGCTCGACCGTCGTCTTGCGCGTGCCGCCATTGGGCTCGCCCCACACCACCTTGACCTCGCTGCCGACCTCGATCGACGGATCGATCGTCGCGAGGCTGAGCGCGCTCTTCTCGTTGAAGCTGTAGCCGGTGAACATCGACACGCCGACTTCCTTGCCCGACGCGTCCTTGACCACGTCGTAGTTTGACGAGGCATAATTGGCGAGCGGTAGGTCGAAGAACTTGTACTGCTCGCCATCGGGGTCGAACAGCGAGGCGAAGATCTTCGCCATGTCATCGGGGTTCCAGGCCAGCGTGACCTTCTTGCGCTGCGCGGCGGGATCGATCGCCTCCAGCGCCTCGCGGCCGTGGAAATCGTGATCGAACTTCACGAACGGGCCGTAACCCAGCTCCCACGGATTGAGATAATAGTCCTCGATTTTCTCCGAGACGAAGCTGCCGCCGATCGAGCCGGTCGCCTCATAGCTGTCGGCGCCGAGCCACTCGCGATACGCCTTGAGCTTCTCGCCGGTGTAGATGGCGGGGAGCGGGGAGGGGATCCAGCCCGATTCGAGCGTGTTCGACGGATAGGCGCGGCTGCCGCACGGCACGATACCGAACTCCTTGCCTGCCTCGAGGATGGCGGCGCGGATTTCCTCCTGCTCGTCATAGGGGCCCCAGATCTCCAGACCCGGCGCGCCCGACATGCCGTGACGCAGCGTGCGAACCTTGCGGCCGGCGATGTTCATCTCGCTCATGTTGAAGAATTTGAGCTGTTCGAGCGGGCCGCCGTGGAGCTTCTCGATGATCGACCAGGCGTTGGGGCCCTGGATCTGGAAACGCCAGTTGATGCGCTTCACCGGCTTGCCCATCGGGCGCGACGGGCTGCGATCGTCCTTGACGATCTCGACGTCGTAGCCGCCGGTCTCGGCCTGGAACATCAGCCAGTTCGCCGCCGGCGCGCGGCCGACATAGACGAATTCCTGCTCGGCCAGCCAGAAGATGATGCCGTCGCCGATGACATGGCCATAGGGCGTGGTCGGCACATATTGCTTGGCCTTGTTGACCGTCCAGCCCTTGGGCGAATTGATCATCGTCTCGGTCAGCAGCTTGAGCGCGTCGCGGCCGCGGATGAACAGGTCGACCATGTGGTGCGACTGGTCGAACAGGACGGCGCTATGCTGCCAGGCCCATTGCTCGCTGCGCCAGTTGTGAAATTCGGCCGCCACGACCGGATAGACATAGGCGCCGAGTTGCGAGTTGCGCAGCATTTCGACGGGATTGCCCGCCGCGTTCAGCACCGATTCGAGATTGCTTGCCATCGATCATCTCCCTTGTACGCCTCACAGCCGTTTCCCGGCGGTGAGCAAAGCCTGTGGGCTCCTCATAGAATAAGTTGTATGCGACGCAAACGAATATCATGGGGTGCGTCCGTGCGGCACGACACCTCGCGTCGAGGAGAGATGATGACATGACGGTGGAAGCGCTCGACCATATCAACATCGTGACGACGGATCTCGACCGCGCGGAAGGCTTCTACCGCGATCTGCTCGCGCTCGACTCGCGCCCCGCGCCGCCGCCGCTGACGCATGAAACCGCCCGGTGGATGTACGATAGCAGCGGGCGTGCCGTGCTGCACCTGAACGCGCTCGATGCGCCAAGGCTGATGGATCGCGATATGGCGCCCGGTCCGACCGGCGCGCTGCACCATGTCGCGTTCCGTTGCGTCGGGCGCGACGCGGTGGTCGCGCGCCTGATCGCGATGAAGCTCGACTATTGCTGCAACGAGGTGCCGCCCGCCGGGTTGCGGCAGCTCTTCGTGAGCGACCCCGATGGCGTGGTGCTCGAACTCAACTTCTTCGGCGCGTAGCGCTCAGCGAGCGTGGCCGGACCAGGTGCGCAGGCCGGGCTCGGTATGGTCGGGCATGGCAAGCGCAATTTGCATCGCCGGGCGCGCGGTAACCCGGTCGCGCCATGCGACCAGCCTGGGGAAGCGCGTCGCCACCGCCATTTCGGGGAACATCCGCTCGACCATCATGCCGCAATGCGCATAGAAGTTGATGTCGGCGAGCGTATAGCTTTCACCCGCCAGCCATGGCGTGGCCACGAGCTGGGTTTCGACCTTGTCGAGCGCGTACTCGATCTTGGCGGTGGCATTGGTCAGTTGCTCGTCCGAGAAGCCCGATCGCGCGGCTTTCCACTTTGCGCGCTGATCGGGCAGCGGGATGCGCGCCATCATTTCCTCGAAGTCGCCGCTCTCGATCTTGCGCGCGATGATGCCGACCATGCGGTGCCAGCCATGCATCGAGACATGGTTCATGACATGCTCGTCGACGAACTTGTTCCAGTAGCGCATCCGCGCATTGCCCTGTGGCGTGTTGGGGCGGAGCGGCGGCGCATCGGGAAAGGCATCTTCGAGATATTCGTTGATGACCGTGCTGTGCGTGACGATTAATCCATCGTGATCGAGCACGGGCACTTGGCCTTCCGGATTGATCGCGACGAACCACGGCTCATGCTGCTCGAACTTGTGCAGGTTGACGTACACGCTCTCGAACGCGAGCTCCTTCTCGAACAACGGTGCCATCGATTTCAGCGAATTGGCGAGTGGCTCGGCGTGATAATATGTGAGCGCCATGGCGTGGTCCTAGACGGTGAGCGTGTTGAGGATGCCGCCATCGACCGCCCATGACTGGCCGGTGACGTGGCTGGCAGCGTCGGACAGCAGGAAGGCGGCGACCTCTGCCACCTCCTCCGGCCGGCCGGTGCGGCCCTGCGGGGTGCGCGCGTTCATCGCGGCGAGCGCGCCTTCGCCGAGGTTGGCGAGCATCTCGGTTTCGATGAAGCCGGGCACGATGCAATTGGCGCGGACACCGTGCGGCGCGGCCTCGATCGCCGCCGCGCGCACCAGGCCGAGCACGCCATGCTTGGAGGCGACATAGCCCGGATTGTGCGCCATGCCCCGCTCGCTGGCGAGGCTGCCGGTCACGAGGATCGCGCCGCGCCGCCGCGCCATCATGCCGGGCAGGACGTGCTTCATCGCCCAGAAGGGCGCAAGGAGGTTGGTCCGCAGCACGGCTTCGAAGACGGCGTCGTCATAGTCGCTGAACGGCGCGAAGGCGCCGCCCGTGCCCGCGTTGGCGAACAAGCCATCGATGGGACCAAATGCCGCTTCGGCGGCGGCGAATGCTGCAAGTAATGCTGCACGGTCGGACACGTCGGCGGGTGCAGCAAAGGTCTCGCCGCCGGCGACATTGCGTACCGCCTCGATCGCGTCGGCGCGGCGTGCGATCAGCGATACCTTGGCGCCGCGCGCGGCGAGCAGGAGGGCGGTCGCCCGGCCGATCCCCGACGATGCGCCGGTCACGACGATATGGCGACCGGCGAGGCCGGTCATCCGAGACCCAGCACGCGCACCGCGTTGTCCTTCATGATCAGCGGTAGCACCTCGTCGCGGAAACCCGCTTCCTTGGCGGCGTCGATCCACTTCTCGGGGCGGATCAGTGGCCAGTCGGAGCCGAACATCATCTTATGCTTAAGCTGGGTGTTGGCGTACTGGATCACCTGCTTCGGAAAATATTTCGGCGACCATCCCGACAGGTCGATGAAGACATTGTCCTTGTGCAGCGCCATCGACAGGCTCTCGTCGGTCCACGGCCAGCTCGGATGCGCCAGGATGAACTTCATGTCGGGGAAATCGACCGCGACATCGTCGATCAGGATCGGCTGGCCATATTTGAGCCGCAGGCCACCGCCGCCGGGCATACCGGTTCCCATGCCCGAATGGCCGGTGTGGAAGATCGCCGGCAGCTTGTGTTCGGCGATCACCTCATAGATCGGATAGGCCATGCGGTCTGCTGGGTGCGCATCCTGCGCGATGCCATGGAACTTGAAGCCCCTGACCCCGTAATTCTCGACCAGATCGCGCGCCTCGCGCGCGCCGAGCTTGCCCTTGTGCGGATCGATCGAGGCGAAGGGGATGACGATATCGTCATTCTGCGCAGCGATCTCAGCGACTTCGTAATTGCTGATCCGCTTGGTGCCCATGCCGCATTCGGCGTCGACCGTGAACAGGCAGAAGGCGATGTTGCGTTCGCGATAATAAGCGATTGTCTCGGGCATCGTCGGGCGCTTGCGGTCGGCCTTGAAATAGGTCGAGGCCGCGTCGAAAAACTTCGCCATGACCGGGTCCTCGGGGTCGTGGCACGACACCTCGGCATGGACATGGACGTCGATCGCGGCGATCTTGGAGAGGTCGATCGGCATTTTCCTGATTTCCTGACGTCGCTTAGCGGGCCGCGGGCTTGGTGCGCAGTTCGAGCGCCTTGTCCTCGTTGGCCCGGCTGATGAGATATTGCCTGATCGCCTCGGCATCGGCGGCGGTCAACGCCGACTTGAACGAGACCATGCCGTTCTCGTGCAGGGCCCCGTCGATGACCACCGAGCGGATCGCTTCCGCCGCATTGAGCGCGCCGGAATGCCGGAGATCGGGGTTGAGCCCGCCGGCCACCGCGGCATCGCCGTGGCACACATTACAGTAGCGGCCGTAGAGTTGCCCGCCGCGCGCGACTTGCTGGGGCGTTCCCCGGAACGCGGGCGGATCGAGCACGAGCTTGGTCATCGGTTGGGCCGGGGGCAGGGCGCCCTTGGCGCCGAGCTTGAAGACCAGCAGCCGACTGATGTTGCGCGTCGCGCCCGATTTGCGCGCAAGCACGCCGGTGGCGATGTCCCAGACACCGCCCCAGCCGGCGAGGACCGCGACATATTGCTGGCCGCCAATGGCATAGGTCATCGGCGCTGCGATGATCCCGGTCTGGGCGGGGAAGGACCACAGCCTGCTGCCCTTGTCGGCGCTATAGGCGACGAACTGCCCCTCCGCATTGCCCTGGAAGACGAGATTGCCGGCGGTGGTCAGCGTGCCGCCATTCCACGGGCCGACCTGCGGCACCGTCCAGCGGACTTTTCCGGCGACCGGATCCCAGGCGATCAGCGCGCCCGTCGTCACCTTCATCGCTCCGGCTTGCACATCGGCATTCGCGGGCATCGCGGTGGCCGCTCCATCGATCGCGGTCTGGAAGCCGATATCCGACGGCTTCCAGTCCTTCGCTGCCGCATAAGGGAAGCCGGCAATGTTGGCGGGAAGATAGACCAGGCCGGTCTTCGGGTTGAAGCTCATCGGTTGCCAGCTATGCGCTCCGCCGGCGCCGGGCAGGCCGATGAACGGTGTCGCCGCCTTCTCGTAGCGCGCTGCGGGGTTGATCGTGGGACGACCGGTCTTGGAGTCGAACGCTGACGCCCAGTTGACCGGGACGAACGGGTTGGCGGAGATGAATTGTCCGCTCTTCGCGTCAATCACGTAGAACACGCCGTTCTTGGGAGCGTGGAGCAACACGCGGCGTTGCTGGCCGTTGATGGCCAGGTCGGCGACGGTGATCTGGGCGTCGCTGTCGAAGTCCCAGCGATCCTCCGGCGTCTCCTGGAAATGCCAGACATAGGCGCCGGTGTCGGCATTCACGGCAACGATCGACGAGGTATAGAGACTGTCGCCGGTCCGCCCGGTCGGTGCCGGGTTCCATGGCTCGGCATTGCCGGTGCCGAAGAAAACGAGGTTGAGCTGGGGATCGTAGGTGATCGAATCCCACACGGTGCCGCCGCCGCCCAGCTTCCACCATTCCCCGGTCCAGGTCTTGGCCGCGGCCTCCATCGCCTTGTTCTCGAAGCCATCGGCCGGGTTGCCGGGTACGGTGTGGAAGCGCCACGCCTCGGCGCCGGTTTCGGCGTCGAACGCCGCAAGATAACCACGCGCCTTGTATTCCGCCCCGCCGCTACCGATCAGCACCCGCCCCTTGACGATGCGCGGCGCGCCGGTGATCGAATAGTCGGTTTGATTGGGGACAACGACCTTCTCCCACACGACCCGCCCGGTCGCCTGATCCAGCGCAACCAGTCTGCCGTCGAGCGTGCCGACATAGAGTTTGTCGCCATAGAGCGCGACGCCGCGGTTGACCGCATCGCAGCATGCACGTGCCAGCGTGTCGCGCGGCACCTTGGGGTCGTAGGACCATTTTGCCTTGCCGGTGGCGGCGTCATAGGCCTTGACCATGCTCCACGCGGTCGAAACGTAGAGCGTGCCATTGTGCATCAGCGGCGTGGCTTCCTGCCCGCGCGCGGTTTCGAGGTCTGCCGACCACGCAAGGCCAAGTTGGCCAACGCTGTCGCTGCTGATCTGGGTCAGTGGCGAGAAGCGCTGTTCGCTATAATCGCGACCGTAGCTCAGCCACTCGCTGCTTTCTGGTGCGGCGATCGCGGTGTCGGTCACGCCGCTCTTCGCCAATGTCGCGGCAGCGGGGCCGGACGGGTCGGTGGCATGACAGGCAGCCAGAGCCAAAGCGAACACGCTGCTCGCCATCAGTGCAGCGCCAGGTCGCCCCGTCGTTCGCATCATCCTCAACATCCTCTCGTCCCGTACCTGTTCAGTTCACCAGCCGGTCACCGCGCCAATAATCAGCGCGCAATGCCTTCTTGTCCATCTTGCCCGTCGGTGTTCGGGGGATAGCATCGACAAAGGTGACGGTTTTAGGTGCCTTCACGCCACCCAGTCGCGCCTTGGCATGGGTGATGATGGCCTCCGCCTCGATCGCGTCCGCGACGACGATCGCGTGGACCGCCTCGCCCCATTTGTCGTGCGGAATGCCGATTACCGCGCATTCGCGCACGTGCGGCAACTCCGTGATCGCGGCTTCGACCTCGGCGGTGAAGACGTTGAAACCGCCCGTCACGACCATGTCCTTCTTGCGATCGACGATATAGTAGAAGCCATCCGCGTCACGGTAAGCGACGTCGCCGGTATGGTGCCAGCCGAACAGACGCGCTTCGGCCGTCGCCTCGGGCATCTCGAAATATTCCTTCGACACCAGCACGCCACGTACGACGATCTCGCCGCGTTCGCCATCGGGCAGCAAATTGCCCCCATCGTCCATGATGCCGATTTGCACCGATCGCGTTGCGCGGCCGCAACTTGCCAACCGTTCGGGATGCTCGCCGCGCGCCGCGGCTGCGACGACTTCGGGCGGGAGCCATGTCGTGATCATCGGGGATTCGACCTGGCCATAGGCCTGGCACATGCACGGACCGAAGACCGTGACGGCCTGGCGCAGCTTTTCGGGCGACACAGGCGAGCCGACGAGGATGAAATAGCGCAATGATGAAACGTCCTGCCGACCGAGTTCGGTGGATCCGAGCAACCCGTAAAGCGCGGTTGGCGGCAGATACATGTGAGTCACGCGATGCTCCGCGATCGCCTGCAGCACCTTGTCCGCGTCGAAGCCGGGGAGGATGACCTGCGTCGCGCCGAGCGCCATCGTGCCAAGTGCGACCGGCCCGGCGGCATGGGTGACCGGCGCGACGACGAGCGAGACCGGGTTCCCGACATCGCCACCAACCGCCGCGCCCAGCGTCTCGAGCATTGTTCCCCAGCCAAGGTTGGTCACGACCACGCCTTTCGACGGTCCGGTCGTTCCGCCGGTCGGAAACAGGCCGACGACCCCATCAGGCGCGCCGAAGGGATCGGAGAAATCAGGCAGCGGCGTGGCAGGCGCAGCGGCGATGAATTGGTCGAGCGAGGGGTCATCGCCCATCGGTTGGTCGAGGCAGACAAAGTGGGCCAATGTCGGGCTGCGTTGGCGCAACACCGCCACGTCCCCGGCCATGCTCGAATGATAGAACATCCAGCCGCAACGCACATAGGAAAGGTACGCCGCGTTCGCGTCGATCGCGTTGCGGGTGTTGACCGGCACCCACTGGCCGTTGGCGCGCCAGATCGCCAGCAGCGCGACCATGATCGCGGCGCTGTTGGGGCCGTAGAGCGCGACCGGCTGCTGGTTGGTGAAACCTGCGGCATACATCGCGGCGGCGACCCGCTCGGTCAGCGACTTGACCTCGGCGAACGTCAGACGTTCGCCGTTGGCCACGTCGATAAGCGCGGTACGGTCGGGGTCGAGATCGTGCCCCCGGTCGAAATAGTCGATCGAGCGCATCTCAGCCCCAGCGATTGATTTCAGGGCCCGGCGCCCAGACAGTTTCAGGCGCGGGCGCAGTTGCAAGGGACAAGGCGCGCGTGACCGAAGGTCTGGCCTTCACCCGGTCGAGCCATGCCGCCGTCCGCGGACGCGAGACGAACGCTTCGGGGGCCAGCCGCGGCATCCCGGCCAGCCAGGCGTAGCTTTCGAGATCGGCGACGCTGAAATCATCCATCAGCCACGCACGGCCGTCGGCCAGCTGCGCCTCGACCTTGTCGATACCTTGCGCGATCTTGCTGCGGCTGTCGTCGAGCTTGCCCGGGTCGAAACGTCCTTCGACCGCATCGCGCCAGCGATCCGCCAGGTCGATGCTGGCGATGCCCGCCGGGACGGCCCGTGGCGGGGCGTGGCTCAGCCCGAGATAGGCGGCGGCCGGTGCGATGCGCTCGATGACATAGCGGCACCACGCCATCGTCTGCCACCGGGCATAGGGATCGGCGGGCCGTAGCGGCGCGCCTGTGCCGATATCGTCGAGGTAGCAGGCGATGAACACGCTATCGGCCATTGGCGTGCCGTCAACGACGAGCACAGGGCCTTCGCCCTCGATCGACTGATCGACCTCCATGGCGCGCGGCACGGTGCCGCCATGGCGCTCGCCGGCGGCAAGATCGATCCGCGCGAGCGTCAGGTCGACCTGCTTTTCGAACGCGGCGGCGAGCACGGTGAGCGACGGGCCATTTGGCTCGCCGTGGAAAAGGATCGTGGTCATGCCGGCTCGCTTTCCAGGATCTTCACGCGTTTCGCCATGTCGGTGCGGCCCATCGCCCAGCACGCCCGCGTGGCCGGACGGGCATAGATAGCGCGCAGCCAGCGCATGATGTTGGGCGTGAGCTCGTCGTTCGAGAGATGCGGCTGCGACAGCGGCAGCGCATAGCCAAGGTTGAAACCATTGATGTCGGCAAGACTGTAGCTGGGCGAGGCGAGCCATTCGCGCTTGCCGAGCGCTTCTTCGAGCAAGCCGATGCCGAGCGCGACACGACGCTGCGATTCAGCCATCTCCTCGGGCGAGAAGGCACCGCTGATCGCCTTGCGCCAGGCGACGCGCCGTTCTGCCATGGGGATCCGTTCGATCGCGGCGTCGAGTTCTGCCGGATCGCGTTGTCGTACCGACGGCCCGACGAACACGCTCCAGCCGATCATCGAAAAGCTCGGCGCGAGCCACTGGTCCATGAATTTCATCCACCAGCGCACCCGCCAGCGATCGACCGGATCGTCCGGCATCAGTCGCGGGCCGGCAAAGGCCTCATCGACATATTCCATGATCGCGGTGGATTCGGTCAGCACGCGGTCGCCATGCGTCATGGCGGGGATCGTCCCCAGTGGGTTGATCGCCAGATAGTCGGGCTTGTGCTGGTCGAAGTTGAGCAGGTCGAGATAGTGGCTATCGAAGGCGACGCCCTTCTCGAACAGCGTAAGCATTGGTTTGCCCGAATTGGCGTTGGGCTCCCAATGATAGAGCGTAACGCGATCGGTTTCGGCGGTCATTCGGGGGTATCGCCTTTGGTCTGCCGGCAACGCGGCCGGTGGGCGCCTGAGTTACCGGGGCAAAAGGGGGGCGGCCGATAAGGGCCGCCCCGTCCGATCGCCTGGATAGTGGGTGGTCAGAACTTCTTCTTGATCGAGATCGAGAACTCCTGCGGCGTGCCCGGCCGACCCTTGCGGAAGCCCGCGCCGGCGCCGCGCAGATCGAAGATCGTCAGCAGGTAATATTTGTTGAAGAGGTTGCTCGCCGCGAAGGAGACGTCGAGATTCTGGTCGGCATTGGTCCATGTCAGCCGCGCGTTCGCCAGCGTGTAGGACGGGATGAAGTTCAGGAAGCGGGTCCCGCTGATGACGGTCGGGCCGGTATATTGCTTGTCCTGATAGTTGACGTCGAAGCGCGGCGTCAGACTCCCCGCATTACCCAGGTCGATCTTGTACTGCGCACCGAACGTCGCCTTCCACGGCGGGACGGTCGTGGGATCGTTCGGCAGAATGCCGCCGGTATTGGTGGGATAGGTCGCGGCCGGGTTCAGCGAGTTCGGGTCATAGGCGAAGGTTAGGTAGCTGAGCGACGCATCGATCGAGAGACCGGGAACCGGGAACGCCGTCAGTTCGGCCTCGAACCCCTTGATGGTTCCGGCGCCGGCGTTCAGGCGCGCGGCGCACGGCGCATCCGGGCACGTGCTGACCGGGATCTGGATATCCTTGTATTTGTTGATGAATCCGGACATGTTGAAGCGCAGCTTGCGGTCGAACAGATCCGCCTTGAAACCGACCTCATAAGCGTTCAGTTGCTCCGGCGCGAACGGGATGACCTGCTTGGTGTTGAATGGCCGCGGGTTGCTGCCGCCACCCTTGAAGCCCGTCGAGAAGGAGGCGTAGACCAGCAGTTCGGGCGAGAAACGATAGTCGATTGCCGCGCGATAGTCGAAGCGCTTGGCCTTGTATCGCGCCGTCAGTCCGGACAATGCGGTGACCGTAGTAGTCGCTGGGTTGTGATCTGCATCCAAAGGATCGGGACCCGAATAGCCGATGCCGTAGGCAGCGCCGACGGGATCGAGAAATGCGTTGACCGTTCCGTTGTAGTTCAGACGGTAGTAAGTCTGTTGCTTCGATTCATCTGTATAGCGGATGCCGCCGCTCAACGTCATGCCGGTGATTGGTTCCCAGGACAGGTGGGCGAATACCGCCTTGGCATCGGCAGCCGTCGGGTCGGGCTGCCGGAACTGAAGCGGATAGACCGGGACATAACGGATGTCCTGGATCGAATCGTAGACCGACTTCTGTTTGAAATAATAGCCGCCGAGCGTGAAATTGAGCGTCGAGGCAAGCTTCACATTGGCGCGGAGCTCCTCGCTGAAGCTCCAGTTGGTCAGGTGATTCTCGCCGAAGCCGTTACTTGCCGGCGAAAGATCGTCGTCGGAATCGAACCGCGTATCGAACGCCCGATAGCCGGTGATCGACGTGATCGCGATCGCTTCGTTGAGTTGGTAGTTGATCTGCCCCGATACGCCCCACCCATTGTACAGGCTGCGATCGGTGCCGGAGGTCGCGGCGAGCGGGGTGCCCGTCGCGTGGAACGGATCTCCCGGGATCGGGGTCACCCAGGTGCCGGCGGGCTGGCCCGTGGTAATGTAGTTGCAATAGGCGCCGCAGATGAAGCGGTTGTCATAGGGAACGCCCGGGGCAGCGTTCACATTGGACGTGTTGAGTGTCGAGGTTGCGAGCAGCACCTCGCCGGCGATCGTGTGCTCGTCATGCGTGTAATCGCCGATGAGGTTGACCTCAAGCGCGTCGGTCGGCTGCCAGCGGAGCATGCCGCGGATCGCCTGATAGCCGACGCCTCCCAGGCGGCTGATCCGGCAGTCCCCGGGCGACCGGGTCGAGGCGACGCCGCTGCCCGGATTGGCGCAGCCATAGTCGAGACGATCGACGAAGCCGTCCTGCTGCTTGAACACGCCCGAGACGCGGCCGAACAGATTGTTGGTGAGCTTGAAGTCGGCGGCGGCCCGTACGCCGATCATGTGGCGCGAACCGTAGCTCGCCTCGACGAAGCCGCCATTCTCGCCGGTCGGCTTCTTCGAATACATCTTGATCGAGCCGCCTTCCGAGTTCC
The DNA here is from genome assembly GCF_036663795.1 of Parasphingomonas halimpatiens. Classification (NCBI taxonomy): domain Bacteria; kingdom Pseudomonadati; phylum Pseudomonadota; class Alphaproteobacteria; order Sphingomonadales; family Sphingomonadaceae; genus Parasphingomonas; species Parasphingomonas halimpatiens. Next base: position 142,195 of record NZ_JAXOJP010000009.1, read on the forward strand.
GCCCGGCGAGCGTGCCCTGCGGACCGCGCAAGATTTCGACGCGGTCGAGGTCGAGCAGGTCGAAAACCGCCCCGGTCAATTGCGGATAATAGACATCGTCGATGTAGATGCCGACGCCGGGCTCATAGGCCGGGTTGAAGTCGTTCTGGCCAACGCCGCGGATCGAGGCGACGATCGACGGGCCGAACGAGGCGCCTTGCGGCTTGAGCGACACGTTCGGTGCTGTGTCGGCGACCTGGGCGAGATCGGTCTGGTTCCTCGCCTCGAGCTGGGCGGCATTGACTGCGGTGATCGAGATCGGCGTGTCCTGCAGCCGCTCCTGCCGGAACTGCGCGGTCACGATGATGTCCTGGGTCGTCGTCTGATCGCTGGCGGCGGCCTGATCGGCCGGCGGTGCGGTCGGCGGCGTCGATTGCGTCTGCGCAAGCGCTGGCGTGGCGAGCAACAGGCTCGACATCGAGGCGGACGCGAGCAAGCGCGTGAACCTACGGGTATGGACAATATGGTGCATCAAAGCTCCTCCCCCATGAATCTGGTAAGCCCGTCCTTTGATGGATCGTGGCTTTTAGCGAGCCGGCCAGTGCCGCCTCGAAGTCAGTAAGACATACGAAAAGGTGGCGGACAAGAAGTAGCGAAACTACCACCATAAGCACTTCCTGCCTTGGCGGATCCCCGATTGCTTGTTGCGGAAATGCTGCGCAGCATTGCTTAGCAGGATCGAGAAGAGGATGGCGTGCGATGGAGGCGGTGATCAATTATGTGGCGCGAGATCAGCCCCGGATGCGCTATTTCGCCAATGATTCCAGTCGGGATACCGTCATTCTGTCGCCAACACCGATGACGATCACCGAGTCGCGTGCCTTGGCGACGTCGCTCGATGCGGAGGGGTTCGCTTTGGTGCCGCACCGCAGCGCGGTTGCAGATTTCGCCGACGCGGCCGACGTCGCAAAAATCCATCCCGACGAGATCGCGTCACTGGTTCGTGACGTCACGGGTGCCGACGCGGTGGTGGTTACGGGCGCCGGTGTGTTGCGATTCGCCGAACGATCGTCCCTGTCGGGGGCGCTCGACAACTCCCGACCCGCGCGCTTTGCGCATGTCGACATCTCGGATGCGACGGCGACGCAGTTCTCCGCCCGGTCGCACCCCGACTCGCGCCAGCCCGCTCGCCGCGTGGCGCATTACAATATCTGGCGCGCGCTCTCCGCCGCGCCGCAGGACGTGCCGCTTGCCCTGTGCGACGCGCGCAGTGTGAGCAAGGGCGACCTGCTACCCGCGGACGCCGTTTTCGATCGCGATGGCGAGGATGTCTGGTCGTTCGAGGGGCTGGTCGTTGCGCATTCGCGGGCCCATCGCTGGCACTGGTTTCGCGATCTGGGGCGCGACGAGGTGATCATGTTCAAGACCAATGATAGCGACCCCGCGCGCGCCCATTCGGTACCGCACGTCGCCTTCGACGATCCGGATTGCCCGGCAGATGTGCCGCCGCGCGCCTCGATCGAGATGCGCGCGATCGCTTATTGGTTCTAGGCAAGGTCGGCGAGGCCGATTGCCTGGCCCGACGCCGCGGCACGCGCGGCCGCGCGCCGTAATCGTTCGATCTCGCGTCGCCCTTCCGGCACAGGCTCGTCGGGCAGCGCGGCGATGCTCGCTTCGTAGATATCGCGGAAATCCTCAGCAAATTCGGGGTGGGTGAAGATCACGGCATCGTTGCGCGTCATGCCGGCAAGGGTCTTCTCGCCGACCTCGAGCGGGTCCATCCCCGCCAGAAAGGCGGTGCCGAATGTCTCCAACTCTTCGCGGTCGACCGCCGCGAAGCCCGAACTCGCATAGTATTCGGGGCGTTTCAGCGCGCTGTCCCAGGCATTGGTGCGGGTCAGGCCGGGGCACATCAGCGAACAGCCGATGCCGTGCGGCGCGAGATTGAAGCGCAGCGATTCGGTCAGCCCGCGAACGGCGAATTTGCTCGCCGTGTAGATGCCCGCCTGTGGCCCCGAGAGATACGCCGCCATCGAGGCGACGTTGACGACATGGCCGCCACGGCCGCTGCGCTTGATGTTCGGCAACAGCGCGACAAGCCCATTGGCAACCCCGCCGAAATTCACGCCCATGATCCAGTCGTAATCGGCGTGGCTGGCTTCGTCGGTCGGCCCGAACACGCTCACACCGGCATTGTTGACGAGGATATCGAGCCGCCCGAAATGCGCGTCGATCTCCTCGGCGACCTCGGCGAAGCGTTTGCGATCGGTCACGTCGAGCTTCAGAAAGAGCGGCGCTTCATGGCCGGAATCGGCAAACCAGCATGCCGCTGCGTCGCGGTGGTTCTCGTCGCGATAGGATAGTGCCAGACGCATCCCCGCCTGTCCGAACACGCGCGCGATTCCGAAACCGATTCCCGAAACCCCGCCGGTGACGAATGCCACCTTGCCTTGCCAGGTCATGATTTTCCCTCTCGCCATGAGCCATTTATTTGTTAGTCTCGCATACAAATATATCAGGAGTAGGGATGATGCCAAAAGCGGTTTCGACGCTTGAGGAGCGTTTTGATGCGCTGGAGCAGCGGGTCGGCGAGCTTGAAGATCTCAACGCTATCCGCCGGCTTCACTGGGCCTATGGCTATTACATCGATTTCAACCGGCCCGAGGACGTGGCGCAGCTGTTCGCGGGCGATGGCGTCGTCGTGTTTCTGTCGGGCGAATATCACGGCCATGCCGGCGTCAAACGGCTCTATGGCGACTGGATCGCGGGGCGGTTCACCCAGGGGCGCCCGGGGCCGGTCGACGGACTGGTGCTCGACCACTTCCAGATGCAGGACATCATCACCATCGCGCCCGACCGGCAGACGGCCAAAGGGCGGTTCCGCGGCATGTTGCTGGGCGGCTGGCATGACAGCGTCATCGAACAGAAGCCCGATTTCATGCCGCAGCAATTCTGGGAAGCCGGTATCTATGAAAACGACTATGTCCGTGAGGACGGCGTGTGGAAGATCAAGCGGCTCGATTATATGATGCAGTGGCAGGGGGATTATGAAACCGGCCTCGCCCATACAAAGGCGCACCTCCAGCCGGCAGCGGTGCTTTATCCCGAGGATCCGACCGGGCCGGACGTCATCCTGCCCGCCGCGCAGATCCGTCAGACCTGGCCACATCGGCAGGACGTGCCGATGCATTTCGCCCACCCGCGCTTTGGCGCCGTTCTCGCCGGGCAGGGATCGCGTTGATGTCACTGCCTGATCAGGATGCCGCCATGAACCGCGATCCGCGTACCATTGTCGATGAGTCGCCAATGAGCCGGCTGCAGATCGCCGCCATCGCCATCACGGTCGGGCTCAACGCGCTCGACGGCTTCGACGTGCTGTCGATCAGCTTCGCCGCGCCCGGCATCGCCGCCGAATGGGGCATCGATCGCGCCGCGCTCGGTGTCGTGCTGTCGATGGAACTGATCGGCATGGCGCTGGGCTCGATCTTGCTGGGCGGCGTTGCCGACCGCATCGGGCGGCGGCGGACGATTCTCGGTTGCCTCGTCGTGATGGTATCCGGCATGTTCATGGTGACGACGGCGCGCAGCATCTTCGTGCTGTCGATCTGGCGGGTGCTCACCGGGCTCGGAATCGGCGGGATGCTGGCGGCGATCAACGCGGCGGCGGCAGAGTTTGCGAGCGTGCGCCGCCGCAACGTCGCGCTGGCGCTGATGGTCATCGGCTACCCGATCGGTGCCGTGATCGGCGGCGCCATTTCGTCGGTCCTGCTGAAAGGCGGAGACTGGCGGCTGGTGTTCGAATTCGGTGCGCTGATCACCGCCGGCTTCATACCGCTAGTCTGGTTCTTTGTGCCCGAGCCGGTGCAGTTCCTGATTGCCCGACGCCCGGCAGGGGCGTTGGACCGGGTCAACCGCACGCTGGCGCGGATGGGGCATGGTCCGGTCGTTGCGCTGCCGACACCGACGGCGGAGGAAGATCGCGGGTCAATCGTCGATATCCTGCGGCCGGGGCTGCGCGGCACGACGCTGCTCGTGACGCTGGCCTATTTCGCGCACGTCGTCAGCTTCTACTTCATCCTCAAATGGGTGCCCAAGATCGTCGTCGACATCGGCTATCCGGCGTCGCAGGCGGCGACCGTGCTGGTCTGGGCGAATGTGGGCGGAGCGGTGGGCGGCGCGATCTTCGGCCTGCTCGCGCAGCGCTTTGCGCTCAAGCCGATGACGGTGGCCGTGCTTGCGATGTCGTCGATCATGGTCGCGCTGTTCGGTGCCGCCGGCGTCCGTTCGCTGGGTGGGCTCGCTGCGCTTGCCTGTGCGTCGGGGCTGTTCACCAACAGCGCGTTGGTTGGCCTCTACACGATCTTCGCGCGGGCTTTCCCCACGCATGTGCGCGCGACGGGTACCGGCTTCGTGATCGGCGTCGGACGCGGGGGCGCCGCACTCTCGCCGATCCTCGCGGGTTACCTGTTCGCCGCCGGACTGCCGCTCGCCGGCGTCGCGATCGCGCTGGCGCTGGGCTCGCTGGTGGCGGCGCTCGCTTTGGCCGGGGTCACATTGCGGTTCGAGGGCGCGAAATAGAAAGACCTGAGCGCGCGCTCAGAGCGGCAGGCCGACATAATTCTCCGCAATGGCGGTCTGCATCGCTACCGAATTGGCGACATAGTCGATTTCGGCGACCTGCATACGGTGCTCGAAGCTGCCGTCCTCGGGGAAGCGGTGCATCAGTTTGGTCAGGTACCAGCTGAAGCGCTCCGCCTTCCAGATCCGGGCGAGCGCCCGCGCCTGGTAACCGTCGAGCCCCGACGCATCGCCGCGCGTGGTCGCCGCGATCAGCGCCTCGGCGAGATAGGCGACGTCGGACGCGGCGAGGTTCAGGCCCTTGGCGCCGGTCGGCGGCACGATGTGCGCCGAATCCCCGGCGAGGAACAGGCGCCCGCGCCGCATCGTCTCGAACACATAGGAGCGCAGCGGCGCGATCGATATCTCGAGCGCCGGGCCGCGCACCACAGGGCGTGCGGCGAGCGGCGCGAAGCGACGCGCGAGTTCGTCCCACAGGCGTTCTTCGGGCCAGTCCGCCAGCGGCGTGTCGACCGGGACCTGGATATAATAGCGGCTGCGCGTTTTGGATCGCATCGACGCCAGCGCAAAACCGTCGCTTGTGTTGGCGTAGATCAGTTCGTCATGGCAGGGCGGGACATCTGACAAAATGCCGAGCCAGCCGAACGGATAGACGCGCTCGAATTCCGCACCCGGTCCGATCGCACGGCGCGAGGGACCGTGGAAGCCATCGCAGCCGGCGACGTATGCGCAATCCGCCCGCTGTGCCACGCCGTCCTTGGTCCAGGTCACGAACGGGGCGTCGCCATCGATATCATGGATCGCCACATCGCTTGCCTCGAAGACGATATCGAGACCACGACCCGGCGCCGCGTCGATCAAGTCCCGCGTCAGCTCGGTCTGGCCATAGACGGTGACATGCTGCCCGGTCAGCCTGGCGATATCGATGCGGATGACCTGGTCGTCGGTGGCAAGATTGAACCCCGCCTCGACGAGCCCCTCGCTGTCGAGCCTGGCGTCTATGCCCAATTGGCGGAGCAGGTCGGTTGTGACGGTTTCGAGGACGCCGGCGCGGATGCGACCTTCGACATGCGCGCGGGACTGGCGTTCGACGATCAGGCAATCGATCCCCGCCGCCCGCAACAAATGGCCGAGCAGCAGCCCGGCGGGTCCGCCACCGATAATCGCGACCTGCGTCTTCATGCGTTGAGCTGCTTCTCGAGCTGGTCGAGCACGCGGTAACAGGGCAGCACCTGCGCGACCGAGCTGTTGGGCTCGCGCCCCTCGAGGATCGCCGCGACGAATTCGCGGTCCTGCAACTCGATGCCGTTGTTCGAAACCGCGACGCCGGTCAGGTCCATCGGCTCTTCCTTGCCCGTGACCAGATCGTCATAGCGGGCGATCCAGGTGCCGTTGTCGCAGATGTAGCGGAAGAAGGTGCCGAGCGGCCCGTCATTGTTGAACGACAGGCTCAGCGTGCAGATCGCGCCGCTCTCGGCCTTGAGCTGGATCGACATGTCCATCGCGATGCCGAGTTCCGGATGGATCGGTCCCTGCAACGCGTTCGCCGCAACGATCGGTCCGGCCTGATAGGCGAACAGGTCGACAGTGTGCGCCGCGTGATGCCAGAGTAGATGGTCGGTCCAGCTCCGCGCTTCGCCTTTGGCGTTCATGTTCTTGCGCCGGAAGAAATAGGTCTGGACGTCCATCTGCTGGACGTTCGCCTCGCCGCTGGCGAACTTGCGGTGCAGATATTGGTGGCTCGGGTTGAAGCGCCGCGTGTGCCCGACCATCGCGACGAGGCCCGTCTCCTGCTGCTTCGCCAGCACCGCCTCGGCCTCGGCGAGGCTGTCGGCCAGTGGAATCTCGACCTGGACGTGCTTGCCCGCTTCGAGGCATTGCAGCGCCTGCGCGGCGTGCATTTGCGTCGGCGTGCACAGAATGACCGCATCGACATCGTCGCGCGCCAGGCTGTCGGCAAGGTCGGTGCAGGCGTGTCCGATGCCATATTTCGCGGCGACCGCCTGGGTCGGCTCAAGCCGGCGGCCGACCAGACTGGTCACCGTGACGCCATCGATCTTCTTCAGTCCGTCGAGATGCTTCTCGCCGAAAGCGCCGGCCCCTGCCAGCGCGATACGCAGGGTCATGATCGGAAGTCCTGTCTGTGAAGGTGCCCCGCCTCGCGGCGGGGCCGGGTTAGGTTGACGGCAGGTGCCGCTATTCGGCCGCGATGGCCTGATCGGCATCGCTGCCGGTCATGTCATATCCCTCGCCATTGTCGGGGCGGAGCACGAGATGACCGATCGCGGTGTTGCTGCACGGCACATGATAGTGGCGATGCAGCGCGCGGGTACGCTTGCCCATCGCGCCGCGCATGATCAGCCACATGACCATCTCGATGCCCTCGGAGCCGGTCTCGCGCAGATATTCGATGTGCGGGATACGCCGCAGATGGTCGTCCTCGCCGATCAGCCCGTCGAGGAACATATTGTCCCATTCGCGATTGATCAGGCCGGCGCGCGGCCCCTGAAGCTGGTGGCTCATGCCGCCGGTGCCCCACACCTGGACGTTCAGATCTTCCTCGAAGCTCGCCACGGCGCGCGCGATCGCCTCACCGAGCGCCCAGCAGCGATTGCCCGAGGGCGGCGGATAGGTAACGACATTGACCGCCAGCGGGATGACCTTTGTCGGCCAGGCGTCGGGCGCGCCGTACATCATCGTCAGCGGCACGGTGAGGCCGTGGTCGACGTCCATCTCGTTGATGATCGTCATGTCGAATTCGTCGAGGATCAGGCTCTGCGCGATGTGCCAGGCGAGGTCGGGATGCCCCTCGACATCGGGTACCTGGCGCGGCCCCCAGCCTTCGTCGGCCGGCTTGTAGGACTCGGCGCACCCGATCGCGAAGGTCGGGATGATCTTCATGTCGAACGCCGAGGCATGGTCGTTATAGACCAGGATCACGACGTCCGGCTTTTCGGTCTTTTCCCATTCGCGGGTCCAGTCGTACCCGGCGAAGATCGGACGGAAATAGTCGTCTGCGTCCTTGCCCGTGTCTGCGGCGACCCCGAGCAGCGGGACGTGGCTCGAAGCCACGCCGGCGGTGATGCGTGCCATGTCTATCGGCCCTCTTTGATCGAGCGCTGGCCCTCGGGCGAACGTCCGCCCGCGACCATCATCTTGGTGTAGTCTGCGAAATTCATGTCGGTCATCGTCGACACCGCCTGCGCGAAACTCTGCCCATCGGTGGAGAAGACCTTGGCGAGGAAATAGACGTTGCCGCCGAGATCGAGCAGCCGGTTATAGTCGCGCTTCAGCAGCGCATCCTTCTGCTCGGGCGTCAGTTTCCACTCGTCGAGATAGGCGCTTTCGTCGGCGCGGAAGCGCTGGCGATTCTCGTCCTTCATCAGGCTCATCGCGCACTGGTTGAGATGATAGCCCTGGCGCGCGCGCTTGGCGGTGAAGACGCGGGTGCCGGGAATGTCCTCGAACTCGGCGAGATATTGGTGGATGTCGCGGGGGCCGGTCACTTGCCTCTCTCCTTCAACTTGGCATCGAGGCGGGGAAAGACCCGACGCGCATTGCCTTCGTATATCGCGTGGCGTTGTTCGTCGCTGATCGGCAGCGCGTCGACATAACGCTTGGTGTCGTCGAAATATTGCCCCGTGGTCGGGTCGATGCCGCGCACCGCACCGACCATCTCGCTGCCGAACAGGATGTTCTTGGTGTCGATCACGTCGGTGAGCAGGTCGATACCGGGCTGGTGATAGACGCAGGTATCGAAATACACGTTGTTCATCACATGACCGTCGAGCGCCGGCTTTTTGAGCATGTCGGCCAGGCCGCGATAGCGACCCCAATGATAGGGCACCGCGCCGCCGCCATGTGGGATGATGAAGCGCAGGGTCGGGAAGTCGGCGAACAGATCGCCCTCGATCAGCTGCATGAAGGCGATCGTGTCGGCGGCGATGTAATAGGCGCCGGTCGCATGGAGCCCGGGATTGCACGATCCCGAGACGTGGATCATCGCCGGCACGTCGAGTTCGACCATCGCCTCGTAAAAGGGATACCAGAATTGATCGGTGAGGGGCGGGGCGGTGAAGTGCCCGCCGCCCGGATCGGGGTTGAGGTTGCAGCCGATGAAACCGAGTTCCTCGACACAGCGGCGCAGCTCGGCAATCGAGCCCGCCATGTCGGCCTTGGGGTTTTGCGGCAGCATGCACACGCCGGCAAAGATGTCCGGATAGAGATCGACGCAGCGCCGGATCAGGTCGTTGTTGGCGCGCGCCCATGCCGTGGCAACGCCCTCGTCGCCGACATGCGGCGCCATCGCCGAGGCGCGCGGGCTGAAGATCGTCATGTCCGCGCCGCGTTCGCGCAGCAGGCGCAGCTGGTTCGCTTCCAGCGTCTCGCGGATCTCGTCGTCGGAGATCGTGGGGTAAAGGGGCGCTGCGGCTCCAGCCTTGAACGCGGCCTTCTGCGCCTCGCGCCAGTCGTTATGCGCCGCCGGTGCGGTCGTGTAATGGCCGTGGCAATCGATGATCATGCGGCTTGCTCCCTCGCAGCGGCGGACGGTTGCGGGCTGTTCCCCAAGGCGGCGAGCTTGCCGTCGAGACCGGCAGCGGGCGCGAGGTGGCGTTCTCCGATGTCGCGTTGCCGGGCGACCGTGCCGCGCGTCATGGCGGCGCCGGTGCCGAGCGCGTCGAGCGTCTTGACGACCTCCTCCATCTCGGCGGCGCGGCGTAGGCCGTGGACCATCATGCGGTCGAGATTATAGTCGAAGCGACGCGCCCAGTCGGCGCCGGGCCAGCTCGCATCGAGCGAGGCGATCACCGCCTCGCGCACGCCGGCGGCTTCGGCCGCGAGGACGCATTCGGCCGACAGCGCCTCGATCCCCTTGACCATCACCGAACGGATCATCTTGATCGACGAGGCCGCGCCGATATCGCCGGGGACAATGCGCAGATTGCTAAAGCCAAGACTGCCCAGTGCTTTCGCACCTGCCTCGGCATGCGGGCCGGATACGAGCAGCGGGACGTCGCGCCGGGCGGGATGGACGGGCGCCATCACCGCGACATCGACATAACGCGCGTGCGGCGCGACCAGCGCAGCAGCGGCGCGCTTGGTGTCGGGGGCGACGGAATTCATGTCGAGCCACAGCGCGTCGGGCGCGAGGAAGGGCGCGTCGGTGCTGGCGGCGGCGAGCGCCTGGTCGGCGGTGACGAGCGACAGCACGACCCCCGCGCCATCGAGCGCCGCCTCGGCAGTGTCGCAGGCGTTGGCGCCGCATGCGGCGAAGTCGGCAAGCTTGGCCGCGCGCATTGCCGGGTCATCGAGCTTGCGGTCGTAGCCGCGCACGCTGCGCACCGGCCCGCCATCGGCGAATGCCATGCCCGCCTCGCCGAACCCGATGAAGGTGATGCCGCTCTCCATGCTCGCGGCGCTACCGGGCGAGGGTGCGGCGATGCCAATCGGAATGCGTTGGCGGCTATTCGTTTTCCCGAATTGCGACCTCGGCGGATGCCGCTTCGATCAATTCGACGAGCCGGCGCTGCGCGGTCGTCGGCCGCCAGTCGGCACGCGTCGTCAGGCCGATCGTGCGCAGGCTGGCGGCCAGCGGCGGGCCGATCGTGGTCAGCAGGCCGGCATCGATTTCCAGCGCGACCTGATCGGGGGAAAGCAACGTCAGCAAGTCGCTGTCCTGCAGCAATCCGCGGATCACCATCACCGATCCACAGGCGATCGGCGCTGCCGGCAGGGTGCCACCCGCAAACAGGCGGTGCCAATGCGCGGCGAGCGGAGTCTCGCGGGAGCCGACGATCCAGGGAAAACCGGCAAGGTCATCGCGCGTCGGTGCTGCGATGCCGGCAAGCGGGTGGCCGGCGCGGGCGACCACCGCGAGGCGATCGGCAAACAAGGCGCGTTGGACCACCCCCGGTGGCGGCGTGTCGCGCAACGCACCGATCGTCATGTCGAGCAGGCCGTCGCGCAACGGGTCGATCAATTCTCGCCACGATCCTTCAATGACATCCACCGCCACGCCCGGCGCCGCCCGCGTGAACGCGGCGAGCGCGCGCGGCAGGATCAGCGCGCGCGACAGCGGCATCGCGCCGATCGCGATCCGGCCCGTACCGGCGGGATCGGCGGAGAGTTCAGCGATTCCTGCGGCGATTTCGCGCTCCGCGAGCCGCACACCGCGTGCCATCCGCTGGCCGTGCGCCGTCAGTGCGACGCCGCGACCGCGCCGTTCGACCAGTGGCACCCCCGTCACCTGTTCGAGATCGCGCACCGCCCGGTGCAGCGCGGGCTGCGACAGGCTGCTTTCGGCGGCTGCGCCGACGAAGCTGCCGGCATTGGCGACGTGCAGGAACGCTTCGAGCTGGGTGGCGGTCATCAATTGTTCGGGGCGCGAAAAACCACGCCCGGCGGTTCGCGCGCGACTGGCCGATCCCAGATAGGCGAAAGCGGCGGCGGCACGGCTCGCCATCACCAGCCCTGCCTCGGTCGGCGCCAGCCCGTCAGGGCGGCGGTCGAACAGGACGCGGTCGAGTTGACGCTCCAGTTTGGACAACCCTTGCGTCAGCGCGGGCTGCGACAACCCGACCCGCGTTGCGGCGGCACTCAACGTGCCATGCTCGACGACCGCCGAAAGCGACCGCAGATGGCGCAGGTTGAGATCGAAGGGAAGGGGAGTGGACATGGGATAGACATAGCAAAAACTTATGTGTCGCGCGCAATATGGATTGGGCGGCCCGTCGCGCGCGGGGCTAGCCGCGAGAAACAGAAGGAGAGCAGCCATGGCAGGACGCGTCGTCCGCAACATCCAACGCGCTTCGGCGGAGACGATCGACGGCCTTGCTGCCGCCGGCGTCGCCACCGTTCATGAGGCGCAAGGCCGGATCGGGCTGCTCGCCAGCCATATGCGGCCGATCTATGCCGGCGCACGTATCGCTGGTTCGGCCGTCACCATTTCGGCGCCGCCGGGCGACAACTGGATGCTCCATGTCGCGATCGAGCAACTGCACGAGGGCGATATCCTCGTCCTTGCCCCGACCAGCCCGTGCGAGGATGGCTATTTCGGAGACCTTCTCGCCACCTCCGCGATGGCGCGCGGCTGTCGCGGCCTGGTGATCGATGCGGGCGTGCGCGACGTGCGTGACCTCACCCGCATGGGCTTCCCGGTCTGGTCGAAGGCGGTATTCGCGCAGGGCACGATCAAGGCGACGCTCGGCTCGGTCAACGTACCGATCGTCTGTGCGAGCGCGCAGATTGAGGCAGGCGACGTGATCGTCGCCGACGACGATGGCGTCTGTGTCGTGCGGCGCGCCGATGCGGATGCGGTGCTCGCCAAGACGCAGGCGCGCGAAGCGGCGGAAGAGTCGAAGCGTGTCCGGCTCGCCGCAGGCGAACTCGGGCTCGACATTTATGACATGCGCGGCAAGCTGGAGGCGCTGGGGCTGCGCTATGAGTGACGGCATCCGGTGCATGTGGATGCGCGGCGGCACGTCGAAGGGCGCCTTCTTCCTCGCCGACGATCTGCCCGCCGATGTCGCGACGCGCGACGCGGCGCTGTTGCGGGTGATGGGATCGCCAGACCCGAGCCAGATCGACGGTATGGGCGGTGCCGATCCGCTCACCTCCAAGGTCGCGGTCGTGTCTCGCTCGGCGCGCGACGGCGTCGATGTCGATTACCTCTTCCTGCAGGTCTTCGTCGATCAGGCGATCGTCTCCGACAGTCAGAATTGCGGCAACATGCTCGCGGGAGTCGGGCCGTTCGCGATCGAACGCGGGCTGGTCGCGGCGGACGCCGAGACGACGCGGGTCGCGATCTATATGGAAAATACCGGCCAGATTGCCGTCGCGACGGTCGCGACGCCGGGCGGCACGGTGACCTATGCGGGCGATGCGCGGATCGACGGCGTCCCCGGCACGGCGGCGCCGGTGCCGCTCGAATTCCGCGATACGGCGGGCTCGTCGTGCGGCGCGCTGCTGCCGACCGGCAATGCGGCCGACGAGATCGAGGGCGTGCGCTGTACGCTGATCGACAACGGCATGCCGTGCGTCGTGTTCAAGGCGAGCGATGTCGGGGCGACCGGCTATGAGGATCGCGACACGCTCGACGCGGCGACCGAGCTCAAGGCGCGGATCGAGGCGATCCGGCTGAAGGCCGGGCCGATGATGAATCTGGGCGACGTCACCGACAAGTCGGTGCCCAAGATGATGCTCGTTGCCTCCCCGAAACACGGCGGCGCGGTAACCGTGCGCAGCTTCATTCCGCACCGCGCGCACGCGACGATCGGCGTGCTCGGTGCGGTGAGCGTCGCGACCGCCTGCATGATCGCCGGCTCGCCCGCTGCCGAGGTGGCGGTGGTGCCCGAAGGAACCAGCAAGACGCTGTCGGTCGAGCATCCGACCGGCGAGATGACCTGCGTCCTCACCACCGACGCGAATGGCGCGGTCGAGACGGCGGCGCTGCTGCGCACCGCACGCAAGCTGATGGACGGAGAGGTTTTCGTATGAGCACCGATGCCGCAGGGCGCATTCGCAGTTGGACCCTCGAGCCTTCGCGCCCGCGCTTCGTGCCGCTGGCCGGCGCGGTCGATGCGCATTGCCATGTGTTCGGCCCGGCCGACCTTTTCCCGTTCAGCGCCAAGGCCAAATATCTGCCGCAGGACGCCGGGCCGGACATGCTGTTCGCCCTGCGCGACCGGCTCGGCTTCGCCCGCAACGTCATCGTCCAGGCGAGCTGCCACGGCACGGACAACGCCGCGACGCTCGACGCGATCGCGCGCTCGGGCGGTCGCGCGCGGGGCGTCGCGGTGGTCGACCCGGCGATTTCCGATGCCGACCTCGCCGCGCTTCACGAGGGCGGCATTCGCGGCATTCGCTTCAACTTCCTGAAGCGCCTCGTCGACGATGCGCCCAAGGACAGGTTTCTCGAAGTTGCCGGGCGGTTGCCGGCGGGCTGGCACGTCGTCGTCTATTTCGAGGCCGATATCCTGGCGGAACTGCGCCCGTTCCTCGACGCGATCCCGGTTCCGCTGGTGATCGACCATATGGGGCGCCCTGATGTCCGTCAGGGACCCGACGGCGCCGACATGCGGGCGTTCCGGGCATTGCTCGACAGCCGCGACGACATTCATTTCAAGGCGACCTGCCCCGATCGGCTCGATCCGGCCGGCGCGCCATGGGATGATTTCGCGCGCGCCGTCGCCCCGCTCGTCGCCGATTATCCGACGCGTGTCCTGTGGGGCACCGACTGGCCGCACCCCAATATGCAGGATGCGATACCCGACGACGGCGCGCTGGTCGACATGATCCCGCGGATCGCGCCGACCGCGGAACTTCAGCACAAGCTACTCGTCGACAATCCGATGCGGCTCTACTGGGCGGATTGATGACCTATTCGCGTCAGGTCGAGGCGCTTGTCCGCCATCTGTCGATCGTCTCGTTTCTCGACCAGCTGACGGACGCGATTCCGGATGGCGTAGACCACGAGACCTGGGCCGCGATCATCGATCAGGCGGCGCGGTTCGCCGAGGGGGTGATCGACCCGCTCGACGCGACGCTCGATCGCGTCGGTGCCCGGGTCGAAGACGGCCGCGTCGTCTGCGCGCCGGGGCACCGCGACGCCTGGACACGCTTTGCCGGCGATGGCTGGCTGACGCTTGCCTTGCCGGAAGCATCGGGCGGGCAGGGCCTGCCGCTCGTGCTGACCACGGCGTGTGAGGAACTGTTCAACCGCGCGTCCTGCGCCTTCACGATGCTCGCGACGCCGAACCGCACGGCCGCGGCGATGCTGAGCGGTGCGGCCGATGAAGCGACCTGCGCCGCGTGGGTGCCAAAGCTCGCATCGGGTGAATGGGCCGCGACGATCTGCATTTCCGAGCCCGAGGCGGGGTCGGATGTCGGTCGCGTGCGAACCCGCGCAACGCGTCATGACGATGTATCGTGGCGGGTCACCGGCGAGAAATGCTGGATCAGCTATGGCGATCACGACCTGACCACGCGCATTGGCCATTGCATGATCGCGCGCTCTTCGGACGAGCCCGGCGTGCGCGGGCTCAGCCTGTTTCTCGTCCCCGATCGCCTCGACGACGGCTCGCCCAATGGCGTGGCGCTGCGACGGATCGAGGAGAAGCTCGGCCTGCATGGCTCGCCGACCTGCGTGCTCGGCTTCGAGGAAGCGCACGCCATACCGATCGGTCAGCCGGGCCGCGGACTCCAGACCCTTTTCCACATGATGTTGTTGATGCGGCTCGCCTGCGCGCCGCAAGGCGTCGGGGTCGCGGAAGCTGCGCTCGCCACCGCTCTCGGTTATGCCCGGGACCGTCGCCAGGGCGGCGATCCGGCGGCCGCGCCGGTACCGATCGTCGCGCATGCCGACGTCCAGCGGCAATTATTGCGCATGGCCGGGCGGGTTGAAGTGGCGCGCGGGATTGCGCTGGTCGCGGCGGTGACAATGGATCTCGGCGAGCGGGCGCCCGAGGCCGATCGCGGCGGATGGCTGGCGCTGGCGCAATTCCTCCTGCCACTCGCCAAGGACATCTCGGCGCGGCTGGCGTTCGACGTGGCGAGCGGTGCGCTACAGGTGCTTGGCGGTGCGGGGTACACGCGCGAATGGTCGGTCGAGCGGCGCCTGCGCGACGCGCGCGTTTTCGCGGTCTTCGAAGGGACCAGCGGGATCCAGGCGATCGACATGGTCCATCGGCGGCTGTGGCGGGATCGTGGCGAGGGGCTCAATCGATTCCTGTCGGCGGCGCGTGGCGATCTGGTCGATGATCCCCATTCGCGCAGTGTGGCCGGCGTGCTCGATTCGTTGGAAGATGTCACGCGGACGGTCGAAGGGTGGCGCGATACGGCGCGCGAAGCCGATGCTGGCGCGACCGCCTTCCTCGAACTGTGCGGCCTTGCGGTCGGCGGATGGATCGCGTTGCGGCTGGTCCGCTTTGCCGGAGAGGACGAAACCGGCCGGCGGCTCGCGGCGGCAGCGGATTTCTACCTCGCCGAACTTCCCGCGCTGGCGGAGGCGGAAGCGCGTCTCGCGACACTGGGCGCGGCGCGGCTCGATGGATTTTCGGACTATCTCGGCCGGGGCAGCGATTGACGTCGGGCCGGCCGGGGTTGGCGCGCGCCTTGGCTGGTCACTTTATTCGTGGATGCGCCGCAGCAATTTGACGAACTGGGCAAGCTCGCGGTCGTTGAAGCGCGCCTTCAGCCATGCCTCATGCTCGATTACGCTGGCGCGCGCCTTGAGCAGCGCGTTATGCCCCGACGGCGTCAGGTGAAGCGTCTGGCGCCGCCGATCGCCGGTCGAGGCGCCGCGTTCGACGAAGCCGCGCTTCTGAAGCCGATTGATGATCGCCATCACGGTAGCGCGATCCATCTGCAGCCGTCGACCGATATCCGCCTGGGCGATATCGGGATGATCGTCGATCAGCCACAGCGCCGAGACCTGCTTCTGCGTCAGGTCGAGGTCGGCGAAGGTCTCGGTGAAGTGCCGATAGACCGCGCCATGGGCCAGACGGATGTGAAAGCCGACAATCTGGTCGATATCGCCGATGTCGGCTTCCGCCGCTGGCTTCTCGTCGATCGTCTCAGACTGGTAACTCATAGTAACAGTTTGAGCGTTTCATATCGCAGCGTCAATGCGCGCGCTTGAAAATATTGTTCGTCTTACATACAAAGTCGGCAACGATAGAATCGAGAGGATCGGCCATGACGCATTTCCCCGACACAGCTGCGTTCACCGGCTTCAACATGCCGTCGCGGGTCGAAGCCGACATCGCCGACCTCGATGTGAAGGGCATTATCCCTGCCGAGCTCAACGGCGCCTTCTATCGCGTCCAGCCCGATCCGCAGTTCCCGCCGCGCCTTGGCGACGACATTGCGTTCAACGGCGACGGGATGATCACGATGTTCCGTTTCCATGACGGACGCGTCGATTTCCGGCAGCGCTGGGCGCAGACCGACAAGTGGAAGCTCGAGCATGAAGCGGGCAAGGGCCTGTTCGGCGCCTACCGCAATCCGTTGACCGACGACGAGAGCGTCAAGGGCAAGATCCGCGGCACCGCGAACACCAACGCCTTCGTCTATGGCGGCAAGCTTTACGCCTTGAAGGAGGATTCGCCCGCGCTGGTGATGAACCCGGCGACGCTGGAGACCGAAGGCTATACCTGGTTCAACGGCGCGATGACCGGGCAGACCTTCACGGCGCACCCCAAGATCGATCCCGAGACGGGCGACATGATCGCCTTCGGCTATGCCGCCAAGGGCGTGCTGACGCGTGACATGACCTATTATGTCGTGTCGCCCGAGGGGGTGTTGAAGCAGGAACTGTGGTTCGAACTGCCCTATTACGCGATGATGCACGATTTCGCGATCACGCCCGATTACGCGCTGTTTCACGTCGTGCCGAGCACCTCGAACTGGGAGCGCCTCGAACAGGGGCTGCCGCATTTCGGCTTCGACACGACGTTGCCGGTCTATCTCGGCGTGCTGCCACGCCGCGCCGACGCGACGGCCGCCGACATCCGCTGGTTCAGGCGCGACAATTGCTTCGCCAGCCATGTGATGAACGCGTTTCAGGAGGGCACAAAGATCCACTTCGACACGCCCGAGGCGAAGAACAACATGTTCCCGTTCTTTCCCGACATCCACGGCGCGCCGTTCAACGGCAAGGAATCTGCCAGCTTCCTGACGCGCTGGACGGTCGACATGGCATCGAATTCGGACGACTTCGAAAGCTTCGAGCGGCTCACCGGCATGATGGGAGAATTCCCGCGCATCGACGATCGCCGCACGGGGCTGTCCTATCGCTATGGCTGGATGCTGGTGATCGACCCGACCAAGCCGGTCGAGCTGAAGGGTGGCAGCGCGGGCGGTTTCGTCATGAACACGCTCGGGCTGGTCGACCATGAAACCAAGCGCGAGCAGAAATGGTGGTGCGGCCCGACATCGTCGTTGCAGGAGCCGTGCTTCATTCCGCGCGGCGACGACGCGGCGGAAGGCGATGGCTGGATCGTCCAGGTATGCAATCGCCTGGAAGAACACCGCTCCGACCTGTTGCTGTTCGACGCGCTCGACATCGAGAAGGGGCCGATCGCCGAGATCCGAATCCCGATCCGCCTGCGCTTCGGCCTGCACGGGAACTGGGCGAATGCCGATCAGATCGGGCTGGCTGCGTGATCAAGCCCGGTCTCGAATTCGTCTACGAAGCTGGCGGGGCGCTGGGCGAGGCGATACCGATCGGCCAGACCTATGACGGCACGCGAAGGATCATCCCGATCTTCTCGGGTCCCGTCGAGGGCCCGAACATTCGCGGCAGCCTCCTCGGCCAGGGGGCGGACTGGCAACTGACGCGCGCCGATGGCGTGACGGTCGCCGATGCGACCTATGCGATCGAGACCGATGACGGTGTCGTGATCCAGATCCGCAACCGCGGGCTGCGTCACGGCCCGGCCGAGGTGATGCAGCGGCTCGGCCGCGGCGAGGATGTCGACCCGGCGGAATATTATTTCCGCACAGTTCCCGAATTCATTGCGCCGGTCGGGAAATATGACTGGCTCAACCGCAGCATCTTCGTCTGCGCCGGGGCGCGTTACGCGCTTGGCATCAAGCTGTGGGTGTGGCGGGTGACCTGACCCGTCAGATCGGTTCGCCCGCAGCGCGCGCGCGGTCGGCGAGGCCGGCATGGTCGCGGCGGACGCGCGACGCCAGGATCACCAGCATCACGACGATCGGGATCGCGACCCAGTTCACCGTCAGGATGGCGTGGCCGAGATTGCCGGTCGCGTCGCTGACCATGCCGACGATGTACGGACCCATCCCGAGCCCCGTGATCGTCGACACGACGATATAGAGGCTGGCGGTGATCCCGCGCATGCGCGGCAGCACCTGATCGTACATCACCGCATAAAGCGGCGGCAGCCACATCGTCAGCGCAAGGCTGAACACCGTGAAGCGCAGGTAGAAGTCGCTCGCCGTCGGCGCGGCATAGACCCAGGGCGCGATCAGCGGCGATATGCCGAGCGCGACGATCGTCACCCAGACGCGACCGCCCCCCGGCCAGCGCGCGCTGACCCAGTCGGACAGGGGACCAGCTATCATCGGGCCGATGATGCCCAGTGCCGTTGCCAGCAACCCGAACTTCAGGCCGGTTTCGGCTGGCGTGAGCGCGTAGGAGCGCATGATGAAAGACGGCGTGAAGCTCATATTGCCGTAATTGATCACCGACTGCAGCGCGCCGACCAGCATGCACAATATCAGCGAGGGCGATGTCGCGATCACCGCGAAGGCCGGCGGATCGGTGCGGCGCAGTGCCTGGAGCAGGTTGACGACGACGTACAGCCCAAAGCCGATCACGCCCCATTGCAGCGCGTGCGGGCTGATCGCCACGCCGCCAAGGACGATCGGCGGACGCGGCGAAAAGCCGTCGGCCCAGCGGACGATCAGGATGAAGCCCGTCACGATCACGCCAAGCACGCCGAGGTTAATCGCCCAGTCGCGTCGCGTCGCGCCCGCGCGGCCGAGCGCAACCCAGTTGGCGACGGGCGTGGCAGCGCCGAGGACGCGAAGGCTTGCGCGGAACGGGTGCGGATCCACGGGCGTCGCGATCCCGTCCATCGCGCCGCGTTGGGGTTCGCGTAGGCGCCACATCAGCAAGGCGATGAGGATTCCCGGCAGGGCCGCGACCACAAAGGCGAACTGCCAGCCATGGAAACCGAACGGCGCGCCACTGCCATGGTAGCGCGTATCCCACCATTGCGCGGCGACGCCGCCAAGGATCGAGGAGCCGCCGAGCCCGATCGCGATCGCTGCGGCGAGCACCGCCATCACCAGCCCGCGCTGGCGACTGGGGAAATAGTCGTAGACGAGGCTGGTGCCTGCCGGCTGCGATGCTGCCTCCCCAATGCCCACGCCCAACCGCGACAGCGCCAGCAGCGTGAAGCCGCCGGCGAACGCTGCGAGCCCGGTCGCGATCGACCAGAAGAAGATCGTGATCGCGAGCAGGCGTGTGCGCACCCAGCCATCGGCCAGGCGACCGAGCGGCAGCGAGAAGAGGGCATAGAAAAAGGCGAAGACGGTGCCGTAGAGCAGCCCCATCTCGGAGTCGCCGATGCCGAGATCGGCCTTGATGCTCGGCGCGAGGATCGCAAGGATATTGCGGTCGAGCAGGCTGATCGCCTGCGTCGCCGCCACCAGGATGAGCGCATACCAGGCGCCGGAGCGGATCGGCGCGGCGATGGTCACAGCTTGAACACGCGCTCGGCGTTGGTCTGCATCAGCTTCTTCTTCGCGGCATCGCTCACCTCGAGCAGATCGTGCGCGCGGACCTCGTCGGCGACATATTCGTAAGGGTAATCCATCGCGTACATCACGCGATCGTCGCCCATTACCTCCATCATCAGCTTAATCGCCGGAGGGAAAGGCATGCCGCTGGTCGTCGCCAGCACATTCTCGCGCAGACAGCCGAACAGGTCCTTCTGCAACGGCTTGAGGCGGGCATAGCGCTGCGAGCGCACGCCGGCCTTGTGCATGTAATCCATGCGATACAGCCAATAGGGGATCGCCTCGCCGCCATGCCCGACGGCGATCTGCAGATCGGGATAACGGTCGAAGATTCCCGTGGTGATGAGCCGCAACAGGTGCATCGCGGTCTCCACCCCGAAGCCGAAGATCGCGCCATCGAGCCCAGCATCGATCAGGCCGCCGATCATGTTGTCGGGCAGCGTCTGCGGGTGGATGTAGAGCGGCTGCCCGGTTTCGGCGAGCGCGCGGAAGATCGGGTCGAACTGCGGCTCGTCGAGATAGTGGCCGAGCGTGTGGCTGTTGACCATCACGCCGCGGAAGCCGAGTTCGCCGGCGCCGCGCTTGATCTCTTCCGCCGACCATGCGGGGTCCTGCGGCGCGATCGAGGTCATGCCGAAAAAACGCGTCGGATATTTTTCGCAGCGCTCGGCAAGATAATCGTTGGCGCGGCGCACCATCGCCTTGGCCTCGCTCACGTCGAGCAGCGGTTGCACGCCCGGCGAGGTGAGCGACAGGATCGCCACGTCGATGCCGGTCGCGTCCATGTCGGCGATGCGGCGCTCGCCGAGATCGAGCAGGCGTTCGATGATCTCGACCGCGCGCTCTGACGGCGACTGGGCGTAGAAGCCCCAGAGCGAGGTCATGCCCTTGTCCGCGGATCCGTCCTTGACCATCCGCAGATAGGCGTCGATCTGCTCGCGCGTGGCAAAGGCTTCCTCGGTGGCGATGCGCAGATAGCCGCGATCACCGCCGGTCTTGAGTTCATGGGTCATGTCGTGGGGATGTCCTGTTTGCGATAGGCCCTGGGCCAGATGCCCTGCTTGCCGGGCGAGAGGATGCCGTTGGGATCGAGGCTGTCCTTGATCGTTTCGGCGAAGCGGCGCTGGGCGTGGTCGTTGAAGCTATACTGCTCCGCCACGAGATCCATGAAGTCGAGGTGCGAGCGGTACTCGCCATAACCAAGCTTGCCGGCCGGCTCGATCATCGCCTTGCACGCCGCATAGGCGGCGGTCGCCTGGGCGGCGTTGCCGGTGTCGAAGACGACGAGCCCGACATGGATCATGCTGCGCTTCGAGACGATGATGACGCCGCTATAATCGAGCCCGGCTGCGTTGAGTTGGTTGCGTACCAGATCGCGAATCGCCGCGCCGTCGCGGCCGGTGATGGGCATCGCCGAGGAAAAGCCGATATGCCCGCCCTTGTCGCCGCCATACCAGCGGGTCATGCGGTCGAGCGCCATGCTGGGAATGCCGGCCTGCACCCGTTCGTGCGGGTTCTCCAGTTCGGGCAGGTTGCGGCCGTCATATTTGGAGAAGCTGATCGTCGCGCCGGGGATCGTGCCGAGCGCATCCTGGACGATCTCGCGCTGTCGCTCGACGATCTTCTCGTCACCGTACAGCGCGAAGCGCATCACCCAGCGCCCGAAGCCCGGCGTCTCGGCGATCTTGTCGATGATCTCATCCGGGATCGGTCCGTCGCCGGTGTACCAGTCGTCGCGGCCCCAGAAGGCGGAGGCGGCGCAGACCGCGTTGATGATCATCGGCTGGTTGGGGATCGTCCCGTCGAGCATTAACGGCCGCAGTCGTTCGAGCAGCAGTTCAAGGTCGCTGTCGTTGCGCAGCGTGAGCCAGCCCGGCATGTAGCAGTCGGGCGGGGGCATCAGCCACACGCCCATCTTGGTCACGATGCCGAAGTTCGACTGGCTGAACAGGCCGTCCGGGGAGGGGCCGCAGCCATGCTTGAAGACATGCCAGCCGCGCGGATTCTCCATCCCGCCCATGCCGGTGCGCAGGATGTCGCCATTGGCGAGCACGACCTCCATGCCGCACTGGCTCGCCATGTGGTCGCCCATCGGCGTGTAGCCGACGCCGTGGTCGAGCGTGTTGCCGACGATACTGCCCCAGCCGAGATCGGGGACCGACATCCACAGCCGCGATCCAGTGGCGCGCAGATGATCGTAGAGATCGAAGAAGCGCACGCCCGGCTCGACCAGCGCCCAGGCCGATTCCTCGTCGACCTGAAGCACCCTATTCATCCGCCGCAGCGAGACGACGAACGAACCCGAAACGCGCGGCGCCGGGCCGCCATAGCCGTTGTTGCGCCCTTGGCCGCTGGTCCATACCGGCGTGCCATGGGCATTGGCGACGCGCAGGATTGCCTGCACCTCTTCGACCGATGCCGGCATCAGCACCGCACCCGGCTCGTACCAGTCGCCCTCGGGCGGCGCGAACGGATCGCGGAACTCGGCGACCTGGACGGGATCGACGAGCAGTCCGTCGCGGCCGAGGATCGCCTCCATCTCGCGCAGCGCCGCGTCGATCGCGGCGGCGCGCGGCTTCAGCAACTTCGCATCCTCGACCATCGCGCGCTCCGATCCTATGCTTCGTGTACCGCCTTGGTGACGAGGCAGGCATCGAGCCCTTCCGGGCCGTCCTCCGAGCCGTGGCCCGACCATTTGACGCCGCCGAACGGCGAGTCCGCGCCGCCGATCATCATCGAATTGATACCGACCATGCCGCTCTCGATCTCGCGCGCGACGCGGCGCTGGCGCTGCGCGTCGCGCGTCCATGCATAGGCCGCGAGCCCGTAGGGCAGGCGGTTGGCCTCGGCGATCATTGCCGCCTCGTCGGCATAGGGATTGATCAGGGCGAGCGGGCCGAACGGCTCTTCGTTCATCACCGCCGCGTCGAGCGGGATCTGCGACAGCACGCTCGGCTGGTAGAAGAAGCCGCGATTGCCGATCCGCTCGCCGCCGGCGTCGAGCTTTGCCCCGCTGGCGGTGGCGTCGCCGATCAGCCGCTCCATCGCATCGGGGCGACGCGGATTGGCCATCGGCCCCATCACGCTCGCGGGATCGAGTCCGTCGCCGACGACGATGCGCCGCGCGCGCTCGGCAAAGCCGTCGCGGAAACGCTCGAACACATCTTCCTGGACGATGAAGCGCGTCGGTGAGACGCAGACCTGGCCGGCATTGCGATATTTCGACGCGACGACCGTGTTGAGCACCGCGTCGACATCGACATCGTCGAACACCAGCACCGGGCCGTGGCCGCCGAGTTCCATCGTCGTGCGTTTGCAATCCTCGGCGGCGAGCTTGGCGAGGTGCTTGCCGACCACCGTCGACCCGGTGAAGCTGAGCTTGCGGATGATCGGCGAGCCGAGCAGATGCCGCGAGACTTCGTCGGGCACGCCGAACACCGCCTGCGCCACTTCCGGCGGCAACCCAGCGTCGAGCAGGCACTGCAGCACGCCGAGCGCCGAAGCCGGCGTTTCCTCCGCCGCCTTGAGGATCACCGAGCAGCCGGCTGCGATCGGCGCGCCGAGCTTGCGACCGGGATTGCCGAGCGGGAAGTTCCACGGCGCGAAGGCGGCGACCGGGCCGACCGGCTCTTTCGTCACCGTCGAGCGCTGGCCGGCCGGGCGGACCAGCGTGCGGCCATAGAGGCGGAAGACCTCGCCGGCATAGAAGTTGAACAGGCCGACATTCATCAGCACTTCGATCTTCGCCTCGGCGAAGGTCTTGCCTTCTTCCATCGTCGCGACGCGGGCGAGCGCGTCCTGCCGCTCCAGCATCAGCCGCGCGGCGCCCTGAAGGACGGCGGCGCGCTCATGCGGGGTCGAGTTCCGCCAGCGGCGGAAACCGCGCTGCGCGGTATCGAGCGCGCGATCGAGATCGGCGGCATCGGCGAGCGGCAGTTCGGCAAGCGTCTCGCCGGTTGCCGGATTGACGACCGCGTGGGTCCGCCGCCCGCCGCCCGAGACGCGCTCGCCGTCGATGATCATGTAAAGTTCGGGATAGGTCATCGCGCTCGCCTCATTTACGCTTTTCCGGCAACCGGCCTGTCCAGCGCAGCAACCTTGCAAGGGTTGCTGCGCTGCGACAGGCACGGTGCCGACCGTGTCGGGTCGGTCGGAAGGCTAGGCGCCCGCCGCGGCGACCTTGGCAGCTTTCGCCGCCTGCTCGCGATCAATATCGCCCTGCCAGCGCTCCGGTACAATCGCCTTGCCGGTCACCGGATGCTTCATGTGGAAGGGGACGACCTTGTGCGTCGGCCACAGCCAATGGTCCTCGATCAGCGCATCGGGGCCGGTCGGGTCCTCGGGATAGGTGACGGACGGGAAGGGGACATATTCCGCTTTGGTGTTGGCCCAGCCGCTGTCGAAGTCGGCGTGCCATTGCGGCATGTAGTTGAGGATCTTGATCCGCCACACCCCGTCCACCTTCTCATAGGTGTTCTCGTAAATGCCGCCTTCCCACCATTGGCGCGCGCCGAGCATCGGGTTGGTGGGATCAGCGAAATCCTTGTGCCGTCCGGCCTGCATCATCGACCGTGCGCGCGCATGGGCAATCACCCCGTTCGGCTCGACGTCGATGATGTCCTGGAGCTGCGGGTGGTCGAGCAGGAAGCCGTCGATCGGGCCGTTCGTGCCATGGGTGAAGCGCTTCTGGAAGCGCTCGACATAGAGCCGGCGAATGCCTTCCTTGCCGCGCCACACGCCGCCGAAGAAGCACACTTCGCCATCGTCGGTGAACAGGTCGACGGTCTCGTTATAGAGGCATTTGTCGATGAGATAGCCGTAGAGATATTGCAGCTTGCGGATGTCGAGCTCGTCCTCGCGCTGCTGCAGGCGGCGCGACAGATTTTCCACGCTGTGTTCGAGCTTCGCGATGCGGTCGGCGTCGGCCATGTCTTCTCTCCCAAGAATCTAGCAAATCGATATGTATGCGTTGCATACAATCTGCGTTGTCCGGCGCCGCCTGTCAACGGCCCGCAGCTTCGAGCGCCTCGACTTCCTCGCGATACGGCCGGATCGCCCGCACCATGCACAAAGTCGCGATCGGCAGGAGGACTGAGGCGGTGATCACCAGCGTCTTCCACAGTTCGGCCTCGTTGCCGATCACCAGATCCTGCACCAGCCCGACGATGAAGCTGCCCATCGCGCCGAAGAAGGTGAACATGAACAGGTAGATCGCCGTCACCTGTCCGCGCATCGCATTGGGCGCGACGCGCTGGATCGCGGCATTTTGCGGGACGGCACCCGCAATGCCGAACATTGCGCCGAGGCTCATCACGCCGAGCGACATATAGCCGTTGGGCATCAGCGGCGAGATGATCGAACAGACCGTGACGCAGCCGAACAGGATCGCGGCGGCACGGACATTGGCGTCCTTGTAACGCTTGGCCAGCCATTCGACGAAGATGCCGCCGAGCAGCAGCCCGAGCAGCGAGGCGACAAGGATCATGCTCCCCATCACCGCGCCGATCTGCGCCTCGTTCCAGCCGAAGGTGCGAATCATGAAGGGGACGCGCCAGAATTGCAGCCCGAATGTCTCGATCGCGCTGAGCGCGAGACCCGCAAACAGCGGATAATAAACGCGCCGCTTGGCATGGATCGCCTGCGCCGCATCGAACCCGCTAAAGGTCAGCAGGCGCCGCCCGAGCGGGGCATCGCGCGGCGGCTGGACGGCGTCGGCATGCGGCGCCAGCCGCAAGGGCTCCTTCACGGTCAGGAAGAGCAACGCGACGAGCAGCCCGGGAATCCCGATCCACACCATGATCCACTGCCAGCCGAGAATCTTCAGGCCGCCGATATAGGTCGGCGCCCATTGCGCAGTCATGCCGATCAGCATGCCGCCGACGATCGGGCCGAGCGTGACGCCGCCGATGAACCCGAACTGCAATAGCGCGAAGGCGCGCGTCAGCTTTTTCGGTGGGAAGGCATCGGCGAGCAGCGAATAGGATGAGGGCGCATGCGCGGACCCGCCGGCGGCGAGGAAAACGCGCGTCCCGACAAACTGGGTGAAGGTCTGCGCGATCCCGCCCAATGCGGTGATGACGCCGATCACGGTAACCCCGCCGGCGAGCACATATTTGCGCGGGAAGATGTCCGCCAGCCGTGCGAGCGGGATGCCGATGAAGAGGTAGCAGATGATGCTCGCCGGCCCGGCGAGGAAGCCAAGTTGCGAATCGGTCAGGCCGAAATCGGTCTTGATGCGCTGCGCGAGCATGCCGAACACGACCTGGTCGAAAAAGGTCAGGAAGGTCGCCAGCACGATCACGAACAGCGCCCAATAGGCGGCGCCCGGCGACGACCATGTGCGTGCCGAGGCGGGTGATCCCTCGACGAGCGCCATTTCCTCGCTCGCCATGATTTCGGTAGCGGCGGCGGCGTGCGCGATGCCCATTCTCGTCCTCTCCTAATCGCGCATCGCTCGGGCGACGCGTCGTTTTGGCTTGGCAAACTGTAAGTGTAGAATACAATTCGGCGCAACGAAATTCGGGCGATCGAGCGCCCCGGAATCATCAGGAGAGACGAAATGAAAGATTTGGCGGGCCGCACGGCCTTCGTCACCGGCGGCGCGAACGGGATCGGCCTCGGTCTCGCCCGCGCACTGCTCGCACAGGGCTGTAAGGTCGCCATCGCCGACATTCGCGAGGACGCGATCGCCGCTGCCTTGAAGACGCTCGACAATCAGGAAGTGATCGGCGTCCAGCTCGACGTGGCGTCGCGCGACGGGTTCGCGGCGGCGGCGGACGAGGTCGAGGCAAAGCTCGGTCCGGTCAGCCTGTTGTTCAACAATGCCGGCATCAACCTCTTTCAGACGATCGACGATTCGTCGTTCGACGACTGGGACTGGGTGATGGGGGTGAACCTGCACGGCGTCATCAACGGCGTGATGACCTTCGTGCCGCGCATGAAGGCGAACGGGCAGGGCGGCCATGTCGTCAATACCGCGTCGATGGCGAGCTTCCTCTGCGGCCCTGCGCCAGGCATCTACAATACCACCAAATTCGCGGTGCGCGGGATGAGCGAATCGCTGCGTTACAGCCTCGCCCCGCATGGCATCGGCGTATCGGTGCTCTGCCCCGGGCTCGTGAAGAGCCACATCTTCGCCAGCGACGAGGTCCGCCCCGATGCGCTCAGGGCGGGGGCCAAGCCGGTCAACGACGAGATGGTCGGACGACTCGAAAAGCTCCACCAGGTCGGCATGGAGCCCGACGTCATCGCCGCGCGCGTGATCGAGGCGATCGGCGCGGACCGCTTCTACATCTTCTCGCACCCCGAATTTCGTGACGAGCTGCGCGGTGTGTTCGACGAGATCATCGCCGAATTTCGCGACTATCCCGAGGATGCGGGATATGCCGAGCGCGTCGCCTTCGAGCAAACCAGGCGTGAAAGCTACAAGGCGGCGCGCGCCGCTGCGCGAGGTGATGGCTGAGCCGGCGGCGCGCGCGGCCGGCACCGATCAGCTCCCGGCCGCGCTCAGACTGACCCGCACCGCCGCGAGACCGCGCGCCAGCGCCTGGGGCTTGGCGACGCGCACCGTGGCATCACGCACCGGGCCGAGCGCGAGGCACCGCTCGGCGAGCCGTTGCGCGAACACCTCGATCATGCCGGTATGCCGTTCGGCGATCGCCTCGGCCTCGGCGACGATGCGGCGATAGTCGACGCTGTCGCCGAGCGACGCGACCGTCACACCATCGGCAAGTCGCAGGTCGACCGAGACGATCAACGGCTGACGGCGGTCGAGCTCATCGGGGTTGATGCCGATGCGCGCCGACAGCGCCAGATCCTCGACGCTGACGATGATCGACATCCTCAGGCCTGCCCGGCGAGCGATGCCGCGCGCACGGTATTCGCCAGCAGACAGGCGATCGTCATCGGGCCGACTCCGCCGGGAACCGGGGTCGCGGCGTGCGCGTGGGCGAGTTCGTCGAACGCGACATCGCCCAATAATTTGGTACGCCCATTCTCAGCATCGACGCGGGTGATGCCGACGTCGATCACCACGGCGCCCGGCTTCACCCAGTCGCCGCGCACCAGATGTGGCGCACCGGCGGCGGCAACCACGATGTCGGCGGTGCGGACGATGTCGGGCAGCCCGCGTGTGGCGATATGCGTCACGGTCACGGTACATTCGCGTTCGAGCAGCAGCATCGCGACGGGTTTGCCGACGATGTTCGACTTGCCGATGACGACGGCGGCGAGCCCGCGATAATCGTCGATCACGCTGTCGAGCAGCATCATGCAGCCGAGCGGCGTGCACGGCACGAGACCCCCGGTCCCGGTCGATAGCCGGCCGACATTCACCGGGTGGAAGCCGTCGACATCCTTTTCGGGCACGATCCGGTCGAGCACGCGGCCGGCCTCGATCTGCTCGGGCAAGGGGAGCTGGACGAGGATGCCGTGTATGGCGGGGTCGTCGTTCAGCGTGTCGATCAGGGCGAGCAGCGTCGACTCCGGCGTGTCGGCGGGCAGCCGGTGTTCGGACGAGGCGATTCCGGCGCGTGCGCATTCCGAAACCTTGCGCGCGACATAGACCTCGCTCGCCGGATCCTCGCCGACCAGCACGACCGCTAGCCCCGGTCGAACGCCGCGCGCGACGAGCGCGGCGACGTCGGCGGCGACGGCCTCGGAGAGCCGGCGCGCCATCGCGCGCCCGTCGATCGGTGTCATCGCGTCAGCGGAAGACGACGGTGCGGGAGCCGTTCAGCAGAACGCGGTCCTGAAGATGGTAGGTCACCGCTTCGGCCAGCACGCGCCGCTCGATGTCGCGTCCCTTGCGGACGAGATCTTCGGGCGTGCTGGCGTGATTGATCGCCTCGACATCCTGCGCGATGATCGGTCCTTCATCGAGGTCGGCGGTGACATAATGCGCCGTGGCGCCGATCATCTTCACGCCGCGCTCATGCGCCTGGTGATAGGGTTTTGCGCCCTTGAAGCCGGGCAGGAAACTGTGGTGGATGTTGATGCAACGCCCCGACAGGAAGCCGGCGAGATCGTCCGACAGGATCTGCATGTAGCGCGCCAGCACGATCAGGTCGGCGCCCGTCTCGGTGACGATGCGCTTCACTTGCGCTTCCTGCTGCGCCTTGCTGTCCCTGGTGACGGGCAGATGGTGGAACGGGATGTCGCCGATCATCGTGATCTGCATCGCGCTGCGCGGATGGTTGGAGATGATCCCGACCACGTCCATGTCGAGTTCGCCGATGCGGTGACGATAGAGCAGGTCGCCGAGACAATGGTCGAACTTCGACACCATCAGCAGCACCTTTTGCCGCTCATGGGCGGCCCGCAGCGTCCATTCGGCGCCCATCTCCTGCGCGACGGGGACGAAGGCCGCACGCAACGCGTCGGCGTGGTCCTCGCCCGCTACTTCGAACACCACGCGCATGAAGAATCGACCGGTCAGCCGGTCGTCGAACTGCTGGGCATCGACGATGTTGCCGCCCTGACCGGTGAGGAAGCCCGCGACCATCATGACGAGGCCCGGACGGTCGTTACAGGACAGGCGGAGAGTCAGGCTTTGGGTCATGAATGTTGCGCCTCATAGTCGTTGATCCAGGCGACGGTTCGGGCGAGCCCGCCAAACGGATAGAAATGCAGCCGGACCGGGCCATGCGCGGGCGTGAGCCGCGCGGCCAGTTGATCGACCAGCGCGTCGGGGCCGGCGGTGCCGAGCAGCTTGGTGATCGAGATGCCATATTTGCTCAGCACCGAGGTCGACGCCCCGACGCCGCAATGCGCGGCAAAGCGGAGCAAGGTCTTGATGCCGGCAGGGCCGGGGACGCCGATCCGGACCGGCGCGTCGATCCCGCGCGCGCGCAGTGCCTCGAGCCAGGAAATGAACGGGTCGGGGTCGAAGCCGAACTGCGTGACGATCAACGTGGCCATGCCGCGGCGAGTGATTTCCGCCTGCTTCGTCTCCAGCGCGGTCCAGCACGCCTCCGCGTCCATTTGCGGATGGCCCTCGGGGTGGCCGGCGATGCCGATCGCCTTGATGTGGTAGCGTTCGAACAGACCCGTTTGCACCAGGCTCATCGTGTCGGCGAACGGCCCGGCCGGTACCGGCGGGTCGCCCGCGACGAGGAACATACGCCGCGCACCGGCTTCGGCCACCGTGCGACGCACGGTTTCCTCGAGCTCGTCGTGCGAGGTGATCCGACGCGCCGACAGATGCGGCATCGGTTCGAAACCGAGTTCGCGGACATCGGCCGCGGCGGCGATGCGCGCATCCATCGATTCGCCCGGCAGGAAGGTGATGGCGATCGGCGTTTCGGGTGCGATCGCGGCGGCCGCCTCGCGCAATGCGGGGCGATCCTTGGCGGTCATTTCGATCGAATAGCCATCGGTCATGCCCTTGGGCGGGCGAGACCAGGCGGGATGAATGGCGGGGATGGTCATCAACTGTCCTCTCGCGAGCCGTGCGATTGCTGCGCCGGATCCTCGAAAAGCCTCTAGCGCGGCCATTTCAGTTCGTATACATGAAATCTTCATGGACGCGAAATATCAGGATGCCACCGATCGCGGTGAGCCGTTGCTCGTCCTGCCCGGCCTGATGTGCGATTCGCGCATCTTCGCCGCGCAATGTGCCGCCTTCCCGCAAGCGATACCGGCCACGGGCTATGGCGACGCCGACGATCTCGGCGACATCGCCGCGATCGTCCTGGCAGATGCGCCGGCGCGCTTTGCGCTGCTCGGTCATTCGATGGGCGCGCGCGTCGCGCTGGAGGTCGTGCGGCGCGCGCCCGAGCGGGTCTCGCGACTCGCGCTGGTCAGCACCGGCGTCCATCTTCCTTCCCCGGACGAAGCGCCGAAACGGCACGTCTTGCGCGATCTGGGCCGGGCACAGGGCATGGCCGCGCTGGTCGATTCGTGGTTGCCGCCGATGGTCGCCCCGTCGCGTCGCGACGATGCGTCGCTGCTCGCGCCCTTGCGGGAAATGTGCATCCAGGCCGGCCTGCCGCAGTTCGAGGCGCAGATCGCCGCGCTGCTCGGGCGGCCCGAGGTCGAGAGCCTGCTCCCGCAGCTGACATGCCCGGTGCTGGTCGCCGTCGGCAGCGAGGATCGCTGGAGTCCGCCGGAACAACACGCCGCCATCGCGGCGCTTATCCCCGGCGCGCAGCTCGTCGTGATCGAGGGCGCCGGCCATATGCTGCCGGCCGAAGCGCCCGCGTTGCTGAACCAGGCGATCGCAGCATGGTTGCGCCAACCCGAAACACCCCATCTTTAGACCAACCGGATTTTACGAGGAGAGTTTCATGACCGAGAATACCCTGCAGCAACTGCTCGATGCGAGCGGCGACATCGTCGAACTGCTGCGTAACCAGCAAACCGGCCCCAACGTCTATCCCGGCGTCCCGGCGGAATATTCCAACTGGCGCGACGAGCAGCAGGCCTGGGCCAACACCTGCGTGCTGTTCAACCAGTCCTTCCACATGGTCGATCTGGCGGTCGAGGGGCCCGACGCCTTCGCCATGCTCAACCATCTCGGCGTCAACAGCTTCAAGGGCTTTGTGCCCGATCGCGCGAAGCAGTTCGTGCCGGTCACGCCCGAGGGTTATGTGATCGGTGACGTGATCCTGTTCTATCTCGACGAGAACAAGTTCAACCTCGTTGGCCGCGCGCCGACGATCGAGTGGATCGAATTCCATGCCGCGACCGGCGACTGGGACGTCACCGTCTCGCGCGACGAGCGCACCGCAGCGCGGCCCGATCCCGAGAATCGCCGCTCCTACCGCTTCCAGCTTCAGGGGCCGAACGCCATGAAGACGCTGGAAAAGGCGATGGGCGCGACGCCGCCGGACCTCAAATTCTTCCACATGACCCGGCTCCAGATTGCCGGGAAGGAAGTCCGCGCATTGCGCCACGGCATGGCAGGCCAGCCGGGTTACGAGCTGTTCGGCCCTTGGGCGGACTATGACGCGGTGCGTAACGCGCTGATCGAGGCGGGCAAGGATTTCGGCCTGACGCTGGTCGGCGGCCGGACTTATTCCTCGAACACGATCGAATCCGGCTGGATCCCGTCGCCACTGCCCGCGACCTATACCGGTGAGGGTACGCGCGCTTTCCGGGAGTGGCTGACGGCCAATTCCTACGAAGCCAAGGCGTCGATCGGTGGCAGCTATGTGCCGGACTCGGTCGAAGGCTATTATCTGACGCCGTGGGACCTGGGCTACGGGCCGTTCGTCAAGTTCGACCATGACTTTATCGGCCGCGAGGCGCTCGAGCGGATGGCGGGCCAGCCGCATCGCCGCAAGGTGACGCTGGCGCTCGACAATGAGGATCTGATGCGCGTCGTCAGCTCGCAGTTCACCAAGGCCGACCGCGCCAAGTATATGGAGTTCCCCTCGGCGGTTTATGCGATGCACCCCTATGATCAGGTGCTCAAGGACGGCAAGCTGGTCGGCTTGTCGACCTGGATCGGCTACAGCGCCAATGAGGGCCGCATGCTGACCCTGGCGATGGTCGATGCCGACTTCGCCGAGCCGGGCACCGAGGTGACCTTGCTGTGGGGCGAGCCCAATGGCGGCACGCGCAAGCCAACGGTCGAGCGGCACGTCCAGACCGAGATCAAGGCAATCGTCAGCCCGGTGCCTTATTCGGAAGTCGCGCGCGACAGCTACGCCGAGAGCTGGCGCAATCGCCAAACGGCGTGAGGCAGCGGGAGGGGCGACGCCAGTACTGTCGCTGGCGTCGCCCCTCCCTTTCAACCCCTCTCCCTCGTGGATTGGCGAACGGACCACCGCCACCTGTTTCAGGTCAGGCAGGAGCCTCGCCGACCCGCCGATCGCGATTCAACACTGCGTGAGCGTGCCTTAGAGCCTGATTCAAAAGTTTCTCAACTGATTGAGACTCTTGCGATTCTGCGGGTGATCATGCGGATGCTGGCGATGGTTGCCCATGCGGTCGAGCTTTCGATGGATCGTTCCCA